>NZ_KV806609.1:0-35179 GCF_001811765.1 Streptococcus sp. HMSC076H09 | reverse complement strand
GTTTGCTTGCTTCATAATTCATAGAACTATTGTATCATATTTTGTTTCGCAGGAAGTCTAATAATAAATAAGGTTGAGATGTACATCTCAACCTTATTTATTATTTTCTAAAAATCGCTTTAGATATGATATAGGTCATTATAATTGACAAAAGAATTGTGGTAGCTAATGCTAACAGTTGAACTGGCATATGTGATAATTTAAAGAGACCAACTCCTAAACTTCCCAACAATCCCCCAATACCATTCATTCCAAAGGAGGAAACGACATCATCAATGGCAAAAGCTTTCGCAACGTAATCCGTTACAAAGTAGGTGAAGAGGGATGCAAAGAATGTTACAGCTAATAATTGCCAAGTTAAGAGATACCCAACTCCTGCTGTACTCGTCACAAGACCAACAATAATGCCATTCAATAAGCTTCCTGTTTTCTCTTCCTCACCATTCCACTTAGCAGCCAATGTCCACGCCAAACCACCACCTATAATAGCAAATATAGTATTTAAAAGTATCATAATGGCTTGTGAATTCCACTCACCAACTGGACCCATATTAAATCCAAACCAACCAAATGTAATAAGTATCATTCCTAAAAAGAGACTATCATTTTTAACCTTATTGTGCTGATGTTCACTCTTGCCAATAACATGAGCTAAAATATACGAAGAAAGCCCTGCAGATAAATGAACGACCATTCCGCCTGAAAAATCAAGTACTCCCATCTTTGCAAAAACACCCTCTGAATTCCAAATTAAATAAGCTAAGGGCGTATACACCAAGAAAAGCCAAGAAACAACAGCTAATAAAAGTCGCTTCGTCTGAACTCTATCAATAATTGACCCAATAAGCATTACTACTGCGTAAAGGGCGAAACAAAGTTGAAATAAACAATTTACAATTTGTTTACCATCTGCTTCTTGGAATTGAAAGACAGTTTTAAAATGACCTTCAAATGCTAAAAAATAGGCACCCATGAACCAAGCTGTTGTCGTTAGCAAAACAGTAAGTACAAACTGATAAATAATCCTTGAAGTCAATGATTGATGTAGCGACCCAAAGTAATAGAATGCAACCCCAAAAATCATGAGCCACATCGATAAAATACATAATAGTAAAAACACAAATAGTCCTTTCTTTACAAACACTCTTTTATTTGTTAAACTGTATTATTGTTAACTGGTTAAGTATTTTATCTTACACATTTATTTTTGTCAAGGAGAAGACATGAAACATTATCAAACCATAATTATCGGTGCAGGCGCTGCAGGAATCGGTTTTGGTTCTGCCATGCAACGATTAGGACTTACAAATTTTCTTATCATTGAAAAAGGGCACATTGGAGAATCTTTTTTAAGATGGCCCAGAACAACACAATTTATCACACCTTCCTTCACTACCAATGGCTTTGGTTTTCCAGATCTAAACGCTGTTATTCCAGATACTTCTCCTGCTTTCTCATTTGAAAAAGAACATCTTTCTGGAGTGGAATATGCACGCTACTTACAATTAGTTGCTGCTCATTATAATCTCCCTATCCAAAACGAAACATCTGTTCTATCTATTGATAAACAAGATAGCCTTTTTGTTATTAAAACTTCAAAGGGAGATTTTTCTGCTGATTATCTTATTATGGCAACAGGAGAATTTCAAAATCCAAATACCATTGATATTAAAGGTGCAGATCTAGGAATGCACTATGGTCAAGTTGATAATTTCCATATCAAATCTGACAATCCATTTATCATCATTGGTGGAAACGAAAGTGCTTGTGATGCACTAACACATCTAGTATATTTGGGAAATCAAGTCGAATTATATACAGATACGTTTGGTCGTAAAGAGAGCAATCCCGATCCAAGCATCTCTTTATCCCCCCTAACTAAAGAACGTTTAAAACATATACAAGACCACAAAAAAGAATATTATAGTATCTCTGAAGGCAAGAAAGCCATTGAGATTAAACAAATTGGAAAACAATATCAAGTTACTTTTGATGACGGTAGTACTGCGGAGTCTTTCCATAAACCTATTCTTTCCACAGGTTTTCTAAATACCTGTCATCTCATTGACGGAATCGCTTTATTTGAATACGATAAAAATCAGTTGCCAATAGTTACTGAAGATGACGAATCTACTATCGTTAATAACTGTTTCTTAATTGGTCCAAG
The DNA here is from genome assembly GCF_001811765.1 of Streptococcus sp. HMSC076H09. Lineage (NCBI taxonomy): Bacteria > Bacillati > Bacillota > Bacilli > Lactobacillales > Streptococcaceae > Streptococcus > Streptococcus sp. HMSC076H09. The sequence continues at coordinate 33,012 of NZ_KV806609.1, read as the reverse complement.
CTTACGACAAAGAGATACTATTTTCTGCTATATTTATAAATTCAGACAGCGCTTTGTCCCTGTTATTAATCATATCGCACAACGAGAAGGGATTATATTAGACGAAGATACCCTTGAATTCTTTAAAGAAAATCAAATGTACCTTGATAACCTAGCTTGTTGCGATGTCAATTGTGATTGCTAAAAAATCGCTAGCTTTATTGCTAGCGATTTTTTAATATTAAACATTTGCTACTTGAGGTAAGGATTCTCCAATAGCTTCTAAACGTTCTGCCCATTCTTGACGTGATAAACCATTTTCTTGCACATAGCGATTACGTTCATGTGCACGACATTCAGGCGAGCACCCTCGAACATACTTCGCTTCGTTTTCTTCTGAAGCAAAAATTTGTTTGTTACAAAACGGATTTGCACAATTGACATAACGTTCACAAGGTGTTCCATCAAAATAATCTTTACTAATAACAGTTGGATTAACATGATTAATTGGCACCGAGATACGATCATCAAAAACATACATCGCACCATCCCAAAGTTCACCTTGAACTTCCGGATCTTTTCCATATGTTGCAATACCACCGTGTAATTGTCCAACATCTTTAAAACCTTCTCGAACCATCCAACCCGAGAATTTCTCACAACGAACACCACCGGTACAGTACACAACAACACGTTTTTCCATAAACTTATCTTTGTTGTCACGTACCCATTGTGGTAACTCACGGAAATTGCGAATATCAGGACGAATTGCTCCACGGAAGTGACCTAAGTCATACTCATAATCATTACGCGTATCTAAAACAACAGTATCTTCATCAAGCAAGGCTTCTTTAAATTGTTTAGGATTTAAATACTCACCTGTTGTTTCCAAAGGATTAATATCGCTATCAAAGTTATTATCTTCTAACCCAAGGTGCACAATCTCTTTCTTATAACGAACAAACATTTTACGGAAAGCTTGTTGATTTTCCTCGTCAATCTTGAACCAAAGATCAGCAAAACGCTCATCGCTGTGGACCCAATCCATATACTTCTGAGTTGTTTCATAATCTCCAGAAACAGTTCCATTAATCCCCTCATCCGCAATCAAAATACGACCTTTAAGCCCAATAGATTTACAAAATTCTAGATGTTTCGCAGCGTACTCTTCCGCATTTTCAATTGAAACATATTTATAATAGAGTAAAACTCTGATTTTTTCTGACATTTTTTCTCCTCATCTGCAAAATAAGTTAGTATACTTCATTATATAACGACTCCTTACAACATAGCAAAAAATACGCTTAGGACATATTCTTTGCTTTAAAGACAAATTATTCTTCTTAAGAACACACATATGTTAAAATAGTAAAAGACTAGGAGGACTTTTATGACTTATGAATTATGTCTAGAATACGGTACTTATCCACTTAGACCTGTAGATGCTTGGGCTGATGAAATCAATACTGCACCTGCGTTTATTACTGAAGATAAAAAACTTTTAGAACTTTTAGAAGAAGTCAATACCTTATTCCATGAGCTCTTTTTAACGATAGAATGTTCCTTCCACTATATTGGTCATGACTTCCCAGAAAAAAGAGCAAAAATCACACAAATTTATCATGTGATTATCGAACATTTAAGCATACACTACCCTGAATATGACATTAAAATTGAATCATTATTAATGGGGTAGTTTTATTTTAACTAGGTAGAAACTATCTATTAAAAACAATCGATATCACTAATTACTTCAACAAATAGATTATCTAAAACAAAAAAGGTCTCTTTCAAGAGGCCTTTTTTCATAACTTATCTCACTAAATATTAAATGATACTTTTACCAAATAATATCACCAATACTCTAGACTCTTATCTCTTGAAAGCAAGGTACAGACAATAGCCGCAAATCCAGAAATACCAAATATTATAAATGCTACTCCCCAACCAAAGTGGTCAATAATAATACCAATAGCTAGAGTAGCGATCGTTGCTCCTCCGACATAACTAAATGTGCCAGTCAATCCTGAAGCTGCTCCAGCTGCTGCTTTTGGAACTAACTCCATAGCATACAGGCCAACCATCATAACAGGACCGTAGATTGATGCCCCCAAACCTAGTAAAATAATGAAGTCTAATGCCATATATTGAGGTCCTGCTGGAATAAACCAATAGGCAGCTAGTAATAAGATTGCTACAACTAAGAAGGCTACATTGGTTAAAGGTTTAGAGTTTTTAAACACTTTGGCAGATAGATATCCTGCTGTTAGCATCCCAATAATACCACCTATTTCAAAAAGTGAAAAACCACCCATACCAGCTGTTGCAGTAATACCTTTTCCACCATCTTGCACACTCGTCGCTAAAAACTTAGGAGTCCATGAGACAATACCGTAACGTAAAATATATACAAATATTGAATACAAGGATGCCCACATCAGTTTAGTATTTGGTAGAATATATTTTTTTATAATTTCGCCCATACCCAAAACTTCAGGCTCTTCTAAAATGTCACTTGAATCCACAACATTAGTATATTGCTCTTTATGATACTCTTCTATAGGCGGAAGTCCGATAGATTCTGGAGTATCTTCTTGTAAAAAGTAAACAAGAACAGCCAAAAGACAAGCCACCACCCCTGGAAACCAATAAGCAGCACGCGCTTGATTAAGAGAATCATTACCAGCAAGAGCTAGACCTACACCAGTTAAAATCGGCGCTATTGCTCCACCAAAATTGTGAGATAAATTCCAAATGGTAGCATATTTAATTCTTTCTTTATTATCATACCAATAGACTAATGTACGCGCTCCAGGAGGGTATCCCATCCCTTGTAACCAACCATTAATAAGATACATGATAGTAAAGAGCCAGATACTAGTAATTACAGATGGAATAACACCGATTAACACATTAACTAGTCCTGTAAGAAACAAACCAACTGGAAGGAAAATTTTAGAATTCGATTCATCTGAAATCAAACCAGAAATAAATTTAGAGAGACCATAAGCAATGTAGCTAGCACAGGTAATAATACCAATCTCAGTAGCAGACATATTAAGGATACCAGATAAAATTGAAGTCGTATTACGAACAAAATAGTATCCCATATAACCTACAAAAATAGAAATAAGGACTTGTACACGATAACGAGGATATTTATGCTTAATTTCCTCAGCTGATAAACGTTCTCTTTTCTGAGGGGGTGCAAATAGTTTTTTCAACATAGCAAATTACCTTTCCGATTTTTAGATGTGTTTAATTATACAACTATGAATTCACACTGTCAATTAATTAATAATTTATTTTTTATCATTTTATCTTATTTTTTTAAATATGGATAATACTCTTTAAAGTGTGGATAATACTATATTATAAAGCTTTTTATCTGATTTTTCTGTATTTTGAAATCAAATTATATTTTTTAATTTTAGTTTATATTTCAAAAATTAAAACACCCTATAACCAAGTATCACAGGGTGCATATTTTTATATTATATAGAATATAAATACACATGCAATTAAATATTTAGAATAAGTTCTGCTCAGTTCTATTTTTAAAGTCTACGGACAAAAATAAATACTTATAGTTTTATTAGACAAGAAAAAAGTAAGGTTGAAAACCTTACTTTTAGAGACTTTTTAATTTGAATGCCAAATATCTTGATTATATTGTTCGATTGTACGATCTGATGAGAAGAACCCTGCTTTAGCAATATTGTGTATAACTTTCTTATTCCATGATTCATAATCTTCATAATCAGCAAGCACTTGTTCTTTAACAGCAATGTATTCTTTCAAATCAATCAATGTCATGAACCAATCTTTACCTACTAACTCATCATGCAATCTCTTTAGTCGTTCTGCATTACCGAGTGACACTATATCATCACTAATGATAAAATCAACAGCTTCACGAATTACTTTGTCTTTATCATAGTAATCTTTTGAACGATAACCAGATGTTTCATAAAGATTAATGATAGTATCAGAGTCTTTACCAAATGTGTAGATGTTCTCTTTGCCAGCTAATTCAGCTATTTCAACATTTGCCCCATCCATAGTACCAAGAGTAAGAGCACCATTCAACATAAATTTCATGTTACCTGTACCAGATGCTTCTTTGGAAGCCAATGAAATTTGTTCCGAAATATCTGTTGCAGGGATTAACTTTTCCGCTACTGTCACATTGTAATTTTCTACTAAATGGACATTAAGGTATTTATTAACTTCTGGATCATTATTAATTAATTCTGATAAGCAGAGAATTAAGTGAATGATATCCTGTGCAATAGTATAGGCTGGAGCAGCTTTACCACCAAAAATAACTGTTAATTTACGTGATGGGAAATGCCCACGTTTAATTTCTAAGTATTTATGAATAACATATAAAGCATTCATTTGTTGGCGCTTATATTCGTGGAATCGTTTGATTTGTGTATCAATAATTGAGTATTCATCCAATTCAATACCTTTATTTTCCTTAAGGTAACGTTTAAGAGCCAGTTTGTTTTTAAATTTAATAGCAGCTAATTTATCATGAACTTCATTGCTATCAGCATAAGTTAACAATTTTTCGAGCTGAGTCGCATCAGTAAGATAGCTATCCCCAATTAGTTCTTTCAAGTAATCTGCTAAATCTTGGTTAGCAAACTCCAACCAGCGACGGAATGTAATACCGTTTGTCTTATTGTTAAACTTATCTGGGTAAATATCATAGAAAACCTTTAATTCACTATTTTTAAGGATTTCTGTATGTAATGCTGCTACACCATTAACGCTTGTTGAGAAGTGGATATCCATATGCGCCATGTGAACACGTCCAGCTTCATCAATAATTTGAACCTCTGGATTTGTTTGCTCTTCACGAATCATTTGATCTAATTTTTTAATGATTGTTACTAGGTGGGGTACTACCTCATTAAGATACTCTAAAGGCCATTTTTCAAGAGCTTCTGCAAGGATGGTATGGTTTGTATAGCCAACCATATTGCGAACAACTGACACAGCTTCGTCAAATTCAAAACCATGTTTTTCTGTCAATAAACGAATCAACTCAGGGATGACCATAGATGGGTGAGTGTCATTAATTTGAACATAAGCATATTCAGCTAAATCATGAAGGTTTGAACCACGCTCGATTGCTTCATCAATTAATAATTGAGCAGCATTTGAAACCATGAAATATTGCTGATAGATACGTAATAATTCTCCATTTTTATCTGAATCATCTGGATACAAGAACAAGGTTAAATTCTTCTTGATTTCTGTCTTATCAAAAGTGATACCTTTTTCAATAAGGTTATAATCAAGTCCATCAATATCAAAAAGGTTCAAATAATTTTTAGTATCTTTCTTATAACCTAATACATCAATTCTATCTAGGCGTGATTTTAAAGTAAAGTCACGGAAAGGAACATCATAAGAAATATCTGTTGGTACTAACCAAGAATTATTCTCAATCCAGTAGTTAGCTTCTGCTTCTTGTTGATTGTTGCGAAATACTTGTTTGAAAAGCCCACAGTGATAGTTTAAACCAACACCTTCACCATTAATACCTAAAGAAGAAATCGAGTCAATAAAACATGATGCTAAACGCCCTAAACCACCATTACCAAGTGATGGTTCTGGCTCTACATCTTCTATTTCAGCAATTGATTTACCTACAAGTTCTAACTCTTTTTTGACATCTTTATAAATCCCTAAGTTAATCAAATTATTTGAAAGTAATTTACCAATTAGAAACTCAGCTGAAATATAGTATACCTTACGTTGAGAGCTATTTTTTGATTTAGCGGCAGCTTCTTCTTTTACAAAATTTAACAATTCAACGTAAATCTCTTCATTTGTTAATTCTGATAATACTTTTCCTTGTTGTCCAACGTAAGTTGTAAAATTTCTTGTCATGATAATATTCCTTATTTATTCCCTCTATTATAAATAGTTGTAATCTCTTTTAAGAATGCTTTGCGATTTTCTGTTAAGTCTTCTTTTCTCATACGCCATTGCCAGTTACCTCCAACGGTATTTGGCATGTTCATACGGCTATCTGCAGGTTTATCTAGTAGATCTTGCATACATGTAATCGTTGTTTGACTAACGGTTGCATACAAGGTACGCAGTACAGTCTCAGTAATGGGCTCATTTGGCAAACGACGCATGTAATTTTCTGCATAAGCTTTCTGTTCGACTGTAAGATTTTCAAACCAGCCATTAATAACTTCGTTATCATGAGTTCCAGCATATGCAATTGTATTTTCTGTGTAGTTATGAGGAATATCAATACTATTTCCTGTTGTATCATAAAAACCGAATTCCATGATTTTCATACCTGGGAACCCTGTTCCAGCCAGTAATCTCTCTGCTCTCTCATCAATATAGCCTAAATTCTCAGCAATAATAGGTAAATCACCTAATTTTTCTTTGATAGTTGCAAATAATTCTGGACCGGGAGCTGGTTGCCATGAGCCATCATTAGCTGTTTGATAATCTCCTCGAATTTCCCAATAATCTGAAAAACCTTTAAAATGATCAATACGCAAATAGTCATACATCTTAACACCAGATTGAATACGATAAATCCACCAGTCAAAATCTGACTCTTTGTGGTAATCCCAATTGTAAATAGGATTGCCCCAAAGCTGACCATCGTCAGAAAAATCATCCGCTGGTACACCAGCAATAGCAAGTGGTTGTTTGTCGCGATCTAATTTAAACAGTTCAGGCATTGTCCAAACTTCTACACTATCGGCAGAAACGTAGATTGGCATATCACCGATAATTTGAATCCCTTTATCATTAGCATATTCTTTTAACTCAAACCATTGTTTGTAAAAGAAATATTGCGTTACTTCATGATATTTTATCACTTCACTAAGCTTTTGACGATATCCTGCTAAGGCTTCTTCTTCGCGGCGTATAATAGCCTTGTCATCCCATTCTTGAAGCGCCTTATTACCAAAATGTTCTTTGATCGCCATAAATTCAGCAAAATCAGTTACCCATTTTTCTTCTTGCAAGAAATCAGATAGCATTCTCGTAGCTCTCTCTTCTTGCAAGAAATTTTTAACTGCTTTTTCTAAAACTGGACGGCGTTTTTCAAACAGACCAGCATAATCAACAACTTCTGGATCCTGTCCAAAACTAATATTTTGGTAGTCATCTTTCGAAATGAAACCTTCAAGCGTTAGCAAATCAAAATCAATTAAATGTGTATTACCAGCTACTGCAGAAAAAGACTGGTAAGGAGAGTCCCCGAAGCTTGTTGTTGTTAAGGGAAGAATTTGCCAAAATTTTTGATCAGTTTCGACCAAAAAATCAACAAAAGCGTAGGCTTCTCGTCCAAATGTTCCAATACCTAAATCACCTGGTAGAGAAGTGATGTGCATTAAGACACCACTTGCACGTTTTTTCATATTGATTCTCCTTTTCGATTACTTACTTTACTCCTCCATCTTAACGCAAGCGATTGCATAAGTCAAGCATAATTTAAAAAAACTTCTATCGAAAATTGATAGAAGTCTTTATATCATAGCTTAATTATTATTTTTAGAAATATCTCGGACACTTTCACGCTCTTCTAAAGTAAAAGGCACAATAATAGTCTCACTAAAGACTTTGTCTGGAGATTTAATGATGTCAATCAGACGACGAACGCTTGTCCTTCCTAGATTATTAACATTAATATCAAATGTGCTTAGGTAAGGATGAATCAGATGTGAGAAGAGAGAATTATTAAAGGTCATGATAGAAATGTCATCTGGAACTTTTAATTTATAGAAAGAAAGAAATTGCATTACTCTAACAGAGACAGTATCACCAATAACAATTAAAGCAGTTGTTTCTTCTTCTTTGACTCTATTTATAAATTCCTCTAAAACTTGCGGATTGCCTCTGTCAAATAAAAGAGCTGGCTTTTGGTTTAAACCTAACTTTCTAGCACCTTTAAAATACCCTAAATAGCGCTCTTCTGATACTTCTGAATTTAAATCATCTGTAACAAACTGGATGCTTTTATGTCCTTTTTTATAGAGATAATCAATGGCAGATTTCCCCATCAGCTGATTATCATTATCAATATAAGTAATCTCATTTTCATAGCCATTAGCAGCACCAACAACAACAAAGGGCAGTTTATATTTTAATAAATACTCTCTGATAGGATCTTTTTGATCCGAATAGAGAACAATAAAACCATCCACTCGTTTTTGTAGATGCATTAATTTTACTTGTTCTAACAACTCCTCAGAAGACATACTTGTTGCAATAGAAACTGTAAACCCATGCTCTTTTGCTTCATTAGTTAATGTAGAAAGAATCTCCATGAAAAAGGGTTCACTTAAGCGGTCTGGTAAAACCAGTGGAGGAAAAATAACTCCAATATTTTGCGTTAAACCACTAGCCAACATTTGTGCTGCAACATTAGGAACATAGCCCAGCTCTTCCATAGCTTTTTTCACGCGCTCTTTCGTCTTACTTGAAATAGATGCATTATCTTTTAGTACACGACTTACTGTCGATGGATTAACACCAGCTTTGGCAGCAACATCTTTTATAGTTACCATCCTACGACCTCTTCATTCTAATCATTTTATACCTTTTGGTATAGTCCTTTGTCTATTATACTCTAATCTAAGAAAAAAACAAACGTTTGCCTTCTCTGCAAATGTAATACTCTCACTAAAATAATCTTCTCATTTAGTATTAATTGATATTATTTTTTTATTTTTCTTATTTTTTTTAAAAAAAGACTTGACTTTTTTTGCAAACGGTTGCATAATATAGGTGTAATTAAAATATTCTCTAGGAGGAGAACCAAAATGGAAAAAAATACTTGGAAAAAATTACTTGTTAGTACTGCTGCTCTTTCAGTAGTTGCAGGAGGAGCAATTGCTGCTACTCACTCTAACTCAGTTGATGCTGCTTCAAAAACAACTATCAAACTTTGGGTCCCAACAGATTCAAAAGCGTCTTATAAAGCAATTGTTAAAAAATTCGAGAAGGAAAACAAAGGCGTTACTGTAAAAATGATTGAGTCTAATGACTCCAAAGCTCAAGAAAACGTAAAAAAAGACCCAAGCAAGGCAGCCGATGTATTCTCACTTCCACATGACCAACTTGGTCAATTAGTAGAATCTGGTGTTATCCAAGAAATTCCAGAGCAATACTCAAAAGAAATTGCTAAAAACGACACTAAACAATCACTTACTGGTGCACAATATAAAGGGAAAACTTATGCATTCCCATTTGGTATTGAATCTCAAGTTCTTTATTATAATAAAACAAAGTTAACTGCTGACGACGTTAAATCATACGAAACAATTACAAGCAAAGGGAAATTCGGTCAACAGCTTAAAGCAGCTAACTCATATGTAACAGGTCCTCTTTTCCTTTCTGTAGGCGACACTTTATTTGGTAAATCTGGTGAAGATGCTAAAGGCACTAACTGGGGTAATGAAGCAGGTGTTTCTGTCCTTAAATGGATTGCAGATCAAAAGAAAAATGATGGTTTTGTCAACTTGACAGCTGAAAATACAATGTCTAAATTTGGCGATGGTTCTGTTCATGCTTTTGAAAGTGGACCATGGGATTACGACGCTGCTAAAAAAGCTGTCGGTGAAGATAAAATCGGTGTTGCTGTTTACCCAACAATGAAAATCGGTGACAAAGAAGTTCAACAAAAAGCATTCTTGGGCGTTAAACTTTATGCCGTTAACCAAGCACCTGCTGGTTCAAACACTAAACGAATCTCAGCTAGCTACAAACTCGCTGCATATCTAACTAATGCTGAAAGTCAAAAAATTCAATTCGAAAAACGTCATATCGTTCCTGCTAACTCATCAATTCAATCTTCTGATAGCGTCCAAAAAGATGAACTTGCAAAAGCAGTTATCGAAATGGGTAGCTCAGATAAATATACAACGGTTATGCCTAAGTTGAGTCAAATGTCAACATTCTGGACAGAAAGTGCTGCTATTCTTAGCGATACTTACAGTGGTAAAATCAAATCTAGCGATTACCTTAAACGTCTAAAACAATTCGATAAAGACATCGCTAAAACAAAATAGTACGTCTAGAGTAATGAGATGAGGTGAGTACTCTTCCTTTCAATTGAGAGTGCTTCCCATCTCTTATTTTGTAAAATAACAATTAAAGGAGACCATTATGAATAAAAAACTGATCTCACTTGATGGTATGTCCCTAAAAGAGGTCTTTCAAAAAGGTGATTTAGCAACTAAACTATCATTCTTAATTATGGGACTTGCTAACCTCAAAAATAAACAAATTGTCAAGGGACTTTTATTTTTAATCAGTGAAATTCTGTTTTTAATTACCTTTGTTTACCAAGTTATCCCAGCTGTAAAAGGTCTTATTTCCTTAGGGACCCAAGAACAAGGTATGACAACTAAAACTGTGGATGGTATTAAAATCCAAGTTGCGACACAAGGTGATAACTCTATGTTAATGCTAATTTTTGGATTAGCTTCGCTTATCTTCTGTTGCGTATTTGCCTATATTTACTGGTCAAACATTAAAAGCGCAGCACATTTATTGACCTTGAAAGAAGAAGGAAGAGAAATTCCATCCTTCAAAAAAGATATTAAAAGCTTGACAGATGGACGCTTCCATATGACTTTAATGTCTATTCCTTTAATAGGGGTGCTTCTATTTACAATCCTTCCGTTAGTTTATATGATTTGTTTGGCATTTACTAACTATGATCATAACCACTTACCGCCAAAAAGTTTATTTGACTGGGTTGGTTTTGCTAACTTCGGTAATATCTTTAGCGGGCGTATGGCCAGTACTTTCTTCCCTGTTCTATCTTGGACATTAATTTGGGCTGTTTTCGCTACTGTAACGAATTTCTTCTTTGGTATTATTCTTGCCTTACTAATTAATACAAAAGGTTTGAAATTCAAAAAGATGTGGCGTACTATTTTTGTTATTACCATGGCTGTCCCTCAATTTATCTCTCTCTTAATCATGAGAAACCTCTTAAGTGACGCTGGACCGGTTAACGCCTTGTTAATAAAATGGGGACTTATTTCTTCAGCACATCCCCTTCCATTCCTTTCTGATCCGGTCTGGGCGAAATTCTCAATCATCTTTGTTAATATGTGGGTTGGTATTCCTGTAACAATGCTTGTTGCTACTGGTATCATCATGAATTTACCTGCAGAACAAATTGAAGCTGCTGAAATTGATGGGGCGAATAAGTTCCAAGTCTTTCAATCAATTACTTTCCCACAAATTTTGTTGATTATGACTCCTACTTTAATTCAACAATTTATCGGAAATATTAACAACTTCAACGTTATCTACCTACTCACTCAAGGTGGACCAACAAACTCAACATACTACCAAGCAGGTAGCACCGATTTACTTGTCACTTGGCTATACAATTTGACAGTAACTGCTGCAGATTATAACTTAGCATCTGTTGTTGGTATCTTAATCTTTATTCTTTCAGCAGTATTTAGTTTACTAGCTTACACAAGAACAAATTCTTACAAGGAAGGGGCAGCTAAATAATGAATAAGAAAAAACGTCTTAACCTTACTTTTGTTTATATTTTATTGATAGTACTATCAATTATGTGGCTCTTTCCCATTGTTTGGGTCGTTCTCACAAGCTTCCGTGGTGAAGGAAGTGCCTTTGTCAACTACTTTATTCCTAAAACTTGGACATTAGACAACTACGCTAAACTCTTCACCCAAAACACATTCCCATTTGGTCAATGGTTCTTAAATACATTATTTGTCGCTACATGTACTTGTATACTATCAACTTTAATCACTGTAGCAATGGCTTATTCTCTCAGCAGAATCAAATTCAAACACCGTAATGGTTTCCTAAAGCTAGCTTTAGTCTTGAATATGTTTCCTGGGTTCATGTCAATGATTGCAGTTTACTACATCCTAAAAGCTCTAAATCTAGACCAAACATTAACCGCTTTAATATTTGTCTATTCTGCAGGAGCAGCATTAACCTTCTACATCGCAAAAGGTTTCTTTGATACTATTCCATACTCTTTGGATGAGTCTGCTATGATTGATGGGGCGACCCGTTTGGATATTTTCCTTAAAATCACCCTACCATTGTCAAAACCCATTATCGTTTATACTGCATTAATCGCTTTTATGGGCCCTTGGATGGACTTTATCTTTGCAAAAGTTATTTTAGGTGATGCTACGAGCAAGTACACAGTCGCTATTGGTCTCTTTTCAATGTTGCAACAAGATACCATCAACCAGTGGTTCATGTCATTTACAGCAGGATCTGTTATTATTGCAATTCCAATCACAATACTTTTCATGTTCATGCAAAAATACTATGTTGAAGGTATTACAGGTGGATCTGTAAAATAATCTTCAGATAATTTAAAGACACGACATTTTTATTTCACTGTGGTTTCTTTTCTAAAAAAGGCTTGGGTTCTATTGAATTCAAGCCTTTTTCTAAGCTAGATAGTTAAAAAACTTGGTTTACCAAGGGTGTTAACCTCTACAAAAAAATAACTTGATAGTGCTAAGTAATTTGACAGTTGCTTCTATTTACTATATTATTAATAGTGTTATCTACAAAAGGAGCGTTTTTCATGGAAAAAACAAAATCATTCTTTGGACATCCTCGTGGTTTATCCACTCTTTTCTTTACTGAAATGTGGGAAAGATTCTCATACTATGGTATGCGTGCTATTTTGCTGTACTATATGTACTATAGTGTTTCTCAAGGTGGCCTTGGTATGGACAAGACTGTCGCTGCATCAATCATGGCTGTCTATGGTTCACTGGTTTATCTCTCATCAGTAATTGGTGGTTTTGTCAGCGACCGTATTCTAGGTAGTCGTAAAACTGTTCTGTATGGTGGTATTCTAATCATGCTAGGTCATATTGCTCTAGCTACACCATTTGGTCAAACAGCTCTATTCATTTCGATTGCTCTAATTATCCTTGGTACTGGACTATTAAAACCAAATGTATCAGAGATGGTTGGTAATTTATATGGAGAAAATGATTCTCGTCGTGATGCTGGTTTTAGTATCTTTGTTTTTGGTATTAACCTTGGTGCTTTTATTTCACCCATTGTAGTGGGGTACCTCGGACAAGAAGTAAATTTCCATCTTGGTTTCTCACTTGCTGCTATTGGTATGTTCTTTGGTCTCCTCCAATATACCTTAGATGGAAAAAAATATTTGACTGAAGAGAGTCTCAGACCAAACGATCCTTTAAGTCCTGAAGAAAAGTCCTCTCTATATAAAAAAGTTGGGCTTATCCTTATTGGTATTGTTATTGTACTTATTCTACTTCACTTGATGCATATGCTAACAATTGAAGTAATTATCGATATTTTTAGTATTATTGCAATCGCCATCCCAATTATTTATTTTATCAAGATTTTAAGTAGTAAAAAGATTTCTTCTGTTGAGCGTTCTCGAGTGTGGGCATATATCCCTCTCTTTATCGCCTCAATTCTATTTTGGTCAATTGAAGAACAAGGTTCAGTTGTCTTAGCCTTATTTGCAGATGAACAAACAAAACTTTACCTTAACTTCTTTGGGCATCATATTAATTTCCCATCAAGTTATTTCCAAAGTATGAACCCTCTCTTCATTATGCTTTATGTACCATTCTTTGCTTGGTTATGGGCTAAATGGGGAAGTAAGCAACCTTCATCACCTAAAAAATTTGCGTATGGACTTTTCTTTGCTGGAGCTTCATTCTTATGGATGATGCTACCAGGTTTACTCTTTGGAGTTAACGCTAAAGTAAGCCCTCTTTGGTTAACAATGAGTTGGGCTATTGTCATCGTTGGGGAAATGCTAATCTCACCAGTTGGATTATCAGCAACTAGTAAGCTCGCACCTAAAGCATTCCAAGCTCAAATGATGAGCATCTGGTTCTTAAGTAATGCTGCAGCACAAGCTATTAACGCTCAAATCGTTAAATTGTACACACCTGATACTCAAATTCTTTATTATGGTGTTGTTGGTGGTATAACAGTTGTATTTGGATTTATCCTCTTATTTTATGTTCCACGCATTGAAAAACTAATGTCTGGAGTTAAATAAAGACATCTAAAAAGAACTAGGTTACATTCCTAGTTCTTTTTTGTTTAATAAAATTTTCTTATAAAACCATCTTCAAGTCGCTTACTATAAAACATCTCTGAGATGTCATCTTCGTCAAATACTCTCAAAAGGTTAAGCATATCATATGCTAGTTCAATCTTATCAAGTTGTGAACGTTCAATCCATACAACATCACCTTCATCTGACGATTGTAATTCACCTGAAAAATCATATGTTTTATAAAGGAATACCAAATAGCGGATGCCTTCATCTGTGTACCAATGCTTCATACCAACTAATTTGGGATTACTTATTGTTAAACCTGTCTCCTCGTGAACTTCTCGAACGAGAGCATCATACAAGCTTTCTCCTTCTTCAATATGGCCGCCTGGTAAAGCAGCTCCTGACCAAGAATAACGTTTAGGATCACGGATTTGCATCACAATACGTCCTTTATTATCTTCAATAAGACACATATTAGTTAAAATAACTTTTTGACTGCGTGACATTTTTTCCTCTAGTATATAAATTTAGTGATAGAGTTACAATACCATTTATTTATCAATTTTTCTACAAAATAAAGGATAGTAACTTAACTACTGTAGGTTAAGAAAAATCGAATAATTCCGATAATAGACATGATTAACCCTATTAAAATAGAAATAATCAGAATAAGCTGCATGTCAAATCGTTTTTTCTCTCTTTTTTCTTTAGGAATTTGATATCGCTCTTCAGATAGACGTTTATTAATACTCTCCTGAAGTAAATTCTTTTTTTTCAAAATTTTCCCCTTAATTAATTACAGATTGATACTGAGTAGAGCTTGAAACATGACAATCTTCAAGCTGCTGTTTTAATGCTTTTTCTATATTACATTTATTGCCAATTAGTGGCTGCAAGTGCGAAATAAATGTAAAAATATCTTTTTTTGGAAAAATATTTTTAGGTGATACAAAACGAATTTGATGACTAGTCTCTTCGAAAGCAAAAATTAACTGTTGATGTTCAAAAGCAGAGCGAACTGCTGATAATATCTCATTATGATGATTAATATCAAGATAAAAAGCACAAATATTTGATAAATATTGTATTTGATTTGTTGTGATATTTGGGTAGAGTACAACATTATCATATTTGCCAAAATTCATGAGATCACTAGACATCTCGGTCAAAGCACCTATGTTAAAAGTCAAATTAGGAAGAGAAGTCACTAAACTTTCTAATGCTTCGATTTGATCAGAATTCGTCAAAATAAGAGCTTGGTTATGTAATTTTTCTGTCTCTTTAAGAGGATACATAAATCCTAAAAAGCTAACTTGTTTTTGTTCTTCGTCAGTTAATAACCTCATAGCATTAGCATAAGCTTCATAACTTTGAATTACAATTTTAGTGTTTGGGGAAGGATTGTTCAATAATAAGCGCATATTTCCTGGAATATCATCTACGAGAGGCTCCTGCCAAAAGAGAACATCTTTACTCTCTAGACGATTAAGGTAAAAGCTTACTAAAAATGGTGTTGACAGAGAATTATAGAAGATTCTATCTAAGTTAAATTTTGCTTCTTGAAGATAATTTATGACAAATTCAACTTTAGATTTAAAAACCTTAAACTGATTATTATCATTTAAAATATAATCCCCTGTCATATGGTTCTCTGATATAACCTCTTGCCTATCCTTATTATAATATGACGTCTGAATCGCTTGACCATCCGCGTTATAAAAGGTTTGTGCAAAACAGAACCCAAACTTATTAAAGCGATCTTTTAAAATGACTCTACCTTGCTCATCAAACCAGTCTACCTCTTTTATTAGACGCTTATGATTTGGGTTTGCATAAATAATTCTGCCCTTTTTGACACCTAAGTCAACAATATCAGCACCACTACTAAAACCAATAATTTCCCATGTATCAGTAACTCTAAGTTCATTGTAGTAAAGTGGGCGGCCAGCACCTGTCTTTGCAAAACCAGTGTAATATAAATAGGGTGATGTTACGTCGTCTGGTAAAAAACCATCATCATTCAAAGCTATAGTAGGGTTAATATAACCTGATTTTATCAAGGAAAAATGTAAATCCCAACTTGATTGAGTGTAACTATCAAATAAGTTAATCATCTTGTACCAACTCCTTAACTAAGTTATACCATTTTCCTTCTACTTCATTTGTTAAGAATCCTTCGGCAATGGCGTAAGAAGCTTCTCGTAAAGCCTTTTGATCCTGTTGGAATAATTGTAACACTTTCTCTTTAAAAGCTTCTACAATAGCTTCCTCATCATCCATATCAAATCGAGGAATTAGATAACCATTTTCTCCGTATTTGATAAAAGTTTGATTACCATAACGAACATCAAACCCAATCAAAGGAAGTCCTGCGCCAATAGCTTCAAGTAAAGTTAAGCCAAACCCCTCACTTTTAGAAGCTGTCAAATATAACTCATAATTTTGATAAACATTCGAGAGATTTTTATGTCCCATCAATCGAATGTATTCCGTTGCATTGGCTGCATTTATAATATTTCTAATTTTTTCTTCTTCTCCACCTGATCCATAGATATCAAAGGTCACTTCAGGAAGAATTTCTCTTATCCTAATAACTGCACGTACTAACCAATCTACATGTTTTTCACTAGCTAGGCGTGAAGCTGTCAAAATAGAGTACGGACGGCGATTGTCCATTGGCATTTTAAGATTGTCAATTGAGCCTACCGGGATAGTTATAATTCTAGGATTATGATTTGTAAATTGTTTAAATTGTTGTTCCAAAAGTTCTGTTTGTTTATCAGTGGAGGTAATAAAAAAATCAAATCTATTAGCGTTAGTAAACTGATAATCGTAATAGTTATTCCATAAAATAGTGTCAGCAGTCACAGCATTCTCACTAAAATGTTCCGCATGAACAACAGTCCCTAGCTTAGCGGGTTTACCATGGCGCAAAAGACTCTGAGCGGTATCAGTTCCTCTATCCAAAAGAATAATATCTTTTGAAGTGAAAGTCATTGATTCCAAAAAATAATCAAAAAAAGCTACTTTGGATGGTAAAAGTCTGCCATTGATAATAAAACGACTTGAGCTATTTTCTACCATCTCCAAAAAGGCTGTACTTTCATCTTCATTGTAGAATCTACGTTGATAAAGGTGAGCTACACCATCTTTAGGATAGTAATACTCTGAGAAAGTACGTGTATAACTATAATAATCTTTTCTGATAAGGTTGTTATTTGAAACGATTTCTACACGATGCACTTTATCCTTGTTAAAATTATCAAGGTAAACTGTTAAATAGATATTTTCATCTTCGTAGAAAAACTTGATTACCCGACCTTTATCTTCTTTTCGAACAAGTTTTCCAAGATATTGTTTTTGCAAATCTTCTATACTAAAAGTTGTCGGGGCAAGCTCAATATCTGAAAAAAAATTATATAACCAAATAATTTCTTTATCCTGAAAACCTATATTTCGCGTGAGGCTAATAATATTATCAGCTGAAAAAAAATCTGTAAAAATAAACTTAGCATCAATTCCAAGTTTTCTCAAAACAGAACCTCGGTATGCTTGAGCGTACTCAACACCGCTGCTTGCCCAACCAATTCCATGGTTTATATTATAAACTGTCATTATCTTTCATCTCTTATATAAAATAAATTTGAAGATCTCCATTCTCATTGAAGGATACTTCACTCAAAAGTAGATTTCTAAAAGTTTGTTCACGAATTTCTTTTTTCATGATATTGTAGGATTTATATGCTTCTTTATGATATTCGAAAACCGGGTTACGCTGTGCCGTTTGACGAGCTGTTGCCACAGTACGTAATTGTTGTAGATAATCTACTTCTTCAATCCAAGCTTCATCAATCGCTTTTAAAGCAGCAGTACGTTCAAAGTCACCAAAACTATCACCAAGCAAATTATGCTTTTCTCGAAGAATCTCATCGGCTATTTTGAATAAATAGTTTTTAATTTCTTCAAGTGACATCTCTTTAGAAATCCCTTGAAGATTGTAAGACATATTATCAAATATAAAACGATTTACTTCAAAAATGAGTTCTTCTTTTTCTACTTCACCATCTAAATAAGCAATGAAGGAAGAAATCACTGTATCAATAATCTGTCTTGGACTAAAATGTCCACTTTCTCCATTGATCAAAGCATTTCTCTCACGATAAACATACTCTCGCTGAAGCTGTACACTCGAATCAAACTCTATCGTTTGACTACGTGCAGACTCTCCCTTACCGTCACTAGCTTCCTGAGTTTGCTGGAATAACTTCTGAAATCTTCTCTGACCTAAGGCTTTAGGTTTTTCTGGATTAACTTTGTCACGATTTTTCCTAAAGTAATCTTGCGCCCATTTAGGACCTGATTCTATCATTAGATCATCTTCAAATGATACAAAAAATTGACTAAAACCAATATCGCCTTGTCGGCCCGAACGTCCCCTTAATTGTAAATCCATTCTTTGACTCTTCATTCTCTCCGTTCCAATAACTGCAAGACCACCTAATTCTGATACTCCCTTACCTAACTTAATATCTGTACCACGACCAGCCATATTCGTTGCAACAGTGACCGCACCTTTTTGCCCTGCTTCTGCAATCATCTGTGCTTCCTTAACCGCACTTTGAGCATTTAACAGGCTATGAGGGATACCACTTAGTAATAATAATTCTGAGAATAGCTCTGACATTCTCACAGAACCGGCAACTAGTAGGATTGGTTGTCCTGTATCATGAACCTGTTTAACAAATTCAATCGTTGCATGGATTTTCTCTGGTAAGGTTGTATAAATCTTATCAGGATAGTCAATTCGTCTAACAGGAGAATTAGTTGGAATTCTAACTACTTCCATATCATAGACCTCAATAAACTCTTTTTCAGCAGTTTTTCCAGTTCCTGTCATTCCAGCCAATTTAGTAAACATTCTAAAAAGATTTTGATAGGTAATGGAAGCCATTGCTCGAGACTCTGGTGTGACATTAAGATGCTCTTTTTGCTCAATAGCTTGATGAACACCTCCTTGAAGTTTAGTACCTTCTAAAACACGGCCATTAGTCGCATCTAGCAACTTGATTTCACCATCGTCAACCACATAATCTTTTCCTCGTTCAAATAATTTATGTGCTTTTAAAGATAAGTTCAAATGTCGCACAAGTTCTCGATTAGACTGTTTATAAAAATGAGGGATTCTAAAATATCTCTCAGCTTCACGAACACCCTGGTTTTTTATCCACACTTCCTGACGCTCTTTGTCAAAATAATAATCAACTTGTTCTTCAAAACTAAGAATTAGTTCATCTGCTATTTTATAGAGATTAGATTGTACTCGAGGTGAACCTGAAATAACTAAAGGAGTCTGGGCCATATCTAGAAGAACTGCATCAGCTTCATCTACAATAGCATAATGTAACTTGGGCATATATTTTTGAGATTTAGATGAAGCTAGGTTATCAATTAAATAATCAAAGCCTAGTGCACTACTTGTACTATAGACAATATCCGAACTATAAACAGCTCGCTTAGTCGCAGCATCTCTATCCTCTTCCTCATTATCAGAAACTCCCACACCGACACTCAATCCTAAAAAACGATATACTTTTCCCATTTCTTCCGCATCTCGAATAGCAAGGTAGGAATTATTAGTCAGCAACATTGCCCCCTTCCCTTCTAAAGCATTGAGATACAAAGGCATAGTGGCAGTTAATGTTTTTCCTTCACCAGTTTTCATCTCAGCAGTATTTCCTTGGTGCAGAACAAGACCACCGATTACCTGTACATCATACGGAAATAGACCTAATACGCGCTTATCAGCTTCCCTAACAACAGCAAAAGCTTCAGCACAAATATCATCTAGTGTTTCCCCATTAACTAAACGTTTTCTAAATTCAGTTGTCTTAGCTTGCAACTCCTCATTTGATAGTGTTGCCATTTGGCCCTTTAAACTATTGATAGTATTTAAAGTACGCTGAAGTTTTTTTAAACGTTTCTTATCTAACGAAAATAAACTATTAAAGGCTGTCATAATTGTCGTCCTGCTTTTTTAAAAGTGTGAGGTAAGGTAGATGTTCATTACCAGATAAGATCATTGATACTAAATTTAAAGAGGAATTTTCTGAAACCAATCCATAGTGCTTTACATTTGGAGACGTCTCTCTCGTATCCCAGACTTCTCTAAGAAATATTTGTTGTTTGGCAGTCAAGTGTGGTAAGGATTTAAGTAAAATTCCGAAAGGAGCAAAACAATCATTAATATAGGCAGTTATTCTGGGAAATTTTTTAGCATAATATAAAGCAGCAAAATTACCTTGTGTTCCATACGCAATGACATTAATCTTAATGTTAGGAAAAACTTTTAATGCATCTTCTAACCCCTTTTCCAACTCAGGTAATATCAAACTATCAGAATTTAATGAGGGATTGCTGACCAACTCGACTTTCTGTTGCAATTGAGAAATGCTTTCTATTTTATTAATATATACACTATCTTTTTTCTCGACCAAAAGAAGATTTAAAACGTCTTGATGTTCTTCAATAGTAAACTCTGTCGATAGATTTTTCTCCTGAATAACGCTATCTGTAACTTCCTCAAGTTTCAAATAATGAAAAGTAAAATCGCTACAACCTGCATTAATCAAACTAATGGTATAGGTATAAGCCTCTTTAGGATAGATAAAAATAATACTATCTTTTTTTAACAGTTCAAAACCAACAGACTCATTAAAGCGATTGTAAAATTCAATGCGAACAAAAAGAGAGCTAACTAAATCGAGTTCTGCATTTAATGACAAGCTATAACGAGTTCCCTTTCTTAGTAAAGGTAAGTTAGGAGAAATTCTTTTTGACTGATAATTAGTCTGGGAGCTCCATGTATACAAGTTTGTGCTAGAAGGAGCTAATGGATTTTCAAAGCATACTGATTTTCCTAAAAATTGTAATTTTGTTCCAAAATTATAAGAAAACCTTGAAAAATCATCCCAATAAATGTAGCTTATCGTACTCATTCTTCTTTCCTTCCAAAATCATTAGATAGCATTCGCCTATACTGACTTGTAAACCATGCACCAACTTCTGCAGAACAATCACCATGTCGGCCATCCCAACCTCTGCCTAATATCTTATGCTTCTTTCCTCTAAAATATTGCAATAAATCAGAAAAGGCAGTCGCATCATAGTCATCGTTTTTCATATAGGCTAAGGCAAAAGTCGTATTTGAAAAATCTCCTTCTTCTATAGATTTCCAAAAATAGTTATTTAACTTCTCAGAAGAGGAACTGGTCAAGTCACCTTGATTGAGTAGTTGAATATCTAATGAAGTAGCAAATCCATCTGGTCTCTCTAATCTTTCACGTTGAGCAACTGTTCCTAAATTAAATATTGGTTTACCAATAATAATAGCATGAGGATTTAGCTTAGCACCATGGTAAGTAGCACCATAAGTCCCCATTGAAAGTCCGGATAAAATTAACTGATCAGAACTAAAATTTAAAAAGGCCAGTTTTTCTTGAATAGCATCAACTATTTTTTGTTCATATTCTTTGCTTCCTATATAAAAGGCACCACCTTGTAATCGTGGATCACAAATTAACATGAATGGAGTCTTCATACTCTTCATCATCCAGAATCCCTCAAAGCCTTCAGCTGAACGAAATCCCGAAAAATAAACAGTTAGAGGTGGTTTGAAATCTACTGGATCAAAATAAGTCATAAATTCATGACCTATAGCATCTATGTGACGTTCTCCTCCTAGTAGAAATGTGCCCAATCCTCCTCTACCATTACGACGGTGCAATGGACCTAACTTAACGATACCCTTTCCCTTAGCAAAAAGTTTAACTGCAAGGCTACCACTAATATCGGACTCTAAAGAAATAAGTTGATTTAGGTCTTCCTTCTCAAAGTACCACTCTTTAGCAATATCATCAACAGAACCATCAACAATCAACGAGATAACCAATCGAATATCTATATCACCCTCTATAATGTGTTCTAAAAATAACTCATTATAAAAATCCGATGAAAATGGAATATTGTAAGCAAAATTAAGCAAAAAACTATAGTTCTCACCAAATTGCCCTTCTAATTCAAGATAGTTATTTCCCTGATAGTTTACTACACCTTCAAAATCATTTCTAATTTGTATTTGTGAAACTTGAAGTTTCTCTCCGTATTGTCCTATAAAAAGCCCTTTATAAAATTGACGAATTAGCTGATCTGGAGAGCTACTATCATATCGTTGGGCCATTTTCGAGCGTAAAAACTCTTCTGTTATCCCCGTAGCATGTTTATCTTTAGGATAAAATACTTCATAAACCTCAAAGAATGACGATAAACTAGATAACTCTGGTCCATAAGTTTGCTCTGTCAACAAAAGAGCAGATATTTTTCGAGGTAGTTTTTGCAATAACTTTGACGATGTAAGATAATTATTTTCTGTAGTTACAAAGTCAGAAATTTGATCTGGTTTAATAAAGAGCCATTCCATATTATTAGGGATATTCTCTTTAGTTGCCCAGTTCTCTTCACCAACTTGAAGAATTGTAAGTTTTATTTTTGACATATTTATTTAATAACTATTTATAATTCTTTCTACCAATTGACCACCTGTATAGTCATTGATTTTATCAATAGAATAAATTAAAGAACGGTTCCAATTAGTTAATTGTTCACAATAATAAGGAATTGCCTTTTCCAATTCTTGGATCTCTTCAATAACGTAACCGTTTTTCCTGTGTTCAACAAATTCTGTTAATATTGTATTTATCTGAGGGATACCTGAACTTATCCCTGCAATTTGCGTGTATAAGTCTGGTATTTTCGAGATATCAATAATCAAACGGACATACTCTAACCGGTTTATGATATCTGTTTCTGACAAAGGATGGGTAAAAGAAAGGCGTGTTTTTTCCTTTTCTACTTCATCAGATTGCATAAGAACTTGATTGGCATCATCGTCTGATAAACTAAAGAATTTCTGATCAAAAACTTTTGTTGCTTCTTTAAGGTAGTCATATGTCAATTGCCGACTTTCAAATTCTCGTTCGTAGCTGACAAATGTTACTTTTATATCATTATTTTTGAGCATAACCTTATATAAGGATGTTAAAGACTTTTGCAATTCTTTATGGGAAAGTCTATCTACGACAAAATATATTTCTAAATCTCTAACTTGATTACTTTTTCCCAAAGCTAAACGCGTATCAAAGGGAGAAACATGAACAACTGGTTTATCTATTTTTTCTTTCAATTGTGCAGCAATATCTAGTCTATCACAAATAATAGCGTCTGCTCGAGATAAGGAAGAGTAATCCTCCAATACATTGTGAGCATTATTCCTCTCCGAGAAAACAGATAATATTAAATTTCCTTTACTAGTGTTCCCAACAATAAATGCGTTATGAACTTGATTAAAGCTAACAATGATAGTATCTGATTTACTAACTTCTTTATGGAGATAGGTCAGATATTTCTCTCTAATCAACTCTTCAATATCGGAGTAAGATAACTTTAAAAAATGAATAGCTTTCTTAGGATTAATTTCAACATGGTGGTCACCTTCTCTTAGGTATTCTCTCATGATCCTTTCCCCTGATGGTGCTAAATAATCTTGATAGGCTTCACCACCATTATCATAATAGAGAATACTAGATAGAAATCCTCTATCATCAAAGAGGTATTTCTTAGCTATTTGTTCATTTGCAAAATAATCAATATGCGTTAAATTTCCTTCTTCACCAAATTGAACCTTAGCAATTAAATCTCCTGACTTTTTTACCAAAACTATAAACGGAGTATAGGTAAAGTCCACCCCTTCAGGCCAATTGAGTTGTCGGAAGTCAATCATTTGCTGTCTTACATTCCCAATTTCTTGAATATCATCAAAAACTGAATAATAACCTGATTCTAACAAGTCATAGCGATGTAAATAATAACGTAAATTGGGCATATAGTTTAAGACAACTAATCTACTCTCTTTTCCAGCATAATCAAACATCTTCATTTGGTTGATAGTATCATCAAAACCGACATTAGTCGGCTTGAAATACCACAAGTAATTATTATCATACCAAGTACGATTTTCATTATACCAAGATGGAATAAAATGAAACATTAATTCTCCTCATTTTCAAATACAGAAGTGTATTGTTTACGAATACGAATAACTTGGAATTCATCCAATATCATAAATGACATCCCTGTGATCATCATAAAAATCCCTGTCATAGATGAAACTGTCCTAAGATCATCATTTCCAAGAGCAAATAATAATGGTACCCCTCCTAAGAAAGCCATGAAAAAACCACTAAAAGTTCCAAATAAATAACAGATTTTCGATAAATAACTTTGTGTTTCTTTACCAGGTCTATAATTAGGAATAAAATCACCACTTTCTCGCATTGCCTCAGAAATTTTAGTCGGATCGATATTCACAAAAGTAAATGCAACTGATAAAACAAGCATTAAAATCATATAAATAACCACTCCCTGAATAGAAGATAAACTAAAATAGTCATTGTATGATGTGATATCTGGATTAGTTGGGAAAATACTTCTTAGTAAAATAATAATATACTGGGGGAACATTAGTAAGGTATAAACATACATAAATGCCATCCCCCCCGAAGCATTTACTTTTATTGGCATGTAGGCATCATCAACGAGACGATTATGGATTGAAGTACGCATTACTGGTATACGATATTCTGAACGTTCAAAAGTTATCATTAAGTACATTGCTACTAGTGTCCACAAAAGAAATAAGATGATAGCAAGTTGATAACCATCTTGGAATAATTCAAAAATAAGAGGAATATTATTAAATTGCCCAACAAGCATACCTACCACCACTAAAATAGTCATTCCACCAAACCCGTATTCCGCATTTAGATTACCAATCCAGGAAATAATATATGCACCAGTCACAAGTATCATTGTCGCGAGTAATAATTTGGTCAGAGAAAAACCATTATGATATTGAAAAGATATGGCTATGGCTAGCCCTTGAATAATTGCTATGACAAGCATCACCACATTTTGGCGAAACTGTTGAACTTTTTGAGATACTCCACTAGAGTATTTACCAATCGTAAATAGTCTTAGTAAAATCATTGTGGTCATCATAGGACCAATACCCAATGAAAAGACCCCAACCTGAGACAAATTACCACCAGTTACTGTTGAATAAAGCGTCGCAAAGTTATTGTCTTGTCCCTTATAAGCAGAAATCAAGACACCAGGTATTGGAACATAGCGACCAAGTAAAAAAATGATTATTAATGAAAATGTTATCAATATTTTACGAAGAATAATATTTTTTTCAAAAATATATAGTAATTTCAATGGAATTTCTCTTTCTCTATCAATTTGTTCTCTTCAAGATAAGTAACTTTATATCGTCAACTTCGTTAATTTTAAAATCAAGAAAATTGATTTCAATATTCAAGTAACCATTACTCTTCTTGACTATCTATTTTGTTTAATAGTGTCACACAAATATTCAAAATCATCCATGGTTCGCTCAAAAGAAATATATTGATTATCTTTTCTTGCCCGTCTGATTCCATATATAGTTTTACCCTCAGTTATACATCTATCAACAACATTCCAAACTTCTTCACCATGATTAATATCTAAATATATATCGCTATTTAATAGGAGTACTTCGAATTGCTCTTCAGTAATAGCTTCATGTAGGTAATAATTTGGATAACCTACTAACTGCTTAAGTCTATCCGAACAATAAACTGGGGCAGCAATATGAAAATCAGTATTAGGACATCTTTGTAATAAATGTTCTAGCTCCCATATATCATCTGTTAACGTCACTGTCAAAGCGTACTGTCTATCTGATGTACCAATTTTTGATACAATTTGATTTTCGTAACTATTGTCTTCTATTAAAGTAATATCTTCGTCAAAATTATGTTCTGCCGTATGTTTATGAGAAAGTTTCACCTTAGAAACTGCTCCCATCTTAAACCACTCATATTCTGAATCGATATGACCTAAATCAATAGCTTGATGTCCTAGCTGCGATAAATCTTCAGCTAATAGCTTTGCAGTTGGACCAAGCATAAGTAAAATTAGCTTACCTCTACTATGTTCAAGTATAGTTTCCTTGATTTCATAAAAAGATGAAAATGCATCTTTCGAAGGACAAATGATACGCGAAATAGTATTGGCATCATTAAATAAGTCATTGCCAACGCCTGAACGAGAAGTCTCACCCTCGACAATTAAAATATCTTTATTTTTCCATAATGCTTTTAGCTGTTCAAAGTACGTTACTGACAAACTCTTATCCAGTAAATCCATATAGGGTCTAGAAATAAAAGTTGAACCATACCATTCAGCCTGACAATTTTTTTGGTACAAATCATTATACTGATATAGATGATCCCTCCAAAATTGTTGTGAAAAATCGTTGTATCTACCTAAATTATCAAAAACATCACTTACACAGATAACTAACTTCTCATTACTCTGTCGATTTAATAAACGTTCTAATCGCTTAGCAAGTTCAGAATCATAAACCTGGTAAGGAATAGAATTCCCCGCAATAATATCAATTTCTCCATCACCAAAACGCGCTACCGAAGCGGTATGTTTAGAAATATAATCTAAAGTTTCCGAAATTGTTTTTACTTTAATAACTCTCATAACTATTAATTCTTTTCAACTCTCTTTGCAAGATTACGACAAATAAAATGGTATTTACTGTTACCTTGATAACCGATTTGATATCACTTTATATATTATTGTTTTCTGTAAATTTTCTTGTTCTAAGCGCTGTTTATAGTCACGCATTAACCAAAAATATCTCTCTACAGTTGCAGTTGAATCCAATCCTGATAGTATAATCTCCGACAATTTACTATCAAAAATATAAATAAGATCCTCTGCTCTTTTGGATGAAAACGCCGATGTCATAATGCTATTTGGACGAATTCTATAGCCATAATAGCTTCCATTAACTAAAATTGTTTTTTTACTTTTTATAAAAAGTAAAACACTTACCAACTCATCTTCAAATACTTTATCTATTGGGAAGGTGATGGTATCAAATAGTTCTCTTCGATATAATTTCCCCCAAATAACGATGAATACTGAACTATTTAAATGCCAATGCACTTGTCTATCAATAGCTGTTTGAGCAGAGATTTCTTCGATAACAAAATCTTTGTCAGTGATGTAGTAACCAAAAATATCTTCTGTTTCTCTGTAGATATAGTAATTACTGATAACAATATCAGCATTATATTTTTCTTGCTGAGCTAGCAGTACTTCCAAATAATTTTCCTTTACCCAATCGTCCGAATCAACAAACGTAACAAATTGGCTCTCTGGACTAATTCGTGCTAATCCAAAGTTTCTAGCTTTAGAAGCACCGCCATTTTCGATATGGAAAACTCTAATACGGTTATCTCTTAGGGATAATTGATCGCAGATACTAGCAGATGTATCTGTAGAACCGTCATCTATCAGTAGAATTTCAAAAACTTGGTATGTTTGTCCTAAAATGGTATTTACACACCCCTCTAAATATGGTGCTGCATTATAGACTGGAATAATAACAGAAACTAATTTATCAGTCACTATTGCCTCCATTTTTACATAAAAACTGTCGCATATCCTCCAAATTAATAAAGCAATGACTTAACTCCCTATATTCAAATGTCACTGCTTCATTAAAACTCAATATCGGAATTGATTTCTCAATAGCTTTTTGACAAAATTGTATTTCCTTCCAAGAAGTTGAGATATCAAGGTAATAATTTGCTTTAGTCATTAGTTGTTCAAAAAGTGGGCTGGTTATTGAAGGATACAGACGAACGTTAGAGTTTGTGGCTAACTTAAGTAATCTTGGGCCAAAAGAGGTCCAAGCAGCTATATGGAAGCAACTATTGGGGAATAGTTCAACCAATTCTTCAATATAAAGCAAATCCACGGACGTTGTGAAAGTAAAGAAGTGTTTTTCAAATGTTGGCTCAGGTAACAGATACGTTTCAAAATTAAACACCTCATTCCAATCTAGTTGCTCATATTGCCACCATGTCTCCCTAAACCTTGAAGAAGAAAAAGTATTCCATGGTTTATCATGAGTACAGTAATGGATAATAGTAGGCGATTCAAAGTTACGATCAAAATACCCTTGCCAATTTTCATAAAAGGCACCTAAATCATTTCCAACTTGAGCATTATACTTATCTTCTAACTTAAGCCAATTATTATCAAAAAGAAGATTGAGAACCCCTTGGTCTCCAAAAATTCCATTATCCAATTCTCGTTCTGTTATTTCCAGAAGTTTTTCTGTTACTCGATATCTCATCCAGTAAAGCGAGTTTATTAGCATAACACCTGAGTTAAAATGAATACCGTCTCCATCTAAGATAGCTGCTATCGGGTAGTCCCCTAATTCTATCTCAAACAACTTATCTAAGTTATCAACAACCAAAGTATCAATATCTAAATAAAGAACTTTCTCTGCATCAATCAGTTGCGGAATGTAGTACCTTGCATAAGCCATATAGGTAATATGGGCACGGGGCGTTTTAAATTCCTTAAAAGTATCATCAAAGAGTTTTATATCAAAAATACAACTATGACTATTTAATAAACGTCTTTGAATATTTCTAAACCATTCTGAAGCTATATCTTGATTTAAAATATAAATACTTACTCTATCATTGTGACATAAAATCGATTTTATAACTGTTTGGATCTGATTTAAAGATTTATTATCACCTGCCAAACAAATAACGTTATTTTTCACAATATTCCTTTCTAATATGTTCTTTAAATCGTTCATTCTTTAAATAATCAATAATATCCGTAACTCTCTCAAATTGTTTGCCTTGACCATGATAAGTTGTAGAAAGGGATAAAATATCTTTACCTAATTTCTTCACTTGCTCCAGAACCTGAGTATCTGCATCACCATGATTAATATCAAGGTAAATATCTGAATTTTCAACTAGCTCATTTAATTTGAAACGATAAACAAGTGGATAAAGTTTTATATTTGAATGCATTTCCAATTGTTTCAATTTTTCTGAAATTTGAGTATAGGCAGCAATATGAAATTGCCAGTTTGGTAAATCCTTAGCCAACCTCTCAATTCCTTCAATTGAATCTGAGTAAGTAAAAATGAAAGCTCGATGGATAGGTTGTAACACTTTCTTCAATGAAACATCTACACCATCATTGACTTGCCATCTTGTAAAAATATCGCGCCATTCAAGTCTATTATATTCCCACCATATATCGCGCCAACGAACAGATGTTTCAAGGTATTTCCATGGTTTTGTCGCTGTATAATGAATAACTTTAGGTAAATCTTTCCTGCGATTTAATTGACGTTCAGACTGTTGGAATAGGTTATATAACATATCTGCTCCTGTATGATAGTTATAAGTTTCATCAAGTTCTAGCCAATTATCGCACAGTACATCATTCAAAACATCCTGGTCATGATATTGAAGAGCCCCTTGGTTTTCTCTAGTATAATCTAACAGTCGCTGACTAATCCCTTGTTCTCGCCAAAAAATATTATTAATTAATAGCAAACCTGAATTAAAATAATCTTCTTTACCATCATATTCTTCGAGCAAATCATCTCGAACAGCCGCTACACCATATTTTGAAATATCAAGAGTAAATATCGATGTTAAATCACTGGTGATAATCATATCACAGTCTAAATATAGTACCTTATCTTCATGAATAACTTCAGGTATAAAGTATCGAAAGTAAGTAGGGTAGGGCATCGGTTTTTGAAATTTAAAATGTTTAATTTCTTCATTAAAAATTTTAGTGTTAGATATTGTGCAATCCATTTTAGATAAATGATATTCCATCATTTGAAACCATTCAACTGGAAAATCGTCATTTAAGATATAAAAATCAATAAATTGATTATGAAAGCATATTGATTTAATTATAGTCTTAACTTGCTCTTGATAGCCAAAATCTGCCGCTAACGCGATAGCTTTTCTATTTTTCATCTAAGAGGACCTACTTCCCTTATTCTTTTAACCATCAATTCAGGCATTGTTTCTGAGATAACTTCTATATTTTTTGTCGTATGTGCTGTAGAATCAAAGGCTAAAATCGGTTTATTCTCTTCTTTTATTTTATCTAGAATACCTTCTACTTCGTAAGAATGATTAATATCCAAGTACACATCACAGTTACGTATAAGCTCTTCCAAGATAGGGTTGATAACTAATTTATAAACTTTAATATTGCTATAAGTTTCTAGATTAGCTAATTTCTCTGAAATATCACTACGTGCTGCAATATGAAACTGATAATCTGGTAGAGCTTTTGCAAGTACTTCAATATGTTCTAATGTATCTGAGGCTGTTAATGTAAATAAATTCAGTGTTTTACCTGTTAACCTGTTCAAATTTTTTTGTTGTTGAGCATAAATAACTGACCATTCTAAACCAAAATAATACCACCATTCTGAACGGTATCGCGATTGACTATATTTATTCCACGGTTTATCTTGACTATTATAATGAACAATAACAGGTTCGCAATCATCATAAAAATGATACAAATCTGGTCGCCCATATGCATTAATATTGACATCTTGACCAATCTGAACATTATATTGTTTACCGATATCTATCCAACGATTCTGAGTCAAAATATTAAGGTATTCTTGATCTCCTACCCCAACAGCAGAACCCTTATCAGCAATCCTCATAAGGCTATTATAAATTTCTTCTTTTTTCCATAATGAATTATTGATTAGCATAACACCTGAATTAAAACTAACTGGTGCTGTATCTCCATAGTAAAGCGTTGAAAAATGATCTGCTACAGCTCCTAATAAATTCTCTTCAAGGTTTATGTCAAATAGGGGATCCAAAGAACCCCTAACTATTACATCACTATCTAAATATAAAACTATCTCTTCTTCAAGGTGAATTGGAATAAACCATCTGAAAAATCCCGCCACACTGATATGGCTCAGGGTAGGTATCCCCTCAAAGACATCTGAACTTATGGGAATATTTTTTACTCTACAGTCAAACTGTTCTAAAGAATGGTTAAGGATATTAAACCATTCTACGGGAAAATCTGTGTTAATGATATAAATAGTTAAATGTTGATTATGACTAACAATAGATTTTATAGTTGTCATAACTTGATCACGATATTGGAAATCTGCACCTAAAACAATTGTTTTCTTCATCGCTACCCCTATCTATAAAGCATATGCACAGCATCTATCAACAATTTTTTAGTGATATAACCATTTCGCAAGAGAGTTGCTATCTTCTCAACATTTTCCACATAGCTGTCATAAGTCTCTTTTTCCATATTATTAATTTTTTCAACAGCTTCTTCTAGCGTTTCAACTGTAAATCCTAATCCGTGTTGTTTGATAAAGTCTCTACTTGAAATATCATGGTTAGCAATAATTGGAAGTCCAGCAGCCAAGAAAGTAGATAATTTATACGAGGCATTCATCCTCGAATAACGACGCTCGACTAACTCCTCTCTATCTTCACTCCAACACAGGCCAAATCCTCCCCGCTTAGAAAGACTTAGCATCAATTCTACATCATCTTTCCATCCCTGAGCATGAACATTTGCCTCAGAATTGAGTCTGCTTCCGTCTCCATAATAGATGAGCGGGATATTTTCCTTCCAGTCATTGACAAAGGGAAAGCGTTGAATATCGCCTGCAAAACTAAGGACTTTTTGACATTCTGGACGAGGGAGGTCTATATTAACTGGATGATCCCATACTTCTTGATAAAGAACTTTAGAGGTAGTCATCCCTTTTTCAATTAGATAATCATGCATCGCTTTTGTAGGTAGAATAACAACATCCGAACGATTATACATGTCAATTACTCTATCTAATAAATAAAAATTAGACTCAAACATTAAGGGAACAATATCATGTACAAAAGTTATAATTCTAGCACCGTATGCCTGTAATTTATCTAGAAAAAGTTCATCAAATTCTGTTGAATTCCATGTAGGTACTTGAAAAACAACAATATCCCCTCTGCCTAATCCCGCAATGATACCATCCATCCTAGTACTTCTTTCACCATGCGTTTCAGCATGATCATTATAAAAGTAGATTCCCATTTCATCATAACCAAGTTGACGTCCGACATCCTTAACTAGTTTTTGTGATATAAGGGCAATGCTACGCGGTGACTGCCCATATATACTTGTAATATGTACTCGCATTTTAGTTAATCTCTCTTTAAAACTCTCTCTTATCCAGACCATATCATACCAGTTAAATAATAGTTTTATTAACACTCATTGTACTAAAATGATCCAAAGCTTTTTTACATTATTTTTGAGTTTATCGTAATTGATAAACTTATTTTCAGAAATAAATTCCACTTCTTAATTTTATCATATTTTAGCAGAAAAACATTGCTTGTCACTTGATAAATATAGATTTACAAGGCTTTTTACAAACTTCTACAACAAAAAGGCATATCTCTCTAAAAATATTAAGAGATATGCCTTTTACCATGTCATTTAGTACTTTAAGAATTCAAAGTAGGTTTAGTCTTTATCTTTTTTAGATTTTTTTCGTCCCAAAAGGGTTGCACCAGTCATTAAACCTAAACCTAAGGCAGTAGCAGTTACAGAATAATCTTGGTCACCCGTAGAAGGTAAGGCAGAATACACCTTCTCTTTTGATGAATTAGAAGTCACTGAGCTTGAAGAACTTGTGGAAGCGCTGGTACTTGCTGATGTCGATGCACTCGTTGAGACGCTGGTGCTGGCTGACATTGACGCACTCGTTGAGGCGCTAGTGCTGGCTGACGTCGACGCACTCATGGAAGCACTTGTGCTGGCTGACATTGACGCACTCGTTGAGGCGCTAGTGCTGGCTGACATTGACGCACTCGTTGAAGCGCTGGTGCTGGCTAACGTCGACGCACTCATTGAAGCGCTAGTGCTGGCTGACATCG
>NZ_KV806608.1:11633-84683 GCF_001811765.1 Streptococcus sp. HMSC076H09 | reverse complement strand
ACTTTGGTTAGCCTTTTTTTATTGGAATTATTATCCTTAAGATTGGCTAACATCTTAATTGTCCGAATTTGTCATTTGTTATGTTATAATATGGATATTCTATATTTTATTAGGGAGGTTTTATGAGAATTTTTGAGAAAGCTCCTGCCAAACTTAATTTAGGATTAGATATTAAAGGACGATGTGACGATGGTTATCATGAATTAGCTATGATTATGGTTAGTATTGATCTTAATGACTACGTTACCATTTCTGAGCTAAAGGAAGATTGTATTGTTATCGATTCTGATAGTAGCAAAATGCCTTTAAATAATGATAATGATGTGTTTAAAGCTGCAGATATAATCAAAAATCAATATGGTATTAATAAAGGTGTTCATATTAGATTAGAAAAATCCATTCCTGTCTGTGCAGGACTGGGGGGTGGTTCTACTGATGCTGCTGCTACAATAAGAGCTCTTAATCGATTATGGAATCTTCAAATGGACTATGACGAAATGGTTGCTATTGGTTTTAAAATTGGTAGTGATGTTCCTTATTGTCTTGGTGGGGGATGTTCGTTAGTATTAGGTAAAGGTGAAATTGTTAAACCCTTACCGACATTGAGACCATGTTGGATAGTTCTGGTTAAGCCGGATTTTGGTATTTCAACTAAATCCATTTTTAGAGATATTGATTGTAAGTCTATAAGCAGAGTTGATATTGATTTATTAAAGTCTGCTATTTTGTCATCAGATTATCAGTTAATGGTCAAATCTATGGGAAATTCACTCGAGGATATTACAATTACTAAAAATCCAGTTATAAGTACAATAAAAGAACGTATGTTAAATTCTGGAGCCGATGTTGCATTAATGACAGGAAGTGGACCAACTGTTTTTTCAATGTGTTCTACAGAGAAAAAAGCTGATCGTGTTTTTAATAGTATGAAAGGTTTTTGCAAAGAAGTTTATAAAGTTAGGTTGTTGAGATAAAAGGTTTTACCTTCTTCACCTATCTATGATTGATTCTTCTATATCTTCGTGATATAATTTACTGGTTAACAAAAAAGAGGTATATATGACAGTTTTAGAACAAAAATTAGACCATTTAGTGAGTCAAATCTTGCTTAAAGCAGAAAATCAACATGAATTATTGTTTGGTACTTGTCAAAGTGATGTAAAATTGACTAATACGCAAGAACACATTCTGATGCTTTTATCACAAGAGCAGTTGACAAATTCTGATTTAGCTAAGAAGTTAAATATTAGTCAGGCAGCTGTAACTAAAGCAGTAAAAAGTTTAATTTCTCAGGATATGTTGAAAGCGAATAAAGATTCTAAAGATGCTCGTATTACTTATTTTGAGTTATCTGAACTTGCTAAACCCATTGCAGATGAACACACACATCATCATGACAATACGTTAGGGGTTTACGGAAGATTAGTAAATCATTTTTCAAAGGACGAAAAGGTCGTTTTAGAACGTTTTCTTGATCTTTTCTCTAGAGAATTAGAAGGGTAATCATGCGATATATTACAGTTAGTGGTCTTACTTTTCAGTATGATAGCGATCCTGTGCTGGAAGGGGTTAATTACCATTTAGACAGTGGGGAGTTTGTTACCTTAACAGGTGAAAATGGGGCTGCTAAATCAACTTTAATAAAGGCTACTTTAGGTATTTTAACGCCCAAAGTGGGTACAGTTAATATCTCTAAAGAAAACAAAGAAGGAAAAAAATTACGTATTGCCTATTTACCTCAACAGATTGCAAGTTTTAACGCTGGCTTTCCATCGTCAGTTTATGAATTTGTGAAATCTGGACGATACCCTAGAAATGGTTGGTTTAGAAGACTGACTAAACATGATGAAGAACATATTAGGGTTAGTTTAGAAGCTGTTGGTATGTGGGATAATCGCCATAAAAAGATAGGAAGTTTATCTGGCGGTCAAAAGCAGAGGGCTGTCATTGCTAGGATGTTTGCTTCTGATCCAGATATTTTTGTATTGGATGAGCCAACAACTGGTATGGACGCAGGGACTACTGAGAAATTTTATGAGTTAATGCATCATAATGCTCATAAGCATGGTAAGTCTGTTTTGATGATTACTCACGATCCTGATGAAGTAAAGGGGTATGCTGACCGAAATATTCATCTTGTTAGGAACCAATCTTTACCATGGCGTTGTTTCAATGTCCATACAAACGAAATGGAGGTTGAATCTGATGCTACTTGATATGCTTTCCTATGATTTTATGCAACGAGCGCTCTTAGCAGTTGTGGCTATTAGTATTTTTGCTCCAATTTTAGGCATCTTCCTAATTTTACGTCGTCAGAGTTTGATGAGTGATACTTTGAGCCACGTTTCCTTAGCCGGTGTTGCATTAGGCGTTGTTTTAGGTATCTCGCCTACATGGTCAACTATTTTCGTTGTTACTTTGGCGGCAGTTGTATTAGAGTATTTGCGTACTGTATACAAACATTATATGGAAATATCAACTGCTATCCTGATGTCGATGGGGTTGGCTATATCTTTAATCGTTATGAGTAAAGCTCATAATGTTGGTAATGTCAGTCTTGAACAGTATTTATTTGGTTCTATTATCACTATTGGGAAGGAACAAGTGATTGCTTTGTTTGTTATTGCATTAATCACTTTTATTTTAACCATCCTGTTTATTAGACCAATGTATATATTAACGTTTGATGAGGATACAGCTTTTGTAGATGGATTGCCTGTGCGTACAATGTCTATTTTGTTCAATGTTGTTACAGGTATTGCTATTGCATTAACAATTCCTGCCGCAGGTGCTCTATTGGTGTCAACTATTATGGTTTTACCAGCTAGTATTGCTATGCGGTTAGGTCGAAATTTTAAAACTGTTATTTTTCTGGGTATGTTAATTGGATTTGTGGGAATGGTAGCTGGTATTTTCCTTTCGTATTATTGGGAGACACCTGCTAGTGCAACAATAACGATGATTTTTATTGGCATTTTCCTATTAGTTAGCTTAGTAGGCTTGCTTCGCAAACGTTAAATAAAAAAATCTATCTTATTCTAGGATAGATTTTTTATTTATCTCCCTGTTTTTTTTCGAATATATTTTATGAGGGATCAGTTGAGAAATTATCTCGATGAGGTATCTACTAAGTTTTCTGGCTTAAGTTGATAGAAGGGGCAATGTGAATCTATTTTTGCGTTTTAGGATAAAAAATACTACCGGCAATTTTGCCGGCAGTAAATTGTAATTATTGTGCTTCAGTAGTGCTGTGATGTTTGTGTTGATTTAACGCTTCTTGTTCAGTCATTTGAACGATATTAGCGGTATTTGCATTTTTTATGTTTTCTAAACTATACCAATAAGTATTTGAACGACCCTTATTTGCAACGTAGACGATTCTATTTTTGGGAGCTACATTATTTGTATCTGATTCAGAAGTATTAGTGTTAGTATTTTCTTCTATATCAGATGCACTTTCAATAGCTGCTTCGTTTTCATCAGCATCGCTATTTGGATCTTCACCTTCTTCTGCCTGTTTCCCATCTTCTTTGATTAGCATACCAGTTTTGTAATCAATTTTTGCGAGTGGAGACGTATTTTCTAATGTAACAGTTGTGACGCCGTATTCATCAGTCTGTTCTTTGCCGCCGCCTAATTTGATTTCTAGAAGTTTTCCTTGTTTATCAATTCCAACATACTGAAGTTCAACTCGGCTAGGTACTAAATTGTTTCCTTCGTATATTGGAGTCACTTTGTAATCAAGCCAGAAATTTTTATGATTTGCCAACCAACTATCTAATCTATTTTCGTAGTATAACATACCATCAGGATTATTTTCGCTAAATCCTGTATTTAGATATTTGGTCATAGTAACTAGGTTCTCAGGAACATTGTTCATTCCTGAAAATTGATAACCAACGAGGTGACCTCGGTCCATAAGCCAAGTTGTTTTACCCTTTTCAGTAGTAAATTTGTAGTTGTGCCAACCGGTTGGATTATACGTCAGTCTTTCTCTTTTTATCTTAGGCTCATCTGCATCCCTCAATTGTATGTGAGAATATGTTGCTCTGCCTAAGTTATCTAATGGACCTACCTTGATTTGTTTATTATGAGTAAATGGTAAGATTTTTTTTGAAGAAGTACTTACATACTGTGTCTCAACATGGGATGTCGTCTTATAATGTTTAGCCTTAGCTTCAACATTCTGTTGTAATGCCCCAACGCATAGCACGACAGTTAATAGTGGGAGTGATTTGTATAATTGTTTAGATAATTTCATAAACCTAAACCCTTCTAAATGATATTTGTGAAGGCCTTTCACAAGTATAATTTTATCATTTTATTGGGAAAAGTAATAAAAAAACATAACTAGTTAATGTTTTTTTGGATATTATGTTATTTAACTAGATAGTTATTAAAGTTAAATGTTATAGATATACTGTTATTACATAATAATTTTTATATGATTTGTTATTTTATTAGATTTTCTAATGGATTATTTCTTTAGCTGATTTTGATTACAAAGTTAAGGTATTCTAATCATGTTTTCTTGATTTATAACATGTAAAGGTTAGAATAAATTCGTTGGGGTTAGACAGACGATATTTGTTGTTTTTATGAAAAAATTGTGGGTATTAGATATGTATATTTTTTCGATAACTATTTACTCTATGGTAAAAATTCTAAGCTGTTTGTTTGGTGTTATTTCTTAATAAAAATAAGGTAGTCATGTATAATAACTATAATTTAAAAGTTGTATCTTTAGGAATGTTGTTCATTAATAAAAAGTGTAGTCAATTGACTACACTTTTTATTGTCTTGAAATATTATTATCAGAGTATCGATTACACTTCAAGTCTATTTAAAGTTTAATACAAAGTATTTTTTCTTTCCACGACGAATGACTGTAATTTCATTTTCAAGCTTATCATTTTCTGAGATAGTATATTCTAAATCTTGAATACGATCTCCATTAATATAAATAGCTCCATTGGAGACATCTTCTCGAGCTTGACGTTTAGAATTGACAACTCCTGAAGTGACTAGAAGGTCTATGATATTGAGGTTATCTTCCGTCTGAACGTGATAATTTGGTACTCCACGTAAACCTTGTTTGAGCTCTTTAACAGACAATCCTTTTATATTGCCAGCAAATAGCTGTTCCGTGATATTAACGGCCTCCTTATAAGCTTTTTCACCATGAACAAGAGTTACAACTTCACGTGCTAGTGTTTTTTGTGCTAAGCGTTGGTGAGGTGCTTCCTCGAATTGAATACGTATATCTTCTATTTCTTTAAGGCTTAGGAATGTAAAAATCTTAAGGAAGCGAACGGCATCAGCATCCATAACATTGAGCCAAAATTGGTACATTTCATAAGGAGAGGTTTTGTCAGCATCAAGCCAAACAGCATTTCCTTCAGATTTTCCGAATTTTTTTCCTGTAGAATCTGTTATCAATGGAACAGTCATAACATGAGATACACCATTTGATTTTCGTCTAATAAGTTCGGTTCCAGCAGTCATGTTGCCCCATTGGTCAGAACCACCAATTTGCAAAGTGACATTATAGTTCTTATTTAATTCGTAAAAGTCATATCCTTGCATAATTTGATAAGCAAATTCAGTATAGGAAATCCCTGTTTCGATACGTTTTTTAACAGATTCTTTACTCATCATATAATTGACAGTAAAATATTTACCAACATCTCGTAAGAAATCAATGAAACTAATATTGCTGAACCAATCATAATTATTTACCAATACAGCTTTGTTATCACCTGTTTCAAACTCTAGAAAATTAGATAATTGACCGCGGATTTTATTACCCCAACTAACTACAGTTTCCTTTGTTTGTAAACTGCGCTCAACATCTTTAAATGAAGGATCCCCAATAAGTCCAGTTGCGCCTCCCACAAGTGCATAAGGCTTGTGACCAGCAAGTTGTAAGCGACGAGAGGTTAAAATAGCAACTAAATGTCCAAGATGAAGGCTATCAGCCGTAGGATCGTAGCCAGTATAGTAAGAGACAGAACCTTCTTCAAGAGCTTTGCGTAAAGCATCTTCGTCAGTTGTCTGAAAAACGAGTCCACGTTCTTTGAGTTCATCAAAAATATTCATCTTTTTCTCCTAATTATTAACTTATTGTGTATCAATGTCAACTATATCAAAACTCTTTAGGATATGCAAGTTATATTAAATCTGATATAATGTAGGATGAGGTATTATTCATGTTTAAAGGTAATAAGAAGTTGAATAGTTCTAAATTAGGTGATTACACACCACTTGAATTTGGTTCTATTTTTTTAAGAATTGTAAAGCTTTTATCAGATTTCATCTATGTTATTATTTTACTATTTGTTATGCTCGGAGTAGGACTTGCAGTAGGGTATCTTGCTAGTCAAGTTGACTCTGTTAAAGTACCTAGTAAAAATAGTTTAGTGACACAAGTTAATACACTTACTAGGGTGTCTAGGTTAACTTATTCTGATAAATCACAAATTTCAGAGATTGACACTGATTTACAACGTACACCAGTGGCAAAGGATGCTATATCTGATAATATTAAAAAGGCTATCATTGCAACAGAGGACGAAAATTTCAATGACCATAAAGGTGTAGTTCCCAAAGCCGTACTACGTGCTGCAGCAGGATCTGTTCTGGGGTTTGGAGAGAGTAGCGGTGGTTCAACGCTGACACAACAATTATTAAAGCAGCAAATTTTGGGAGATGATCCGTCATTTAAACGCAAATCAAAAGAAATTATTTATGCTCTAGCATTAGAGCGTTACATGGATAAGGATTCGATTTTATCAGATTATTTAAATGTATCACCGTTTGGTCGCAATAACAAAGGACAGAATATTGCAGGTATTGAAGAAGCAGCACAAGGGATTTTTGGAGTTTCCGCAAAAGATTTAACAATTCCTCAGGCAGCTTTCCTTGCAGGTTTACCGCAAAGTCCTATCGTATATTCTCCTTATACTGCAGATGCCCAGTTGAAATCAGATAAAGATCTTAGTTTTGGTATAAAGCGCCAAAAAAATGTGTTATACAATATGTATAGAACGAGAGCTTTAACCAAAGATGAGTACAAATCCTACAAAGATTATGACATCAAAAAAGATTTTATCAAACCTGCAGTGGCGACAACAAATCATCATGATTATCTCTACTACTCGGCATTATCTGAAGCTCAAAAAGTGATGTACAATTACCTCATTAAAAAGGATAATGTTTCAGAGCATGATTTAAAAAATGACGAGACTAGAGCGACGTACAGACATCGCGCTATTGAAGAGATTCAACAGGGAGGGTATACTATTAAAACTACTATCAATAAATCTGTTTATCAAGCCATGCAGGATGCTGCAGCTCAATACGGAGGGTTGTTAGATGATGGCACTGGCAAGGTTCAAATGGGAAATGTACTAACGGACAATTCTAGTGGTGCTATTATAGGATTTATTGGTGGTCGTAACTATAGTGAGAATCAAAATAACCATGCTTTTGATACGGCACGCTCTCCAGGGTCAAGTATTAAACCGATATTACCTTACGGAATTGCTATTGATCAAGGGATGTTAGGCAGCGGTAGTGTTCTTTCAAATTATCCAACGACATATTCAAGTGGCGAAAAGATTATGCATGCGGATGAAGAAGGTACTGCTATGGTTAACCTTCAAGAGTCATTGGACATTTCTTGGAACATTCCAGCTTTCTGGACTTACAAGATGCTACGAGATCGAGGCGTTGATGTAAAAAACTATATGGAGAAATTAGACTATCCAATTGAAAACTTTGGTATAGAAAGTTTACCACTTGGTGGTGGTATTGATACGTCAGTTGCTCAGCAAACAAACCTTTATCAAATGATTGCAAATGGTGGTGTTTATCATAAGCAGTATATGATAGAAAGTATAGAGGATAGTAATGGGAAAGTGATTTATAATCACGAAAGTAAACCTGTCCGTGTCTTTTCGAAAGCAACAGCTACTATCTTACAGCAGCTATTACATGGACCAATTAACTCCGGAAAGACTACAACCTTTAAAAATCGCTTACAAGGTTTAAATAGTGGTTTAGCTGGGGTAGATTGGATTGGAAAAACGGGTACTACTAACTCAACTTCTGATGTTTGGTTGATGCTTTCTACACCTAAAGTGACTTTAGGTGGATGGGCAGGACATGATAATAATGCCTCTTTAGCGAAATTGACAGGTTACAATAATAATGCTAATTATATGGCTCACTTGGTTAATGCTATTAATAATGCAGATGGCAATACTTTTGGTAAGTCAGAAAGGTTTAGACTTGATGATAGCGTTATAAAAGCTAAAGTTCTTAAGTCTACAGGTTTACAGCCAGGTGTAGTAACAGTAAACGGTCGTCGAATCACTGTTGGAGGTGAAAGCACAACAAGTTATTGGGCAAAAAATGGGCCTGGAACGATGACCTATCGTTTTGCTATTGGGGGAACTGATAGTGATTATCAAAAAGCTTGGTCTACTTTGGGTGGAAAACGATAACAGGTTTACGATACTGATAGTTTTATTTGAGGAGAATAGAGTGATCTGTTCTCCTTTTATTTTTTCCAAGATAATATGATTTAATTCTTGTATAGTCTTCTTTCAAAGAATTAGAAAAACACCAGTATGCTATGTTTAAAAATCATCGTGTTATGCTAAAACTCAAGGGTGTTGATGAACAAATTGAAATTTTAGAAGCTTCCTTGAAGTCAAGAGAATAGAACTTGATTTATTGGTAAAAATAAGTTATAATGTATGTAACTATTTGTCGTCTGTCTAGGTTGAAATATTGTCCGACCTAGATATACAGCAGTTAAATCAACTTGATAAAGTGAGATTTAGCTGCTCTTTTTGTGCCTAATTTTAAGAAAAAAGGTTATTGTAATACATTTTTAAACTTTCTGAAAATTACCGCAAACGACATCTATAAGCTTGTCCTTGTTAGGCGAGCAAATGAAATAAACTCACTAAGTTTTATGAGATAAAAACTTAGTCACTCTATCTTTAAAAAGGAGCTAAAAACTTGGCAGGACATGAAGTTCAGTACGGAAAACACCGTACACGTCGTAGCTTTTCAAGAATTAAGGAAGTTCTTGATTTACCAAACTTAATTGAAATTCAAACTGATTCATTCCAAGATTTTCTTGATGCTGGCTTGAAAGAAGTATTTGAGGATGTACTTCCAATTTCAAACTTTACAGATACTATGGATCTTGAATTTGTTGGTTATGAATTAAAAGAACCTAAATATACTTTGGAAGAAGCTCG
Organism: Streptococcus sp. HMSC076H09; assembly: GCF_001811765.1. Classification (NCBI taxonomy): domain Bacteria; kingdom Bacillati; phylum Bacillota; class Bacilli; order Lactobacillales; family Streptococcaceae; genus Streptococcus; species Streptococcus sp. HMSC076H09. The sequence continues at coordinate 75,408 of NZ_KV806608.1, read as the reverse complement.
TATCCATGATGCTAGCTACTCAGCACCTATTTTTGTTACTTTCCGTTTAGTTAATAAAGAAACTGGTGAAATTAAAACTCAAGAAGTTTTCTTTGGTGATTTTCCAATTATGACTGAAATGGGTACTTTCATCATCAATGGTGGTGAACGTATCATTGTTTCACAATTAGTCCGTTCTCCTGGTGTTTACTTTAATGATAAGGTAGATAAAAATGGAAAAGTTGGTTATGGGTCAACTGTTATCCCTAACCGTGGAGCTTGGTTGGAACTTGAGACAGACGCAAAAGATATTGCTTATACACGTATCGACCGCACACGTAAAATTCCATTCACAACACTAGTCCGTGCACTTGGTTTCTCTGGAGACGATGAAATTGTTGACATCTTTGGTGACAGTGAACTTGTTCGCAATACTATTGAAAAAGACATTCATAAAAATCCAAGTGATTCTCGTACAGATGAAGCACTTAAAGAAATCTATGAACGTCTTCGTCCAGGTGAACCAAAAACTGCAGACAGCTCACGTAGTCTTTTAGTTGCACGTTTCTTTGATCCACGTCGTTATGACTTAGCGGCTGTTGGTCGTTATAAGATTAATAAAAAACTGAATCTTAAAACACGCCTATTGAACCAAACAATCGCTGAAAATTTAGTTGATGGTGAAACAGGAGAGATTCTTGTTGAAGCTGGCACTGTTATGACACGAGATGTCATTGATTCAATTGCAGAGCATATCGATGGAGACTTAAACAAGTTTGTCTACACACCAAATGATTATGCTGTAGTTACTGAACCAGTTATTCTTCAAAAATTCAAAGTTGTTGCTCCAACTGATCCAGACCGTGTTGTTACTATTGTTGGAAACTCAAATCCTGAAGATAAAGTTCGTGCCTTAACTCCTGCAGATATTTTAGCAGAGATGTCATACTTCTTAAACCTTGCAGAGGGTATCGGTAAGGTAGATGACATTGACCATTTAGGTAACCGTCGTATTCGTGCAGTTGGTGAATTGCTTGCGAACCAATTCCGTATTGGACTTGCTCGTATGGAACGCAATGTCCGCGAACGTATGTCTGTACAAGACAATGAAGTCTTGACACCTCAACAAATCATTAACATTCGTCCAGTGACTGCCGCTGTTAAAGAATTCTTTGGTTCATCACAGCTGTCACAATTCATGGACCAACACAACCCTCTATCAGAATTGTCGCACAAACGCCGTCTCTCTGCCTTAGGACCTGGTGGTTTGACACGTGACCGTGCTGGATATGAAGTTCGTGATGTGCACTATACCCACTATGGGCGCATGTGTCCGATTGAAACACCTGAAGGTCCAAACATTGGTTTGATTAATAACTTATCTTCATTTGGACACCTCAATAAATATGGATTTATTCAAACACCATATCGTAAAGTAGATCGTTCTACTGGTGCGGTAACGAACGAAATTGTTTGGTTGACTGCTGATGAAGAAGATGAATTTACAGTTGCACAAGCCAACTCTAAGCTTAACGAAGACGGTACATTTGCAGAAGAAATCGTTATGGGTCGTCATCAAGGTAATAACCAAGAGTTTCCTTCAAGCATTGTTGACTTTGTTGACGTGTCACCTAAGCAAGTAGTTGCTGTCGCAACAGCATGTATTCCTTTCTTGGAAAATGATGACTCTAACCGTGCCTTGATGGGTGCCAACATGCAACGTCAGGCTGTGCCATTGATTGATCCAAAAGCACCATATGTTGGTACTGGTATGGAGTATCAAGCAGCCCACGATTCAGGTGCAGCTGTGATTGCTAAACATGACGGTCGTGTTATTTTTTCAGATGCTGAAAAAGTTGAAGTGCGTCGCGAAGATGGTTCTCTTGATGTTTATCATGTTCAAAAATTCCGCCGTTCAAACTCAGGTACTGCTTATAACCAACGTACCTTAGTTAAAGTTGGTGATCTCGTTGAAAAAGGTGATTTTATCGCCGACGGACCATCTATGGAAAATGGTGAAATGGCTCTTGGACAAAACCCAGTTGTTGCTTATATGACTTGGGAAGGTTATAACTTCGAGGATGCCGTTATCATGAGTGAGCGCCTTGTGAAAGAAGATGTCTATACATCTGTTCACTTGGAAGAATTCGAATCTGAAACGCGTGATACAAAGCTTGGGCCTGAAGAAATTACTCGTGAAATTCCAAATGTTGGTGAAGATTCACTACGTGATCTCGATGAAATGGGAATTATCCGCATTGGTGCTGAGGTAAAAGAAGGTGACATTCTTGTTGGTAAGGTAACGCCTAAGGGTGAAAAGGACTTATCTGCTGAAGAACGTCTCTTGCATGCCATTTTTGGTGATAAATCACGTGAAGTTCGTGATACTTCGCTACGTGTACCTCACGGTGGCGATGGAGTAGTTCGTGACGTTAAAATCTTTACTCGTGCAAATGGTGATGAATTGCAATCAGGTGTTAATATGCTTGTCCGCGTTTATATCGCTCAAAAACGTAAAATCAAAGTCGGTGATAAGATGGCCGGTCGTCACGGAAACAAAGGTGTCGTCTCACGTATTGTTCCTGTTGAAGATATGCCTTATTTACCAGATGGAACGCCAGTTGATATCATGTTGAACCCACTTGGGGTGCCATCACGTATGAATATCGGACAAGTTATGGAGCTTCATTTAGGTATGGCTGCTCGTAATTTAGGTATTCATATTGCAACGCCAGTCTTTGATGGGGCTTCTTCAGAAGACCTTTGGGAAACTGTTCAAGAAGCAGGTATGGATTCAGATGCTAAGACTGTTCTTTATGATGGTCGTACTGGTGAACCATTCGATAACCGTGTGTCAGTTGGTGTCATGTACATGATCAAACTTCACCACATGGTTGATGATAAACTTCATGCCCGTTCAGTAGGACCATACTCACTTGTTACTCAACAACCACTTGGAGGTAAAGCTCAATTTGGTGGACAACGTTTTGGTGAGATGGAGGTTTGGGCGCTTGAAGCTTATGGTGCTTCAAATGTTCTTCAAGAAATTTTAACATACAAATCTGATGATGTTACAGGACGTCTTAAAGCTTATGAAGCTATCACAAAAGGTAAGCCAATTCCAAAACCAGGTGTTCCAGAATCATTCCGTGTTCTTGTAAAAGAATTGCAATCACTTGGTCTTGATATGCGTGTCCTTGATGAAGATGACAACGAAGTTGAACTCCGTGATCTTGATGAAGGTGAAGATGATGATGTGATGCACGTTGATGACCTTGAAAAAGCGCGAGTGAAACAAGAAACTGAAGAAAAACAAGCTGAACAAGTATCTGAAGTCGTTCAAGAAGATTAAATTTATCTAGTTTATAACTAGGAGCGAATATAGAATTGATATGCAATGCTAGTCCTAGGATTTATTGAAATCCTAGTTAGGCTAGTATGATGATAAATCGAAGAAAGGTAAAACTAGTGGTTGACGTAAATCGTTTTAAAAGTATGCAAATCACATTAGCATCACCAAGTAAGGTCCGTTCATGGTCTTATGGTGAAGTTAAAAAACCTGAAACAATCAACTACCGCACATTGAAACCAGAACGTGAAGGACTTTTTGATGAAGTTATTTTTGGTCCAACAAAAGATTGGGAATGTGCGTGTGGAAAATACAAACGTATTCGTTACAAAGGAATCATTTGTGACCGTTGTGGCGTTGAAGTAACTCGTGCAAAAGTTCGTCGCGAACGTATGGGACATATCGAGTTAAAAGCACCAGTATCTCATATCTGGTATTTCAAAGGTATCCCATCGCGTATGGGACTCACGTTGGATATGAGTCCCCGTGCCCTTGAAGAAGTTATTTATTTTGCGGCTTATGTTGTTATCGATCCAATGGACACACCATTAGAACCGAAGTCACTCCTTACTGAGCGTGAATACCGTGAAAAACTTCAAGAGTACGGTTACGGTTCGTTTGTTGCTAAAATGGGTGCTGAAGCCATTCAAGATCTTCTTAAACGCGTTGATTTAGATGCAGAAATCGCAGTTCTTAAAGAGGAGTTGAAATCAGCGACAGGTCAAAAACGTGTGAAAGCAGTTCGTCGTCTGGATGTGTTAGATGCCTTTAAAAAATCTGGAAATAAACCAGAATGGATGGTTCTTAACATTTTACCGGTTATCCCACCGGATCTTCGTCCGATGGTTCAATTAGATGGTGGTCGTTTTGCGGCATCAGACTTGAATGACCTTTACCGCCGTGTTATTAACCGTAACAATCGTTTGGCACGTTTGTTGGAATTAAATGCTCCTGGCATCATCGTTCAAAATGAAAAACGTATGTTACAAGAAGCTGTTGATGCGCTTATCGACAATGGTCGTCGTGGTCGTCCAATTACCGGACCAGGTAGTCGTCCTTTGAAATCATTAAGCCATATGCTTAAAGGTAAACAAGGTCGTTTCCGCCAAAACTTACTTGGTAAACGTGTTGACTTCTCTGGACGTTCCGTTATTGCTGTTGGTCCAACACTTAAAATGTACCAATGTGGTGTACCACGTGAAATGGCTATTGAGCTCTTCAAACCTTTTGTAATGCGTGAAATCGTTGCTCGTGACCTCGCAGGGAACGTTAAAGCAGCTAAACGTATGGTTGAACGTGGGGACGAGCGTATTTGGGACATCTTAGAAGAAGTTATTAAAGAGCACCCAGTACTTCTAAACCGTGCACCTACTCTTCACAGATTAGGTATCCAAGCGTTTGAACCTGTCCTTATTGATGGTAAGGCGCTTCGTCTTCACCCACTTGTATGTGAGGCCTACAATGCTGACTTTGATGGAGACCAAATGGCCATCCACGTTCCATTGTCTGAAGAAGCCCAAGCAGAAGCTCGTCTTTTGATGCTTGCTGCAGAGCACATCCTTAACCCTAAAGATGGTAAGCCAGTCGTAACACCATCTCAGGACATGGTTTTAGGAAATTACTACCTGACTATGGAAGATGCTGGTCGTGAAGGTGAAGGCATGATTTTCAAAGATCATGACGAAGCAGTTATGGCATATCAAAATGGTTATGTTCATTTACATACACGTGTTGGTATCGCTGTTGATTCAATGCCGAATAAGCCTTGGACAGAAGAGCAAAAACATAAAATCATGGTTACAACAGTTGGTAAGATTCTCTTCAACGATATCATGCCTGAAGATTTACCGTACTTAATTGAACCTAATAATGCAAACTTGACAGAAAAAACTCCAGATAAATACTTCTTAGAGCCAGGTCAGGATATTCAAGCAGTTATTGATAACTTAGAGATTAATATTCCCTTTAAGAAGAAAAATCTTGGTAATATTATCGCAGAAACTTTTAAACGTTTCCGTACAACAGAAACTTCTGCTTTCCTTGACCGTTTGAAGGACCTTGGATATTATCATTCAACACTTGCTGGTTTGACTGTGGGTATTGCTGATATCCCAGTTATTGACAATAAAGCTGAGATTATTGATGCAGCTCACCACAGAGTTGAAGATATCAATAAAGCCTTCCGTCGAGGTTTGATGACTGAAGAAGATCGTTATGTTGCTGTTACAACAACATGGCGTGAAGCTAAAGAAGCACTTGAAAAACGTCTTATTGAGACACAAGATCCAAAGAACCCTATCGTTATGATGATGGACTCAGGAGCTCGTGGTAACATCTCAAACTTCTCACAACTTGCCGGTATGCGTGGTTTGATGGCTGCTCCTAATGGACGTATCATGGAATTGCCAATCTTATCAAACTTCCGTGAAGGTCTTAGTGTTTTGGAAATGTTCTTCTCAACTCACGGTGCGCGTAAAGGTATGACTGATACGGCCCTTAAGACAGCCGACTCAGGTTACCTTACTCGTCGTTTGGTTGACGTTGCCCAAGATGTTATTATTCGTGAAGATGACTGTGGAACAGACCGCGGTTTGACAATCACAGCAATTACAGATGGTAAAGAGGTTACTGAGACACTTGAAGAGCGTTTGATAGGACGTTATACTAAGAAGTCAATCAAACATCCTGAGACAGGTGAAATTCTCGTTGGTGCAGATACCTTAATTACTGAAGATATGGCTGCTAAAGTTGTTAAAGCGGGCGTTGAGGAAGTAACTATCCGATCAGTATTTACATGTAACACTCGCCATGGTGTTTGTCGTCACTGTTACGGTATTAACTTGGCAACAGGTGATGCTGTTGAGGTTGGTGAAGCAGTTGGTACTATTGCAGCTCAATCTATCGGTGAACCAGGGACACAGCTTACAATGCGTACCTTCCATACCGGTGGTGTTGCTTCAAATACTGATATTACACAAGGTCTCCCACGTATCCAAGAAATCTTTGAAGCACGTAACCCTAAAGGTGAGGCAGTTATTACTGAAGTTAAGGGTGAAGTCGTTGCAATTGAAGAAGACTCTTCAACACGTACTAAGAAAGTATTCGTTAAAGGTCAGACAGGTGAGGGAGAATACGTTGTTCCATTTACAGCACGTATGAAAGTTGAAGTTGGTGATGAAGTAGCTCGTGGTGCGGCCTTAACTGAAGGATCTATCCAACCAAAACGTCTCCTTGAAGTTCGTGATACTTTATCTGTTGAAACGTACCTACTTGCTGAAGTACAAAAAGTTTACCGTAGCCAAGGGGTAGAAATCGGAGATAAACACGTTGAGGTAATGGTTCGTCAAATGCTCCGTAAAGTTCGTGTCATGGATCCAGGAGATACAGATCTTCTTCCAGGTACACTTATGGATATTTCAGACTTTACAGATGCTAACAAAGATATTGTTATTTCTGGTGGAATCCCTGCGACAAGCCGTCCTGTCCTTATGGGTATTACTAAGGCTTCCCTTGAAACTAATTCATTCTTATCAGCTGCATCCTTCCAAGAAACAACACGTGTCCTTACAGATGCTGCTATCCGTGGTAAGAAAGATCACTTACTTGGTCTTAAAGAAAATGTTATTATCGGTAAAATCATTCCAGCGGGTACTGGTATGGCTCGTTACCGTAATATTGAACCACTTGCTGTTAATGAAGTTGAGATTATTGAAGGAACTCCTGTTGATGCAGAAGTTACGGAAGTATCAACACCTACAACAGAAGATTAATCAAAAAGAACTTGAGTTTAACTCAGGTTCTTTTTTTACAAGAATTTGGAATGAGCAGATATTTTTTATTTTATTCTTATTTTTTATATAATACTCTCTAAAGGAAGTGTATTATGTATCAAGTTGTAAAAATGTTTGGTGATTGGGAACCATGGTGGTTTATTGAAGGTTGGGAGGAAGATATTACTGAAATTGCTGAGTATGATACCTTATCAGAAGCTTTGCTCTATTTTCAAGAGGAGTGGGATAGGGGACAGGAAAAGTGGCCTTATTTTCAAAGTAAGTCTAGTTTGTTGGCAACGTTTTGGAGTATAAAAGAAAAACGTTGGTGTGAAGAATGTGATGAGTACCTCCAACAGTATCATTCCTTAATGTTATTGAAAGAATGGCAAGAAATTCCTAAGGAAGAATCTATTGAGCGATTTGAAGTATTTAATAAGATAGCTGAGTTGCCATCGGCATGTTCTTTAAATTTGTAATTAAAAGTAGTTTAAAAAAAGTTAAATAGTTTTTATGGGGTTATAATAGGTTTGTTCAGCCTCTGCTTCATAATATTTATGTTACTACCTCTCAAGAAATCATTGAAAAAATCTCACCAATTGGTGAGATTTTTTTATTTTATTTTCGAATATATGGTTAAGGAGGTACGGGATGGTTCAATCATTAGCAAAGCAAGTCATTCATCAGGCAGTAGAAGTAAATGCTCAAGATATTTATATCATTCCCAAAGGTGATTGTTATGAACTCTATATGCGTATTGATGATGAAAGGCGGTTTATTGATGTTTTTGAGTTTAATAGGATGGCTAGTCTTATTAGTCACTTTAAATTTGTGGCAGGCATGAACGTTGGAGAAAAAAGACGAAGTCAATTAGGTTCTTGTGACTATGAACTGTCAGAGGGAAGACTGGTTTCATTACGACTATCGAGTGTGGGAGATTATCGTGGTCAAGAATCTTTAGTTATTCGTATTTTGTATTCAGGTCATCAGGACTTAAAATATTGGTTTGATAATATAAAGCAAATGAAGGAAGTACTGGGTACAAGAGGGCTATATCTTTTTTCCGGCCCTGTGGGGAGTGGTAAAACAACTCTCATGTATCAATTAGCTTCAGAAGTATTTAAAAATAAGCAAATTATCACGATTGAAGATCCGGTAGAAATCAAGAATGACAAGATGTTACAACTCCAATTGAATGAGGATATTGGAATGACTTATGATGCTTTAATCAAACTGTCTTTACGGCATCGTCCAGATATTTTAATTATCGGAGAGATTAGAGATCAAGCGACGGCCCGTGCTGTTATTCGTGCAAGTTTAACGGGAGTGATGGTTTTTTCTACTATTCATGCTAAAAGTATTTCCGGAGTCTATGATAGGCTTATAGAATTAGGGGTTAACTATCAAGAGTTAGAAAATAGTCTAAAATTAATAGCATATCAACGTTTAATTGGAGGAGGAAGCCTAATTGACTTTGAGACAGGTAACTTTAAAAAACACTCATCAGACAAGTGGAATAGACAAGTGGATATCTTGGCTGAAGAAGGACATATCAGTAAGAAACAGGCACAAGTCGAAAAAATTATCCCTCAAGAAACAACGGAAAGTAGTCCAACTTTTTAATAATCTTTTTGCTAGTGGTTTTTCTTTAACTGATATGGTCACCTTCTTAAAGAGGAGTAAGTTATTGTCTGATTATTATACAGATAGGATGAATAAGGCATTATTAGAGGGAAAAGATTTATCAAAAATGTTAGGAGAGTTAGGTTTTTCTGACACTGTTATCACACAGGTTGCATTAGCTGATTTGCATGGTAACATTTCAAGGAGCCTACTAAAGATTGAGTCTTATTTAGCTAATCTTTTGTTAGTTAGAAAAAAAGTAATAGAAGTAGCTACTTACCCATTGATATTATTGACTTTTCTGGTGCTAATTATGATTGGTCTTAGGCATTATTTAATGCCCCAATTAGGAGAAAATAATTTTGCAACTAGCCTGATTACAAATGTGCCGAATATTTTCTTATTACTTTTAGCAGTTGTACTTATTTTTAGTTTAATATTTTATATTGTTCAAAAGCGATTGTCGCGTATTAAAGTAGCTTGTTTTTTAACAACAATTCCCTTAGTTGGATCATATGTTAAGCTTTATTTAACTGCTTACTATGCCCGTGAGTGGGGAAATTTATTAAGTCAAGGTGTTGAATTGGACCAAATTGTTAAAGTAATGCAAAATCAGAAATCCAAACTTTTTAGGGAAATAGGATATGACATGGAAGAAGGTTTTCTATCAGGTAAAGCATTTCACCAAAAAGTATTAGACTATCCGTTTTTCTTAACTGAGCTTAGTTTAATGATTGAATATGGCCAAGTTAAGGCGAAATTAGGAACAGAGTTAGATATATATGCTGATGAGAAGTGGGAGGATTTTTTTACAAAATTAGCTAGAGCGACCCAGTTAATCCAACCTGTTATTTTTATTTTTGTAGCTCTTATCATTGTTATGATTTATGCAGCAATGCTGTTACCAATGTATCAAAATATGGAGATATTATCATGAAAAATTTATTGTTAAAATGTAAGGATAAGAAGGTTAAAGCATTTACACTTTTAGAATGTTTGGTAGCATTGGTTACAATCACAGGAGCTTTACTAGTTTATCAAGGACTGACAAAATTGTTGGCTCAACAGATAGTAGTGATGTCTTCTTCCAGTCAGTCTGAATGGGTGTTATTAACTCAGCAACTAAATGCAGAATTCGAAGGCGCTCACTTGGAATATTTAAGACAGAACAAACTTTATTTACGTAAGCAAGATAAGATTGTAACCTTTGGCAAATCTAATAAAGATGATTTCCGTAAGACAGGTTATGATGGTCGAGGTTATCAACCAATGGTTTATGGGTTAGACAATTGTCAAATGAGTCAAACCAAAAGTATGGTAAAACTTGTTTTTTATTTTAAGGACGGGTTAAAAAGGACATTTTACTATGATTTTAAAGAAGAAACTTAAAGCTGGCATCCTTTTGCAAGCTATTGTATTGGCTGCTGTATTTACACTCGTCTTACAGTTTTATCTAGCAAGAATATTGGCAACAGAAAGACAGTATCATAGCCAAATTGAAGCAAGTAAAGCTTATTTAACAGCGCAGTTAGCTTATAAAACAATAGAAGGTGACTCCATATCAGGAAAATGTTATTTTACAGGAGGATATGCTTCATACCTCCAAGAAGGGAACTATTTACAAGTTAAGGTTACATTGGATAAGGGAGGAAACTATAACCATAAGTTTTATCGTAAAACAGACACTCTCCAAGTACCTCTCAAGTCTAATGATAATAAAGCAAGCCATAAACATTAAAAATATACAGTGATGAAATATTAGTAAGACAAGCTTTTGCTTAAAAACAGGATTTTTGTTTGCTTCTCTTTTCAGATGCTGTCTTTTTTGTTATGATAAATTCTGGAGGAAATCATGAATTTTGAAAAAATTGAGACAGCCTATGAGCTGATTTTAGAAAATATCCAAACGATTGAGAACCAATTAAAAACTCATATTTATGATGCCTTAATTGAACAGAACTCTTATTACCTTGGTTCAAGTTGTGATTTAGATATTGTTGTGGTGAATAACCAAAAATTACGTCAACTTGACTTAAGTCAAGAAGAATGGCGTCGCACTTTCCAGTTCATTTTTATCAAATCTGCGCAAACAGAGCAATTACAAGCTAATCATCAGTTTACGCCAGATAGTATTGGTTTTATCTTGTTATTTCTTTTGGAAGAATTAACGAGTCAAGAGACAGTGGATGTCTTGGAAATTGGAAGTGGAACTGGGAATTTAGCTCAGACTCTCCTCAATAACAGCTCGAAAGAGTTAAATTATATGGGCATTGAAGTTGATGATCTTTTGATTGATCTATCAGCAAGCATTGCTGAAATTATAGGTTCTAGTGCCCAATTTATCCAAGAGGATGCCGTTAGACCACAAATTTTGAAAGAAAGCGATGTAATCATTAGTGATTTACCAATTGGCTATTATCCTAATGATGATATTGCTAAACGATATGCTGTATCAAGTTCTAAAGAGCACACCTATGCTCACCATCTATTGATGGAGCAATCTCTTAAATATTTGAAAAAAGATGGAATCGCTATATTTTTAGCACCCGAAAACCTTTTAACAAGTCCACAAAGTGATTTGCTGAAGGAGTGGTTAAAAGGATATGCAGATGTCATTGCCGTTTTAACTCTACCAGAAACTATTTTTGGAAGTCGTCAAAATGCGAAATCTATATTTGTTCTCAAGAAGCAAGCAGAACAAAAACCAGAAACCTTTGTATATCCGCTGACAGATTTGCAAAATCGTGAGAATATGGCAAACTTCATTGAAAATTTTCAAAAATGGAGCAGAGAAAATAGTCATTACTCAAAAAATATGATAGAATAGAGATTGTGAAAACGCTTTAGAGAGGTAAATTATGTCAAAAACAATAGCAATTAATGCTGGAAGTTCAAGTTTGAAATGGCAATTATATGAAATGCCAGAGGAGAAAGTAGTTGCCAAAGGGATTATCGAACGTATTGGTTTGAAAGATTCTATTTCGACTGTAAAATTTGACGATAAAAAAGATGAACAAATTTTAGATATCGTAGATCATACCCAAGCTGTTAAAATTCTTTTAGAAGATCTAACAAAACATGGTATTATCAAAGACTTTAATGAAATTACAGGTGTTGGTCATCGTGTCGTTGCTGGTGGTGAATATTTTAAAGAGTCTGCTTTAGTAGATGATAAAGTTGTAGAACAGGTTGAAGAATTATCAGCTTTAGCTCCACTCCACAACCCAGCAGCTGCAGCAGGGATTCGTGCGTTTAGAGAAATCTTACCAGATATCACGAGTGTATGTGTATTTGATACAGCCTTCCATACAACAATGCAACCTCATACCTACTTATATCCAATCCCACAAAAGTACTATACTGATTATAAAGTACGTAAATACGGTGCACACGGGACAAGCCACCAATACGTTGCACAAGAAGCAGCTAAGCAATTAGGACGTCCTTTAGAAGAATTAAAATTAATCACAGCACATGTGGGTAATGGTGTTTCTATTACAGCAAATTATCATGGACAGTCTATTGATACATCAATGGGATTCACACCACTTGCAGGACCAATGATGGGAACACGTTCAGGAGACATTGATCCTGCGATTATCCCTTATCTTGTAGCTAATGATTCAGAATTGGAAGATGCAGCAGCTGTTGTTAATATGCTTAACAAACAATCAGGATTGCTTGGAGTATCAGGAACTTCAAGTGATATGCGAGATATTGAAGCAGGTCTTCAAAGTAAAGATCCAAATGCAGTGTTAGCCTATAATGTCTTTATTGACCGTATTAAGAAATTTATTGGACAATACTTGGCAGTATTAAATGGCGCGGATGCTATTATTTTTACTGCAGGTATGGGAGAAAATGCGCCATTAATGCGTCAAGATGTTATCGCAGGATTATCATGGTTTGGCATTGAACTTGATCCAGAAAAAAATGTTTTTGGTTATTTTGGAGATATCACAAAACCAGATTCAAAAGTGAAGGTTTTAGTTATTCCTACTGATGAAGAATTAATGATTGCGCGTGACGTTGAGCGCCTTAAAGCTAAATAAGTTATCAAAAAATTGATAAGACCAGAAAAGTTGATAGTTTAACTATCAACTTTTTTGTTTTTTGAACAGGTATGTAAAATGTACTTGACAAAAAATGTATAGTTAACTATACTATAAATGTAAAGTTAACTATACAAAAAGGTGTAAGATATGAAAAATTCTCTACAAAAGTTACGAAAATCTAGGAAATTAAGTCAAGCAGAACTTGCAGTTGCACTTGGAGTTACTAGGCAAACTATTATTTCTCTAGAAAAAGAGAAATACACGGCATCTTTGGAGCTAGCATTTAAGATAGCGCGTTATTTTGATAAACAAATTGAGGAAGTTTTTATTTATACAGAAAGTGAAAGAGGATAGGATTTTAATGGAAAAATACAGTCCACAAAAGACAAAAGGTTAAAAGTTAATCTGTAATATGTCAAGGATGTGGACTATTGATTTTTGTCCACCAAACGTTTACCAGCAATATGTTTTTATCATTACTATTAGTATTAGTATTGCGATGTCTATTTTTGCTATTTATCGCTATGCTTCATTGAAGAAAACGATATAATAGCTGATGATTAAATTGAAGTTTTAGAAAGTAGTATTCTATGTTAATAAAAGGATTATTGTCACCCAATAGTAAAGTATCTCCGAAAGATTACAAAGTATATATGAGAGTTTTGTCTTTTGTTTTTAGTGTATGTAGTTTGATTATGATAGTATCATCATTTCTACATACCTTTGAATCTAATTTTACTAAAGGTTTTTCCTTTGGTTCAGGTATTGCCTTATTTGCAGGAAGTTTTTATTTTTTGGTGATAACATTTAGTGAAAAGCGATTTCAACATTACTATACCAAAGTTTTTGATGAGCGTAATCAATTTATTGCTAATATGTCTTGTCGACTCCTTTTCCTTTTATCTGTCCTTGTTTTAGTGGTATTGTGTCTGATTAATGTCTGGTTTGGTATAACTTTTTCCTATGCAAAGTTCTTGCTATTGATACTCTCTTTTGTTTTATATGGTTATTTATTAATTTACTTTATTTTACAGAAGTTATTGTGAGATAAGTCTATAAGATTTGAAAATATGTTATGATAGAAAAAAGTTAATAATTTATTTTGGAGGTTTTTGTGTCATTTATTATTAGAAAAGGCAAAATTTTAGCTTTGCTAATAGCATTTTTAGTTATTAATCAACTTGTTCCTATATTGGCTGTGTGGCTCCTAAAGAATCACTATCAAACGCCTTTTACTAGTATATTGTTAATTGGCTTAGAATTACTTATTATTGCTCTTTTCCTTTATTATGCCAAGGTTAAACAAATAATTAGATGGAAAGCATTATTGACAAGGAAAGCATTAGTTACTATTTTCTTAGGTTGGTTATCATTGAGGGTTCCACAAATTATTGGTTACCTCATTATGACTATGCAAGGGGTTAAAGATACAGCAAATCAAACAGTAATTATGGAATTAACAAAGCAACTTCCACTAGCTTTGATGTTAATTTTTACCATAATTGGTGCCCCTATTATGGAAGAAATTATATTTCGCTATATTATCCCTAAAGAACTTTTTGCGAAACATCAAAAATGGGGTTTTGTCATCGGTACTTTAGCTTTTGCTCTTATTCATTCCCCTTCTGATATAGGTAGTTTTATTATTTATGCTGGGATGGGTGCTATTTTATCTTTTGTTTATTATAAAACTGAGCACTTAGAATATAGTATAATGGTTCATTTTATTAACAATGCTCTTGCTTATAGCGTGTTAATCAGTACAATGATGAATAACTAAAAAAACTTTGAGCAATTTGCTCAAAGTTTTTTTGCTTTCTCAATAGTAGCATCAATGGCAGAAATAACACTATGCGTCAGACCATTTTTTTCTAAGTCTAAAAGGCCAGCAATAGTAGTTCCGCCTGGGCTACAAATGTTGTCGATTAAGTCAGAGGTGCTATTTTGTCCTTGTAATAGGTTTTGACTAGAAGCTAAGACAGTCTGTCCTACAATAGAGAGTGCTTGTTCTTTTGGAAATCCATATTTTACACCTGCTTTAGCTAAGGCTTCTATAAATAGATAGATATAGGCAGGGCTAGAACCTGCTAGAGCAGTGAAGGTATCAAAATTGGTTTCTGCTATATCAAAGCTACTTCCAAAACTATCCGTAATTTCTTTGGTTAATTGTCGTAACTCATCCGATACATGATTGTTGTAACAAATAGCTGTGCAACTTTGAAGTATTTGTGCGTTAATATTTGGCATAATACGAATCAATGGTAAATCAGAACGAGTTAATTGGCTTAAACGCGCTAAGGAGATTCCTGCTGCCATTGAGATGATTGGTTTTGTGATATCAAGTGGAAGAAGAACCTTTTCAAATAGTTGAGGTTTAATACCTAACATGATAATATCAGCTTGATTGATTAATGACTGATGAGATTCGGCGTAAGTAACATCAAGTCTTTCTGCAATTTCTTTTGAACGCTCTAAGCAAGATCCGGATATGACAATGTCATGTTGGGTTTGTTTGAGGCCTTGAATAATTGCACTGGCCATTTTTCCAACGCCGATAATTCCAATTTTCATAATGTTGATATGGGGATGAAAGGAGATACTAAAATGTGTCTACCTTATGAAACTCCCATCCTTTCTATCTTAATAACCTTTAATAATATCCACCGTCGAGCGGTCTAATTTGTTAACGATAGCCTGAAGGTAAGCTTGTGCTTGTAGAAAATCATCCATAGCGTAGAGTGTTTGATGAGAATGAATGTAGCGTGCACAGACACCGATAGTTGTAGAAGGAATACCACTATTTTTTAGGTGAGCAGCCCCAGCATCGGTACCACCTTTTGCAGCATAATATTGGTATTTTATACCTGCTTCTTCAGCTGTTGTAAGCAAGAAATCTCTCATATCTTTAAGCATGATATGTCCGGGATCATAAAAACGGATTAAGGTTCCCTCTCCTATTTTGCCTTGTTCCCCATAAATATCTCCAGCTGGGGAACAATCGACAGCTAAGAAGATATCTGGGTTGAATTTAGTTGTTGAAACATGTGCGCCACGAAGTCCGACTTCTTCTTGAACATTTGCCCCAGCAATAAGTGTGTTGCTAAGACTTTGATCTTTTAAGCTTTTTAGCAATTCGGTCACCATAAGCACACCATAGCGATTATCCCAAGCTTTTGACATAATATGTTTTTGATTTGCAGTTAAAATGGTTTCAGATTTAGGAACAATGATATCGCCAGGAGCAATGCCAAAGCTTTCAGCTTCATTTTTATCTGTGAATCCTCCATCAAAAACAATGTCACTAATTTTGGGTAATGTCGTTCCACCGCTTTGTCCACGAAGAAAGTGAGGAGGAACTGAGCCTGATATAACAGGAATAGCATCACCAGACCGTGTGTAGAGGGTAAAGCGTTGTGAGCTGACTACTAGGGGATTCCATCCTCCAACCTCAAGTACACGAAATGTTCCATCTGGCTGAATATGACTAACCATAAAGCCGACTTCATCCATATGGGCAGCAACCATGACTTTAGGAGCATTAGTCTCATGAGTATTTTTAACTCCAAAAATTCCACCAAGTCCGTCTGTCTCAACTTGATCAACTAAAGGAGTTATTTCTTGACGAAGGAAGTTGCGGATATTGTGTTCATAGCCAGCAATCCCATCAAGCTCAGTTACGGTTTTAATTTTGTTAAATAAATCTGACATAATTACCTCAATTCTACAAATACTATTTTAGCACCTTTTAATTAAAAATAAAGAACAGAACAGGTTTCAGTCAATATAAAGACTTTCAAAAAGAATATCAAGTACTACCAGAAGACTGTTATGATTGACAAAGCCTGTTATAGTGAAAACTGGGTTGAATACAACGGAGATAATGTTTATCGGCTTAAGCTAGTAAAAAGGTAGATAGGAAAGATAATACGGCTAGAAAAGTGATAATCATAGAAATCAAAGTCAAATTTTTGGGGTGATTCTTATTGATTAAAAATGAAGTTGTGCAAAGCAGTATTAGCGTCACAATAGCAAAAAGTTCTCCATTTTGAAGACGAAATAAAAACCAGTGATCACCTAGGAAGAGTAGACCTAGCAAACAATTTAAAGCAGGTACTAATAATTTTTCTTTCATGTTTTTTCTTTCTGTTTGAATGATTAACCATAATGGTATCTTAAGACAATGTCATCCTATTATACCACAAGGAATGAGTTGTTTTTTTTCATAACTGTTATGTGGATTTCTTCCATCAATTCCTGTGTCTAATTCCGGGGGGTATGGTATAATAACAGTTATGAAAAATAAAAAAATCTTATTTGGGACTGGCCTTGCTGGTGTGGGTTTACTGGCAGCTGCTGGTTATACCCTAACTAAAAAAGTAACAGATTATAAACGTCAGCAAATCACTCAGACCTTAAGAGAATTTTTTAGTCAGATGGGTGATATTCAGGTATTTTATTTTAATGAATTTGAATCTGATATTAAAATGACCAGTGGTGGTCTTGTCTTGGAAGATGGCAGAATTTTCGAATTCATTTATCGTCAAGGTGTTCTTGATTATGTGGAGGTGAGTAAATGATTTTACTAGAATCTTATGAAGAAATAGCAGCCTATATTGATAGCACTAAGAAAGTTGTTTTCTTTTTTACAGCAGATTGGTGTCCAGATTGTCAATTTATATATCCAGTAATGCCATCAATTGAAAAAGATTTCTCAGATTTTGTCTTTGTACGTGTTAATCGTGATGACTATATAGAATTAGCTCAGCAGTGGAATATTTTTGGGATTCCGAGTTTCGTTGTTGTGGAAAATGGTCAGGAACTGGGTCGTTTGGTTAATAAGAATCGCAAAACAAAGGCTGAAATTACTAAATTTCTCGCTGAAATTAACCATAAATAAGACAGAAAATAGCAAAATTTAAAGGAGAATAAATGATTTTTACTTATAATAGAGAACATGTTGGTGATACCTTAATGGTTATTGTTAAGGATAGTCAAGGAGCTAAGCTAGATGTTGATCGTCGCGGACAAGTAGCACGCGTCTATCTGCAAGATAGTAAAGAAACAGTTGCTTGGAATATCTTTGAAGTGTCAAGTTTAATTGTTATTGAGGGAGCAGGTCAAATAACTTTATCTGATCAAGATATTAAAATCCTTAATGCAGAACTACTGAAAGAAGGATTCGAAGACTCTCTTGTTAATAATATTGAACCTACATTTGTTGTGGCACAAATTAAAGAAATGATTGATCATCCAGATAGTGACCATTTACACATCTGTCAAGTAGAAATCAACGATGGGAAGACGGTTCAAATCGTTTGTGGGGCACCTAATGCTTCAGTAGGTCTTAAAACAGTTGCAGCTCTTCCAGGAGCTATGATGCCAAATGGTAGCCTTATTTTCCCAGGAAAACTTCGTGGAGAAGATAGCTTTGGAATGTTATGTAGTGCTCGCGAGTTAGCTCTTCCAAATGCTCCTCAAGTCAGAGGTATCATTGAATTATCTGATCAGGTAATTGTTGGAGAGTCTTTCGACGCCAATAAACATTGGAAAAATTAGTAAAAATCAACTTAGCTTCAGCTAAGTTGATTTTTAGTTGTAAACTTAAGAAGTTACAATGACTTTTTAAGTGTGATGTGTTGCAAAAAAGCAATATCTTTATAAGGAGCTTTGTCAGCAACACTTAGCTCAATAGCAAGCATTTTGTTTAGCCAACCAGTTTCAGTTTTAAAATGGTTTGGTTGTAATGAATAGAAGGTACGAATACCCTGATAACGTTCAACTAATAAATTTGTATTTTGTTTTAGTTCTTCTAAGGTATAAATATTTCCCTGGTCAAAACTGGCACTTTTAAAGTTTGCTTCTCCTGTTAAGAGTTCCATCGCAGTGGAGGTATCATTGCTAAAAATAACTGATTGTAATATTTTACCGGTTATATTATGTTTGATGAGAGATAGTTCTCCATTAGGTTTTAGAAGTCGAGAAAATTCGTCAAAATAAGCAGGATGATTATGTTTGTCTATATATTCAAGAACATTATGACAAATAATAGTATCAAAACTTTGATTAGGCAAATCTCTTAATGCTTCGTAGGAACCTAGGATTTTATAAATATTGTCACTTTGATTATCGTAAAGCAGTTTAGGATTGGGTTCAATAGCAGTTACATTGTTTTCTTTTGCTAGATGTTGTGCGGTGAGACAAAAACCAGCTCCAAAATCTAAAACGTTCTGATTTTTGATATGGCTTAATTGAGCAAAAGTTATTTCATATTGTATTTTTCCCCAAGGTTTAGCCAGCATTTCTTTATAACTAGTTACATTTGTCATCTTAATTCTCCCAGAACAATTTCATATATTTTAGCATTTTTCTTCCTTATTTTCGAATAATAATAGTGAGGAGGTAGTCAATGTATAATAAAGTTATTATGATTGGGCGTCTAACAGCAAAGCCTGAGATGGTAAAAACACCAACTGACAAGTCAGTAACGCGTGCAACTGTTGCTGTTAATAGACGCTTTAAAGGAAGTAATGGTGAGCGTGAAGCAGATTTTATTAATGTGGTTATGTGGGGTCGTCTAGCGGAAACCCTTGCGAGCTATGGGACAAAGGGCTCTTTAATTTCAGTAGATGGTGAATTGCGTACGCGCAAGTACGAAAAGGATGGTCAAACGCACTATATCACTGAAGTATTAGCATCATCATTTCAGTTGCTAGAAAGCCGTTCCCAACGTGCTATGCGTGAAAATAACATTTCTGGTGATTTGTCAGATTTAGTATTGGAAGAAGAGGAGCTCCCCTTTTAAATAAAATCACTCTCAAAATATCATTTCTAAATATACTGGTTGCTTTCTGTGGGAGCAACCTTTTTTTATTGAAAATAGAAAGGCAAACGATTACAATAAAGGGGATAGAAAGCAGGTTTAAGATGGAAAAAGTCATTATTTTTGATATGGACGGCGTTATTGTTGATTCCGAGTACACGTTTTTAGATAATAAGACAGAAATGTTACGTGAGGAGGGTATTGATACGGACGTCTCGTATCAATACCAGTACATGGGGACTACTTTTGAATTCATGTGGCAAGCTATGAAAGAGGAGTTTGGCTTACCGAAAACAGTAAAAGAGTATATTGCTGAGATGAACAGACGTCGACAAGCGATTGTGGCGCGTGATGGTGTTAGGCCCATCAAAGGAGCTCAGCGACTGATTCATTGGTTACACCAACATGGCTATCGCTTAGCAGTTGCGTCCTCATCTCCAATGGTAGATATTAAGCGTAATCTAAAAGAGTTGGGTGTGACAGAATGCTTTGAATACATGGTTACAGGAGAAGATGTATCGTCTTCTAAACCAGCACCAGATGTTTTTCTTAGAGCTGCAGAGCTTTTAGATGTAGACCCTAAAGTTTGTATAGTTATAGAAGATACAAGAAATGGGAGTTTAGCTGCTAAGGCAGCAGGAATGTATTGCTTTGGCTTTGCTAATCCTGATTATCCACCGCAAGATTTATCAATGGCAGACAAGGTTATTTCAGATTATCAAGATATCTATATTTATCTTCCGGAGTAAAATGGTATCTTGAGGAGGATAAGCATATGTTGATGGTGTTGTTATTCCAAAGGCTAGGAATTATTATGATTTTAGCCTTTTTATTGGTAAATAATAGTTATTTCAGACAGTTAATTGAAGAGCGGTCTAAACGTGAAACGGTAGTACTTGTCATCATTTTCGGCTTGTTTGTTATTATATCTAATATAACAGGAATTGAAATAAAAGGGGATCGAAGTTTGGTCGAGCGCCCTTTTCTAACAACGATTTCCCATTCTGACTCACTTGCTAATACAAGGACTTTAGTTATTACAACGGCAAGTTTGGTTGGTGGACCTCTGGTTGGATCAATTGTTGGTTTTATTGGAGGAGTTCATCGCTTTTTTCAAGGAAGCTTTTCAGGTTCTTTCTATATTGTCAGTTCAGTTCTAGTCGGCATTGTTAGCGGAAAGATTGGTGATAAGCTTAAGGAAAACCATCTCTACCCTTCAACAAGCCAAGTTATTTTAATTAGTATTATTGCCGAAAGTATCCAGATGCTATTTGTTGGTATTTTTACAGGATGGGAACTTGTCAAAATGATTGTCATTCCAATGATGATTTTAAATAGTTTAGGTTCCACACTTTTCCTTGCGATTTTGAAAACTTATTTGTCAAATGAAAGTCAGTTACGCGCAGTTCAAACGAGAGATGTTCTTGAATTGACTCGACAGACTCTGCCCTACCTCAGACAAGGTTTGACACCGCAATCTGCTAGGAGCGTTTGCGAAATTATAAAGAGGCATACTAACTTTGATGCTGTAGGATTAACAGATCGGTCAAACGTATTAGCTCATATTGGTGTTGGCCATGATCACCATATTGCAGGACAACCAGTCAAAACAGACCTATCTAAAAGTGTTATTTTTGATGGCGAACCAAGAATTGCGCAAGATAAAGCGGCGATTTCTTGTCCAGATCACAACTGTCAGTTAAATTCTGCTATTGTAGTTCCTCTAAAAATAAATGATAAAACTGTGGGTGCCTTAAAAATGTACTTTGCAGGAGATAAGACAATGTCTGAGGTGGAGGAAAACCTAGTCCTTGGTTTAGCGCAAATATTTTCAGGACAACTGGCAATGGGGATAACAGAGGAACAAAATAAGTTAGCCAGTATGGCAGAGATAAAGGCTTTACAAGCACAAATCAACCCTCATTTCTTCTTTAATGCCATTAACACAATTAGTGCATTAATCCGTATTGATTCTGATAAAGCACGTTATGCACTGATGCAGTTAAGTACTTTTTTTAGAACAAGTTTGCAAGGTGGTCAGGATCGTGAGGTAACGCTTGAGCAAGAAAAATCACATGTGGATGCTTATATGAATGTTGAAAAATTACGTTTCCCTGATAAATATCAGTTATCTTATGATATTAGTGCACCAGAAAAAATGAAGTTACCGCCTTTTGGTTTACAGGTACTGGTAGAGAATGCAGTTAGACATGCTTTCAAAGAACGTAAGACGGACAACCATATATTGGTTCAAATAAAGCCAGATGGTCATTATTATTGTGTTTCTGTTAGTGACAATGGACAAGGAATCTCAGATACTATCATTGATAAATTAGGTCAAGAAACAGTTGCAGAGAGTAAGGGTACAGGTACTGCTCTAGTTAATCTAAATAACAGGCTGAATTTATTATATGGTAGTGTAAGTTGCCTTCATTTTTCGAGCGACAAGAATGGTACAAAAGTTTGGTATCGAATACCTAATAGAATAAGGGAGGATGAGCATGAAAATTTTAATTCTTGATGATGAAATGTTTGCCAGACAAGAATTATCGTTTTTAGTTGAACATAGCCAGGAGGTTGACAACCCTGAGATTTTTCAGGCTGAGGATATCAGTGAAGCTGAAAAAATCTTATTTAGACAGCAAATTGATTTAATTTTTTTAGATATTTCTCTTAGTGAAGAAAATGGCTTTACTTTGGCTAATCAGTTGAGCCAACTTGCACATCCCCCACTTGTTGTTTTTGCGACAGCTTATGATAACTACGCTGTGAAAGCTTTTGAAAGTAACGCTGTTGATTATATCATGAAACCGTTTGAACAACAGCGCGTTGATATGGCTCTATCAAAAGTGAAGAAATTGAGCCAACTCACCACTGCTTCAGATGTAGAGCAAGCAATACCTAAAAAAGCTAGTGTTGAATTGTTAACCTTGACATTATCAGATCGCAGTGTTGTTGTTAAAATGCAAGATATCGTTGCAGCTAGTGTTGAAGATGGCGAATTAACTGTTAGCACAGTTCAGAAAACTTACACTATTCGGAAAACACTCAATTGGTTTAAGTCACGCGCTGTAGCACCATATTTTCTCCAGATTCATCGAAACACAGTGATTAATCTAGAGATGATTGAGGAAATTCAACCTTGGTTTAATCATACTTTGTTACTAATTATGTCTAATGGAGAGAAATTTCCAGTAGGTCGATCGTATTTAAAAGACCTAAATGAGCATTTAACCATGTAAAAGTGCTTTTGCGAACTTCCCTTTGTTGTTTAGAAGCTTGAATTTGCAATTCGGCTTCTTTTTTTGGTAACTGAGGCTGAAAATGAAAACGTTTTATTTATTTTGAAGTACAATATAGCTATCAATAAAACAAGTTAAAACATTGTAATAAAAGGAAGGGGTAGTGACTATGAAACACACCAGTAAAGAAACCAAAACAAAAGAAGCTCCAATGTTTATTCAAATGTCAATATATGCAGCTATTCTATTAGTTTCACAAATGATTTCAATGTTATTACCGAAATCACTACCAATCCCAACGACGGTTATTGGTTTGGTGCTAATGTACGTATTGCTAACTGCTAAAATTATCAAGGTAGAGTGGGTTGACTCTTTTGGGGCTTTGATGATAAGCATGATTGGTTTTATGTTTGTCCCCTCAGGAATATCAGTAGCAGCGAACCTTGATATCCTAAAAGCTGAAGGCTTGCAACTAGTTGCTGTTATTACAATCTCAACTGTTGTTATGTTAGTAGTGGTAGCATACGTTGCACGATTAATACTTGCTATCAGAGAACTCAGTGTCACAGATTTATTTAAAAAGATATTACCTAACCACTATAGTAAGAAAGTAGAGGAAAAATAATATGGAACTCTTAAAAACACCCATCTTTGGTATTTGCTTTTCTTTAATACTCTATACGATAGGACAACATTTATTTAAGAAGAGTAAAGGTTTCTTCCTTTTGCAGCCTCTTTTCTTTGCAATGGTTAGTGGTATTGTCATTCTTTGGCTTATGTCAAAAGGTTTAGGAACCGATGTTAAGACATTTTATACACAAGCTTATAAACCAGGTGGCGATTTAATATTTTGGTTTTTAAATCCAGCAACAATTGCTTTTGCAGTTCCTCTCTATAAGAAAAATGACGTTGTTAAAAAATATTGGGTAGAAATTCTCAGCAGTTTAGTAATCGGTATGATTGTTTCCCTTATGCTTATCGTCGCTATTTCTAAAATGGTTGGGCTTAGTCAAGTCGGAATTGCTTCAATGTTGCCACAAGCAGCAACAACAGCAATTGCTCTTCCAATAACAGCAGCAATTGGAGGGAACACAGCTGTGACAGCAATGGCGTGTATCTTAAATGCAGTTATTATTTATGCATTAGGTAAAAAATTAGTGTCATTTTTCCATTTGAATGATAGTAAGATTGGTGCAGGATTAGGTCTAGGGACCTCTGGTCATACAGTCGGAGCAGCCTTTGCATTGGAATTGGGAGAACTGCAAGGTGCGATGGCAGCTATAGCGGTGGTGGTTATCGGTTTGGTAGTTGATTTGGTTATTCCTATCTTTAGTCATTTGATTGGTTTGCTATAACTAATAGCGTGGTTAAGGCTGAATTTATTCAGCCTTTTTATGATGTCTATTAAAATACATTGGATTAACATGGTTTATGAGCTAGAGTCTAGAATTGTGTTTTACCTAACTTTAAGTTATTAATGATAAAATAACAAATTTTCTAATTAACCAGTTAAGTAATTGTTCTCCTACTTTTTTCTTGTTATAATGAAAAAAGTTGTCAAAAATATTATTTATCAATTAAAAAAGGAGGTTTAATAGTGACTAAATATTTGAAGTACATCTCTTTTGTTGCTTTGTTTCTGGCGAGTATCTTTTTAGTAGCTTGTCAAAATCAAAATTCACAAACAAAGGAGCGAACACGAAAACAACGACCCAAAGATGAATTGGTTGTTTCTATGGGGGCAAAGCTTCCTCATGAATTCGATCCAAAGGACCGTTATGGAATCCATAATGAAGGTAATATTACTCATAGTACCCTATTGAAACGTTCTCCTGAACTAGATATAAAAGGAGAGCTTGCTAAAAAATATAAAATCTCTAAGGATGGCTTAACGTGGTCGTTCGACTTAAATGATGATTTTAAATTCTCCAATGGTGAGCCTGTTACTGCTGACGATGTTAAGTTTACTTATGATATGTTGAAAGCAGATGGAAAAGCTTGGGATTTGACCTTTATTAAGAATGTTGAAGTAGTTGGGAAAAACCAGGTAAATATTCATTTGACTGAGGCGCATTCGACATTTACAGCACAGTTGACAGAAATCCCAATCGTCCCTAAAAAACATTACAATGATAAGTATAAGAGCAATCCTATCGGTTCAGGACCTTACATGGTAAAAGAATATAAGGCTGGAGAACAAGCAATCTTCGTTCGAAATCCATATTGGCACGGTAAAAAGCCTTATTTTAAAAAGTGGACTTGGGTATTACTTGATGAAAATACAGCACTAGCTGCTTTAGAATCTGGTGATGTTGACATGATTTACGCAACGCCAGAGCTTGCTAGCAAGAAAGTCAAAGGAACACGTCTTCTAGATATTGCTTCAAATGATGTTCGTGGGTTATCGCTACCTTATGTGAAGAAAGGTGTTGTGAAAAATTCACCAGACGGTTATCCAGTAGGAAATGATGTCACTAGTGATCCAGCAATCAGAAAAGCCTTGACTATTGGTTTAAATAGACAAAAAGTTCTGGATACTGTTTTAAATGGTTATGGTAAACCAGCTTATTCAATTATTGATAGAACACCATTCTGGAATCCAAAAACAGCAATTAAAGATAATAAAGTAGCTAAAGCTAAGCAACTTTTGACAAAAGCTGGATGGAAAGAACAAGCAGACGGTAGCCGCAAAAAAGGAAATCTTAAAGCGGAATTTGACCTTTACTACCCTACTAATGATCAATTACGAGCAAACTTAGCCGTTGAAGTAGCGGAGCAAGCTAAAGCCTTAGGTATTACTATTAAACTCAAGGCTAGTAACTGGGATGAAATGGCAACTAAGTCACATGATTCAGCCTTACTTTATGCGGGAGGACGTCATCATGCGCAGCAATTTTATGAATCACATTACCCAAGTTTAGCTGGTAAAGGTTGGACCAATATTACTTTTTATAACAATCCTACTGTGACTAAGTACCTTGACAAAGCAATGACATCTCCCGACCTTGATAAAGCTAACAAATATTGGAAGTTAGCTCAGTGGGATGGCAAAACAGGTGCTTCCACTCTTGGAGATTTACCAAATGTATGGTTGGTGAGTCTTAACCATACTTATATTGGTGATAAACGTATCAATGTAGGTAAACAAGGTGTCCATAGTCATGGTCATGATTGGTCATTATTGACTAACATTGCTGAATGGACTTGGGATGAATCTGCTAAGTAACTAATTTAGTTAATGTAGGCTACTTTAAGTTTGGAGTCAGAGAAAACAATGTACACCTTATGGTGTGAATGGTTTCCTCGACTCCTTTTTTAACAATTAAGGAGATTTATCTGTGAAACATATTACCACTGTAGTTATCTGGAAGATACTTAGGTGTTTGTCACTCGTTTTTGGAGTATCAATTTTGACCTTTATTTTACTAAAACAATCACCGGTTGATCCAGTCATGGCAAGTGTCAATTATGACACGTCACTAACCCCTGTTCAGTACAAAGCGATTGCTCACCACTATGGCTTGGATAAGCCAGCTCCGGTCCAGTATTTTATTTGGTTAAAAAATTTTATACAGGGACATTTAGGGACTTCACTAGTTTATCGGCAACCTGTTATTGATATTATTAGATCACGGGCAGGTGCCTCTTTCATACTTATGGGACTCTCCTGGGTCTTATCGGGTCTTATTGGATTTATCTTAGGAACTTTATCAGCTTTCCATCAAGGGAAATTGCTTGATCGAATTGTAAGGTGGTTTTCTTACCTTCAGATATCAGTACCAACTTTTTGGATTGGGCTCATTTTTTTATTAATCTTTTCTGTCCAGCTGGGGTGGTTCCCGATTGGTATTTCTTCTCCGATAGGTACTTTGAGTCAAGATATTACGTTAGCTGATCGTATTAAGCACCTTATTTTACCTGTTTTCACGCTAAGTATTCTAGGCATTGCCAATGTAACTCTTCATACTAGAACTAAAATGATGTCGGTACTTTCTAGTGAATATGTCTTATTTGCCAGAGCGCGTGGGGAAACGGAATGGCAAATTTTTAAAAATCATTGTCTTAGAAATGCTATCGTACCAGCTATTACACTGCATTTTTCCTATTTTGGAGAATTGTTTGGAGGATCCGTTCTTGCTGAGCAAGTTTTCTCATATCCAGGACTAGGGTCTACCCTAACTGAAGCAGGACTTAAAAGTGATACACCGCTACTTATAGCTATTGTGATGATAGGGACATTATTTGTTTTTGCGGGCAATCTTATTGCGGATATTTTAAATAGCATAATCAATCCACAGTTAAGGAGAAAAGTATGATATTGAGACGTCGAACTATTGTTTTATGGCAACTGGGTATCGCCATTTCTCTCATTCTTAGTATTCTAGCCTTAAATCTTTATTTCCATAGTACTCCCTTGCAAACCAATGCAGCTTTACGGAACCTTGCTCCTTCATTAAACCATCTTTTTGGGACAGATGGTTTAGGTAGGGATATGTTTGTCAGAACGATTAAAGGACTTTATTTCTCTCTACAAGTCGGCTTATTAGGTGCCCTTATGGGGGTCATTCTGGCGACAGTTTTTGGAGTGCTTGCAGGTTTAGGAAATAGCATTATTGATAAAATAATAGCATGGTTAGTTGATTTGTTTATTGGTATGCCTCATTTGATTTTTATGATTCTCATTTCTTTTGTTGTTGGGAAAGGTGCTCAAGGGGTCATCATTGCAACGGCTGTTACACATTGGCCTTCTTTAGCAAGGCTTATCCGCAATGAAGTCTATCATCTAAAGAATAAAGAATTTGTCCAACTTTCTAAAAGTATGGGAAAAACGCCTTATTATATTGTGAGGCATCATATCCTGCCTTTGATTGCTTCTCAAATTTTCATTGGTTTTATCCTCTTATTTCCACATGTCATCCTACATGAAGCATCAATGACTTTCTTAGGATTTGGGCTCTCTGCCGAACAACCTTCGGTTGGTATCATTCTGTCAGAGGCAGCTAAGCATATCTCTCTTGGAAATTGGTGGTTGGTTATCTTTCCAGGACTTTATCTTATTTTGGTTGTCAATGCATTTGATACTATCGGAGAATCTTTAAAGAAACTCTTTTACCCTCAAACTGATCATTTTTAGGAGGTAGAGATATGACAGAAACATTATTAAGCATTAAAGACCTCTCCATCACCTTCACTCAATACGGAAGATTTTTAAAACCATTTCAATCAACACCGATACAAGCGCTGAATTTAGAAATTAAAAAAGGTGAGTTATTAGCTATTATAGGTGCTAGTGGTTCGGGGAAGAGTTTATTAGCACATGCTATTATGGATATTCTTCCTAAAAATGCATCTGTAACAGGAGATATGATTTATCGTGGTCAATCACTAAATTCTAAACGCATTAAACAGTTGCGAGGAAAAGATATTACGTTGATTCCACAATCAGTTAATTATTTAGATCCATCTATGAAAGTCAAACATCAGGTGCGCTTAGGTATCTCAGAAAATTCAAAGGCTACTCAAGAAGGATTGTTTCAACAGTTTGGTTTAAAAGAAAGTGATGGTGACTTGTATCCTTTCCAACTTTCTGGCGGAATGCTCCGACGTGTTTTGTTTACAACGTGTATTAGTGATAAGGTTTCTTTGATTATTGCAGATGAGCCCACCCCTGGATTACATCCAGATGCTCTGCAAATGGTTTTAGACCAACTACGCTCCTTTGCAGATAAAGGAATAAGCGTTATATTTATCACTCATGATATTGTAGCAGCTAGTCAAATTGCTGATCGTATTACTATTTTTAAAGAGGGAAAAGCTATTGAAACAGCTCCAGCTAGTTTCTTTAGCGGAAATGGAGAGCAGTTACAAACAGAATTTGCTAGAAGTTTATTGCGCTCTCTCCCACAGCAAGAATTTTTGAAAGGAGTTACTCATGACCTTAGAGGCTAAAAAGCTTGGCTTTTATCATAAAAAAGATCAATGGCTTTTTAAGGAGATTAATTTAGAGGTAGCACCTGGTCAAGTTTTAGGTATATTTGGACAAAGTGGTTGTGGAAAAACTAGTTTATCCAAAGTGCTTGCAGGTTTTTTACATCCTAGATCTGGTGAAGTATTAGT
Organism: Streptococcus sp. HMSC076H09; assembly: GCF_001811765.1. Classification (NCBI taxonomy): domain Bacteria; kingdom Bacillati; phylum Bacillota; class Bacilli; order Lactobacillales; family Streptococcaceae; genus Streptococcus; species Streptococcus sp. HMSC076H09. The sequence goes on along the minus strand of NZ_KV806608.1, from coordinate 46,453 downwards.
TGATGGCAGTAATTTGCCTAACAAAGCATTTAGACCTGTACAACTTATTCAACAACATCCTGAAAAAACGATGAATCCTTTATGGCCTATGAAAAAAAGTTTAGAAGAAGCTTATTACCCAAGTCGAGATTTACTAGATGCTTTTGGAATTCAAGAAAAATGGCTAAATCGTCGCCCTAGTGAACTCTCGGGAGGGGAATTACAACGCTTTTCGATTGTGCGTTCATTACATCCAGAGACTAAATACCTTATTGCAGATGAAATGACTACTATGTTGGATAGTATTACACAAGCTAGTGTATGGAAAAGCCTGTTGGAGATTGTAAAGGATAGAAATTTAGGTCTCATCGTTATTAGTCATGATTTCGCTATGTTAGAGAAACTTTGTAACCAATGCTATATGATTGAAGAGAATCGTATCGTATCTTTCAATGGAGATTAAAAAACTCACCTACTATATCAATTAGTAGGTGTTTTTTATTAAGAGAGTATTGGGGGTGACTGACCTACTCATGACTCTAACATTTTGGTAACGTTGGTGAGAAATTCTAATGTTTTGGGTATTATTGACTAATTATTTTATAATTTATAGATTTTTTAAAAAGATAAGCTAAGGATTTGCATAGGGATATGTAATCGTTTACAATTATATTGTAAGCTAGTCTTCTTTAAGTTTCTGCCTTGGAGTCACAGACTCTCCGTTAAATAGATAAGGATAAACAGATGGAACAATTTAAACATGATGCCAAAGCCTTGTTAGAGGCAATTGGGGGTAAAGAAAATATTAGTGCAGTGACACATTGTGCCACACGCATGAGATTTGTTTTGAATGACAGTAGTAAAGCTAAGGTAAAGGTAATTGAGGAGTTACCATCAGTCAAGGGTACCTTTACCAATGCTGGGCAATTTCAAGTCATTATTGGTAATGATGTCCCTATTTTTTATAATGCTTTTGTAGCCGTTTCTGGTATTGAGGGTGTGTCTAAAGAGGCGGCAAAATCGGCTGCCCAAAAAAATCAAAACCCTTTACAGCGTGTGTTGACAATGCTGGCTGAAATATTTACACCGATTATTCCAGCCATTATTGTTGGTGGTCTGATCCTTGGTTTTCGTAATATTTTAGATGCCGTTCCATTTGAATTTTTAGGTCAAAAAGTTGTTGATGGTGTCAGGCAAGTAGACTCTTCTGGGCATCCAATTTGGAATACTCTAGTAGATGTTTCAACGTTTTGGAGCGGAGTAGACTCTTTTTTATGGTTACCAGGTGAAGCTATATTTCATTTCTTACCAGTTGGTATTGTATGGTCTGTGACTCGTAAGATGGGGACTACTCAAATCCTCGGTATTGTTCTAGGTATCTGTCTAGTGTCGCCACAATTACTTAATGCTTATTCTGTAGCTAGTACTTCAGCAGCAGACATTGCTAAAAATTGGTCTTGGAATTTTGGTTACTTTACAGTACAAAAAATTGGTTATCAAGCTCAAGTTATTCCAGCTCTGTTAGCTGGTTTGAGCCTGTCTTACTTAGAAATCTTCTGGAGAAAACATATTCCTGAAGTTGTTTCAATGATTTTTGTGCCATTTCTATCCTTAGTTCCAGCTATTATCTTGGCTCATACTGTCCTTGGACCTATTGGTTGGACACTAGGTAAATGGATTTCTGCTATCGTTCTTATTGGATTGACTGGTCCTGTAAAATGGCTCTTTGGTGCTATTTTTGGTGCCCTGTATGCCCCATTTGTTATTGCTGGTTTGCACCACATGACAAATGCTATCGATACTCAACTCATAGCAGATACAAAAACACATACAACTGGCCTTTGGCCGATGATTGCTCTTTCAAATATTGCTCAGGGTTCAGCTGTACTAGCTTATTATTTTATGCATCGTCATGATGAAAAAGAGGCTCAAATATCACTTCCAGCTGCTATCTCAGCCTACCTTGGTGTTACAGAGCCGGCGCTTTTTGGTGTAAACGTTAAATACATTTATCCATTTGTTGCTGGTATGATTGGTTCAAGTGTGGCAGGTCTTTTGGCGACAACTTTTAATGTCCAAGCTAACTCTATTGGTGTAGGCGGTCTTCCAGGCTTCCTGTCAATTAATGTTAAATATATGGGATATTTCTTTATCTGTATGGCAGTGGCTATCTTTATTCCTTTATTTTTGACACTATTCTTTAAAAAATCAGGTATTTTGACAAAAACTGAAGAGGAAAAATTAGTATCTGATGCTGTCATTGCTTCAACAACAGAAACAAAATCAGCAAAAGAAAAAGCTGTCGTCTCAGGTACAAAGCTTAGTGTAGTAAGCCCTTTATCAGGTTTAGCTAAACCACTGGATCAAGCTAGTGATCCTGTCTTTTCACAAGGAATTATGGGGAAGGGAGTGGTTATCGATCCAAGTGATGGAGAACTAGTTTCACCGGTCGATGCGACAGTTTCAGTTCTTTTCCCTACGAAACATGCTATTGGATTATTAACATCAGAGGGTGTTGAGTTTCTTATTCATATTGGTATGGATACTGTTAATTTAGAAGGAAAAGGGTTTACCTCTCATGTTGCCCAAGGTGACAATGTAAAAGTAGGAGATAAACTCATTACTTTCGATATTCCAATGATAAAAGAAGAAGGATACATTGTGGAAACTCCTATTCTGATTACTAATCAAGAAGAATTCCGACCAGAAGAATTGATAGATTTACCCAAACAGATAAAACGTGGACAAGCATTAATGGTTGCCAAGAAAATTTAAAAGTAATTAGGTATCCTTTTTAAAAAAGAGCACTCTTATAAAATGAGAGGTAATTTGAGGAATTGTTTGAGGGGCTTAATACATTAGCTCCTTGAATTATTTTGAACATAAGAAAAAACTCATGGGAACAAATATCGCTGTAAAAATGTTATATTTTTGATGATAGTTGATGTTATAGTTAGACTGCTAAATACAGCAGCATTTTGGGAAAGGAGTAGAATATGACGATTGATAAACGTAAAGTTGTCTATCAAATTTATCCAAAATCATACAAAGACACAACTGGTAATGGGGTTGGTGATCTTCGTGGTATTATCGAAAAATTACCCTATTTAGCAGAACTTGGTATTGATATGGTTTGGCTCAACCCATTTTATCCGAGTCCACAACGAGATAATGGATATGATATCTCTGATTATACAGCCATTAACCCTGATTTTGGAAAGATGGACGATTTTGAAGAAATGATTGAGGTGGGACGTCAATACCGTATAGATTTTATGCTTGATATGGTGCTTAATCATTGTTCAATAGAACATGAGTGGTTTAAAAAAGCACTTGCAGGAGATCGCTACTATCAAGATTTCTTTATCTTACGTGATAATCCAACAGATTGGGTATCTAAATTTGGTGGAAATGCTTGGTCACCATTTGGTGATACAGGGAAGTATTATCTTCATCTTTTTGATATCACTCAAGCTGACCTTAATTGGCGCAATGCCGATGTTCGCAAGGAACTTTTTAAAGTTGTCAATTTTTGGCGTGATAAAGGGGTTAAAGGTTTTCGATTTGATGTGATTAATTTAATTGGGAAAGATGAGATACTTGAGAACTGCCCAATTAATGATGGAAAACCAGCTTATACTGATCGTCCAATAACACATGATTATCTCAAGATGTTGAATAATGCTAGTTTTGGACAAGCTGATTCCTTCATGACAGTTGGTGAAATGTCTTCAACGACAATTGCAAATTGCATTCTTTACACTGCACCAGAACGTGAAGAGTTATCCATGGCTTTTAATTTTCACCACCTCAAAGTAGATTATAAAGATGGGCAAAAGTGGACCATTATGGCTTTTGATTTTCCTGCATTACGTGACCTTTTCCATAGTTGGGGCGAAGGAATGAGCGAAGGAAATGGTTGGAATGCTTTATTCTATAATAATCATGACCAACCGCGAGCATTAAATCGTTTTGTAGACGTGAAACGTTTTCGAAATGAAGGAGCAACCATGTTAGCAGCATCTATCCACTTATCGCGTGGTACTCCTTATATATATATGGGTGAAGAAATCGGAATGCTTGATCCCGATTACAGTTCTATGGATGATTATGTGGATATTGAGAGTTTGAATGCCTACCAAATAATGCTTGATGAAGGCAAGTCACAAGAAGAGGCATTTAGCATTATTCGAGCGAAATCTCGAGACAATTCTCGAGTACCAATGCAATGGGATGATAGTACGAATGCAGGTTTTTCTGAAGGCGCTCCATGGTTGAAAGTAGGAAAATCATATAAAGAAATCAATGTCGCAAAGGAGAAAACAGGGCTGATATTTACTTTCTATCAAGAGTTGATAAGGCTACGTAAACAACTGCCAATAATAGCTGACGGGAATTATAAAGCAGCTTTCAAAGATAACGAAAAAGTATATGCTTTTGAACGCCATCTTGATAAGCAAAAACTTCTTGTTTTAAATAATTTCTTTGCTGAGAAAGTTAAGATAAAATTACCGGAGAATTATCTCCAAGGACAAGTTCTTCTATCAAATTATAAGGATGTTACTCTTGATGAAACGGTTACTTTGCAACCTTATCAAACTTTAGCTATCTTAGTGTCATAACATTTAAAAAACCTTTACTTATTCAATTAAGTAAAGGTTTTTTAAGTGCTGCTTGTGGGAAGGAATCTTGCTCTAGATTTTGCAATTTCTTTCTTTTTTCTTTCTTTACTCTATAACAATAGCCCAAATTCATTCAATTGATAGTAGTGCCAGATTGGGCTCAAATGACCTAGAAAAATGTAAACGGTTACTATAAAATAAAAATAGAAAGGAAAACAAATGGTTGATAATAAGACTGTTGTGATAATGTTGGTATTTTTAGCTCGGAAAAATCTTTCCTTGTATGAGTTAACAGTGCAAACAAAGTTTTCAATAAAAGTTATCATAGAGCAAATTAACTATCTCAATAGTTTTTTAGCAAAAAATCACCTACCAGCTATTGCTCACTCTGCTGGACGTTATCAGTTATTAGGAGATGAAAAAGAGCATGATAAAATTGTCTCCTTATTAGAAGCTGAGCAATTTTACCTAACTCAGGAAGAAAGGGTATGTCTGATTTACCTTTATAGCTTTTGCCGAAGAGAGTTTGTCTCCAATGTGCATTATCAAGATTTTTTGAAAGTAAGTAAGAATACTACTTTATCAGATATCAAGATGCTACGTTCTAAATTAGCAAAAAGAGGTATCTCACTCACTTATACAAGAGCAAAGGGATATAGTCTAGTAGGAGATGAGATGGATAAGCATCAAGTTGCTTTTCAGATGATAACTCAACTACTAGAATCTCCCATTGGTTTTTGGTCTTTGAATTATATCTTGTCTTCTTGGAAATTCGCTCTCTCATATGAGAAGTTAGAAAAGACGGTAGAATATTTCTATGAATCTTTTCAACTTTCTCCAATACAAGATAGGCTTGAGAAATCTTTATATTTTATCATTTTAATACTGTGTCGTTATCAAAGGTCAGTAGATCGTGTTTTGCAGGGTTCTCCTATTGTTTCTGAACAATTAAAAGAGTTAACGACTATTATTGTGACTAATTTAAGTCAGGATATTTCCTTATCTAAACCATTAGATCAGAAAGAAAAAGATTATATTACCTTGATCTTATCTGGCTGTTTTGAAGGTGAGGGAACTAAAGATGATGATTTCTTTGAAGCATTGGCAAAAGCAATCGTTGATGAGATGGAAACTGTTTCACTTCTTAATTTTTCCAATAAAGAAGAGTTATTACAAGGTCTGAAGCGTCATATTATTCCAGCTTATTTCCGATTGAAATATGGTTTAACTGGCGATAGTGGTTATACACAAAATATTAAAGAGCATTACAGTGATTTATTTCTATTGGTTAAAAAGGCACTACGTCCTTTGGAAGAGCAAGTAGGATTAATACCCGATAGTGAAATTTCTTACTTCGTGATTCACTTTGGAGGCTATCTTAGACAATCAGGTGATACACAATCAATGTCTTATAAAGCTTTGATACTCTGTCCAAACGGCGTTAGTTCATCCTTAGTGATTAAGGAAAAATTGCGTGGATTATTTCCTCAAATTCATTTTCATCGTGTCTCTAAAATTGAGCAGCTGAAACTGATTGACAATCAAACTTACGATATGGTCTTTTCTACTATATTTGTAGAAACAAAAAAACCTAATTATCTAGTTTCGCTGATGATGACAGCAGAGCAAGTACAACAGCTCAAAGAACTGGTTATTTCAGATTTTCCCAAAGCTTGCCTTGACGATTTCCAACTTGATCAATTAATAGCAACTATAAAAAAATACGCTCATGTTCATTGTGAAGAGGAATTAAAATTGGCTTTGAGGACAATGGTAAAACAAGATATATTTAGAAAGGATGTGAGGCCCTTGTTGCACCAACTTATAACAGAGGAAACTTATCAGACAAGTTCTGAACAAATGAATTGGAAAGAGGCAATTCGTTTAGCGGCAAAACCCTTGTTAGCTTCTGGAAAAATTACGGAAAGTTACCCAGAAGCTATGATTGAAAAGGTCGAAGAGTTTGGTCCTTTTATCAATCTTGGTAAAGGTATTGCTATTCCACATGCCAGACCAGAAGATGGGGTAAACTCTGTCGGTATGTCAATGCTTGTTTTGGAACAGCCTATTTATTTATTGGATGACCCCAAACAGGAAATTTATCTCTTATTATGCATAGCAGCTATTGATAATGAAACGCATTTGAAAGCTCTATCGCATTTGACAACAATACTTCGTGATAATAATAATGTTAAAGCTTTGTTAGCTTCACGTGGGTATCAAGATATTGAAATGATTATAAAACAGGAGGATTAAAGATGTTAAGAATTGGAACAGCATGTGGATCAGGTCTAGGTTCAAGTTTTATGGTACAAATGAATATTGAGTCTATTTTGAAGGATTTGGGGGTTTCTGATGTTGAAGTTGAACATTATGATTTAGGTGGAGCAGATCCAAGCGCAGCAGATGTTTGGATTGTTGGTCGTGATTTGGAGGATTCAGCTGGTCACCTGGGGGATGTTCGTATTTTAAACAGTATCATTGATATGGATGAATTGAGAGAATTAGTGACAGGTATTTGCCAAGAAAAAGGCTTAATCTAGGAGGTTGATGCCATGAAAGGTCTATTGGATTTTTTAGTTAATATTGCCAGCACGCCAGCTATTTTAGTCGCCTTGATAGCCATTATCGGTTTAGTACTGCAGAAAAAAGGTGTTCCTGATATTGTAAAAGGTGGAATAAAAACATTTGTTGGCTTCTTAGTGGTTTCTGGAGGTGCAGGGATAGTCCAAAATTCCTTGAATCCATTTGGAAAAATGTTTGAGCATGCTTTTCATTTGGTGGGGGTAGTTCCTAATAATGAAGCCATTGTAGCAGTAGCTCTTACGAAGTATGGCTCAGCAACTGCTTTGATTATGTTAGCGGGAATGATTTTTAATATTTTAATTGCTCGTTTTACAAAATTTAAATATATTTTTCTGACAGGACATCATACATTGTATATGGCTTGTATGATTGCTGTTATTTTTGCCGTAGCAGGCTTTACTTCGTTCTCGCTCATCCTTTTTGGAGGTCTAGCGTTAGGGATTATTATGAGCGTATCTCCTGCATTTGTGCAAAAATACATGATTCAACTGACAGGTAATGATAAGGTGGCACTTGGGCACTTTGGTTCTTTAGGCTATTGGTTGAGTGGATTTATTGGTGGAATTGTTGGAGATAAATCAAAATCAACAGAAGATATTAAATTTCCAAAGAGTTTATCATTTTTACGTGACAGTACCGTAAGTATTACTATCTCAATGGCAATTATTTACCTTATCGTTGCAGTGTTTGCTGGTGAGGCTTATATTGCAAAAGAAATAAGTAACGGTGTCAATGGTCTTGTTTATGCCCTCCAACTAGCTGGGCAATTTGCAGCAGGTGTATTCGTTATTTTAGCAGGTGTACGCCTTATCCTAGGTGAAATTGTACCAGCCTTTAAGGGAATCTCAGAAAAATTGGTTCCAAATTCAAAACCAGCCTTGGATTGTCCAATTGTTTACCCTTATGCACCTAATGCAGTATTGATTGGTTTTATCTCAAGTTTTGTTGGTGGATTGGTTAGTATGATAGTTATGATTGTGACTGGCACTACTGTCATTTTACCAGGGGTCGTTCCTCATTTCTTCTGTGGGGCAACGGCAGGTGTTATCGGTAATGCTTCTGGTGGTGTGAGAGGAGCGACTATTGGTGCATTTGTTCAAGGTATCCTCATCAGTTTCTTGCCGATTTTCTTGATGCCTGTACTAGGTGGACTTGGTTTCAAAGGTTCAACATTCTCAGATGCTGATTTTGGTTTGACCGGTATCATTCTTGGCGCTCTTAATCATGTCGGCGGTGCGATAGCTATTGTTATTGGTATTGTAGTTATCTTAATTGGACTTTTTGGCATTTCATTTGTTGGAAAATCAACCCATAAGGAAGGTTAATAATGACATCACCAGAAGAAAGATATTCATCTCTAAGACGATTTGCAACGGAGATTCGTTTAAATACACTAGAAACGCTAAACCATTTAGGATTCGGTCACTATGGGGGTAGTTTATCAATTGTTGAGACTTTGGCTATTCTGTACGGTGATATTATGGATATAAACCCTGAAAAATTCAAAGAAAGTGATCGGAATTATATGGTCTTATCAAAAGGACATGCTGGTCCAGCCTTGTATAGTACACTCTATTTAAAAGGTTTTTTTGATAAAACATTCCTTCATTCGCTCAATACAAACGGTACCAAACTACCTTCGCATCCTGACCGCAATTTAACTCCTGGTATAGATGTAACGACAGGCTCATTAGGTCAAGGCATTAGTATTGCAACGGGAATTGCTTATGCTCAAAAGATTGAGAATTCAAGCTATTATACTTATACTATTGTAGGTGATGGTGAATTAAATGAAGGACAATGTTGGGAGGCTATACAATTTGCTGCGCATCATCAACTGCACCATTTAATTGTTTTTGTAGATGATAATAAAAAACAATTAGATGGTTTGACAGCTGATATTTGTAATCCTGGAGACTTTGTTGCTAAATTTGAAGCTTTTGGATTTGATGCAGTACGTGTAAAAGGAGATGACATTGAGGCAATTGACAAAGCTATTAAAACTTTTCAAGATTCAAATAGTGTCAAACCAAAATGCATTGTTTTAGATAGTATCAAGGGACAAGGTGTGAAAGAGTTGGAGGAGTTAGCTTCTAATCATCATTTACGACCAGATTTACAACAAAAAACAATGTTAGAGCGAGCGGTGATAAGCTTGAGAGAAAGTTTGGAGGTGGTAGAATGAGATGTTCAACCAAAGAAATGAGGCTTGTCTATCGTGATTTCCTCCTTCAAGCTAATCAAGAAAATAAACAAATTACCGTTTTAGAAGCCGATTTGTCGAGTTCAATGTCAACAAATGTACTGGCATCAGAATTTGGAAAACGTTATATTAATCTAGGTATTATGGAGGCTGAGATGGTAGGTCTTGCAGCAGGGCTCGCCATTAAAGGTTACAAGCCATACCTTCATACTTTTGGTCCTTTCGCGTCAAGGCGTGTCTTTGATCAAGTATTTTTATCGTTAGGTTACTCACAATTATCAGCTACGATTATTGGCTCAGATGCAGGAGTTAGCGCAGAAATGAATGGCGGAACTCATATGCCTTTTGAAGAGTTAGGTCTACTAAGGTTAATTCCAAAGGCGACTATTTTTGAGGTTAGTGATGATATTCAGTTTGAAGCAATTTTAAAACAAACATTAAGTATTGATGGTCTAAAATACATTAGAACTATTCGTAAGGCCCCCACTGCAGTTTATGAGGGATGCGAAGATTTTTCAAAAGGTTTTATACAATTACGCCAGGGAAAAGATATTGCTCTTGTAGCAAGTGGTATTATGGTTTCTAGAGCGATAGAAGCAGCCGACTACCTCAAAGAACTAGGGATTGAGGCCTCAGTTATCGACCTTTTTAAAATTAAGCCCCTTCCAGAAGAACTGAAACCATTACTGATAGATCAATCCATTGTAACTATTGAGAATCATAACCGTATTGGCGGTATCGGAAGTGCATTATGCGAATGGCTTAGTATGGAGAAAAACACTACTGTTAGTCGTATGGGTATTGATGAGCGATTTGGTCAGGTAGGTCAGATGAAATATTTATTAGAGGAGTATGGACTCGCTGTTAAAGATATAGTAGAGCATTGCAAATCAATTTATAAATCATAACAAAAAGGCAACATTGGAGTTGCCTTTTTGTTATTTTCTGAAATTTTTAAGTTTTGTATAAGTATCTTGTGGTATTTTATCCTTACTAAAAATAAAGGGGTGGTCGTTATGCGAGCTTGGAAAGGTATTGTTTTAATTTTATCTAGCATAGTGGTGACACTAGTAGCATGGCAAAATGCAGGATTAAGTGAATTTGTTGTACCAGGATTAGCTTTGACAAGTTTATCGCTAACATTCCTCTTATCAACCAAATTTAGGATACTTGAAAGTTACTTTCAAGGTATTGAAAATATGTATTTTTACCACAAGGTAATGGCTGTATTTTCAATGATTTTGCTTCTATTGCACAAAATTGGTCTTGGACAAGGCGGACATGGAAGTGAGTTTGCAAAGACTATTGGCAGTGCGGGATTATATCTTTTTCTAAGTATTGTTTTTGTAGCTTATTTCGGAAATTTTTTAAAGTATGAAATTTGGCGTTTTATTCATCGCTTTGTTTATTTAGTCTATATTTTGGGATTGGTACATACTTTTCTGATTTTAGGAGATAGGATACTAGGGAATACTTTACTCAGTTTAATCGTATTAGGTTATGCTGTCATTGGGGTTATATCTGGATTTTATATTATTTTCCTATATTCTAGAATGCGTTTTCGTCGTGTAGGGTACGTTCAAAAGGTTACTCATCTTAACCATGATACAACTGAGATTGAAATAGCAATGAAGCGTCCTTATCGATATGACTATGGACAATTTACTTTTTTAAAAATTTATCAAGCCGGCTTTGAATCAGCAGCTCATCCTTTCTCGATATCGGGTGGTCATGATAGAGTGATATTTTTAACTGTTAAAGCTTCAGGAGATTATACGAAATCCATTTACAAACAGCTAAAAGTTGGGACAAAAATAGCCTTAGATAGAGCTTATGGTCATATGTTATTTGATAAAGACAAGAAAGAACAGGTTTGGATTGCAGGAGGTATCGGCATCACTCCCTTCATTTCATTTATTAGAGAAAATAGTATTTTGACTAAGAGAGTTGACTTCTTTTATACATTTTCAAATCAAGACAATTTGATTTATCAAGATATGTTAGAATCCTATGCTAAAGCCAATCCTAATTTTAAACTTCACTTAAATAATAGTAGCCTCCAAGGAAGACTTGATTTTAGTCAGTCTGTTTTTGAAGGACAACCAACGATATTTATGTGTGGGCCAACTAGTATGACATCTACTTATGCTAAGGTCTTTCGGCAAAAAGATGCAAAGTCTCGTTTAGTCTATGAAGGATTTTCCTTTAGAGACAGTTGGTTATCCATATTTCTATTAAAAACTTTTGACAAAGTTTATTCTAATTTGATAAAATAAGAGGGTCTATAAGACAAACCAACTTTTTCTTGGTTTTAGGAGTGCCAATCCTAAGACTCGGATGAAGCAATAAAAGGAGAATATATTATGGCAATCTCAAAAGAGAAAAAAAATGAAATCATTGCTCAATATGCACGTCACGAAGGTGATACAGGATCAGTTGAAGTTCAAGTAGCAGTTCTTACTTGGGAAATCAACCACCTTAATGACCACATCAAACAACACAAAAAAGACCACGCTACTTACCGTGGATTGATGAAAAAAATTGGTCACCGTCGTAACTTATTAGCATACCTACGTCGTACAGATGTTAACCGTTACCGTGAATTGATTCAATCACTTGGACTTCGTCGTTAATAGACAACAGAGTCAAGTAAAAACGCTAGAAAATTTTCTAGTGTTTTTTGTTTTAAACGTACTATGAACGTAAGTACTTTGAGGGGGCCAACAGTAAGAAAGTGTTTTAACCTATGAAGAGGGTTATTAAGCAAGCTAAGATTAACCCTAGAAATTTATTTTAATCATTGTAACAAGGTCTGATTGCTAGTATTAATAATCAGACTTTTTACGTTTACATTAATGAATGATAATACAGCTTCCCCCACGGATTTTCGCTACTCAATTTTATAGAATTATGTTAGAATAAAGCTTATACGTGGTTTTATGCAAAGTTGAGTTTAGAACAGCTAGATTGAACTTTGTAGGAAACGCGTAAACAAAAAAATATGGAGAATAATATGTCAAAACAAGTCTTTGAAATGATTTTTGCTGGTAAAAAATTAGTTGTTGAAACTGGCCAAGTGGCTAAACAAGCAAATGGATCAGTTGTCGTTCGTTATGGAGATTCTACTGTACTTACAGCAGCAGTTATGTCTAAGAAAATGTCAACAGGTGATTTTTTCCCACTTCAAGTCAATTACGAAGAAAAAATGTATGCTGCTGGGAAATTTCCGGGTGGTTTTAACAAACGTGAAGGGCGTCCAAGTACGGATGCTACCTTAACAGCACGTCTTATTGATAGACCAATCCGTCCGATGTTTGCTGAGGGATTTCGTAACGAAGTCCAGGTCATCAATACTGTTCTTTCATTTGATGAAAATGCTAGCGCACCAATGGCTGCTATGTTTGGTTCATCATTAGCATTATCGATTTCCGATATTCCTTTCAATGGGCCAATTGCTGGAGTTCAAGTTGCTTATGTTGATGGCAATTTTATTATTAATCCGACAGCACAAGAACAAGAGGCTTCTGCGTTAGAATTAACGGTTGCAGGTACTAAAGAAGCGATTAACATGGTTGAATCTGGAGCGAAAGAACTTTCAGAAGAAATCATGCTAGAGGCTCTTCTTAAAGGACATGAGGCTGTCTGTGAATTAATCGCCTTTCAAGAAGAGATTGTAACTGCTATTGGTAAAGAAAAAGCCGAAGTAGAACTTCTTCAAGTTGATCCAGAACTTCAAGCAGAAATTATTGCTACTCATAACATAGCTTTACAGGCTGCAGTACAAGTTGAAGAGAAAAAGGCTAGAGAAGCAGCTACAGAAGCAGTTAAAGAAGTAGTTATAGGTGAATATGAGGCGCGTTACGCTGAACATGAAGAATATGATCGCATTATGCGTGATGTTGCTGAAATTTTAGAACAAATGGAACATGCAGAAGTTCGTCGCCTCATTACAGAAGATAAGGTTCGTCCTGATGGACGTCGTGTGGATGAGATTCGTCCATTAGATGCAGTGATTGATTTTTTACCACAAGTTCATGGATCAGGTCTCTTTACACGAGGACAAACCCAAGCATTATCAGTATTAACGTTAGCACCTATGGGTGAAGCACAAATCATTGATGGGCTAACACCAGAGTATAAGAAACGCTTTATGCACCACTATAACTTCCCACAATATTCAGTTGGTGAGACGGGACGTTATGGAGCTGCAGGGCGTCGTGAAATTGGTCACGGTGCTTTAGGAGAGCGTGCATTAGAACAAGTCCTTCCAAGCTTGGAGGAGTTTCCGTATGCTATCCGACTAGTTGCAGAAGTTTTAGAATCAAACGGTTCATCATCTCAGGCTTCTATATGTGCTGGAACGCTTGCTCTTATGGCAGGTGGTGTGCCTATAAAAGCTCCGGTTGCTGGTATTGCCATGGGACTCATATCAGATGGAACAAACTACACAGTCCTTACTGATATTCAAGGATTAGAAGACCATTTTGGCGATATGGACTTTAAGGTTGCGGGTACACGTGAAGGGATTACAGCACTTCAAATGGATATTAAAATTGAAGGTATTACCCCTCAAATTTTGGAAGAAGCTCTTGCGCAAGCTAAAAAAGCACGCTTTGAAATTCTTGATGTCCTTCATGGAGCTATCGCAGAGCCACGTCCACAATTAGCACCAACGGCACCTAAGATTGATATGATAAAAATCGATGTTGATAAGATTAAAGTTGTCATCGGTAAAGGCGGCGAAACTATCGATAAAATCATCGCTGAAACAGGTGTTAAGATTGATATTGATGAAGAAGGAAATGTATCTATCTTCTCTAGTGATCAGGCTGCTATTGATCGTACGAAAGACATTATTGCAAGTTTAGTACGTGAAGCAAAAGTGGGAGAAGTTTACCATGCTAAAGTAGTTCGTATCGAGAAATTCGGTGCCTTTGTCAACCTCTTTGATAAAACAGATGCATTGGTACATATTTCAGAAATTGCATGGACACGTACAGCAAATGTAGCTGATGTTCTTGAAATTGGTGAAGAAGTTGATGTGAAAGTCATCAAAATTGATGATAAAGGGCGAGTTGATGCCTCTATGAAAGCATTATTACCACGTCCTCCAAAAGCTGACAATCCTAAAAAGGAATCTTAATATGACAAGTACAAACGAGTTAGACATTAGATTGCGTGCTTTTATCAATGCACCGGATAATTTTTTAGATAGTATAGGTCTTGTGAATGCCTTGCACCACTCTACGGTTTGGGCAAGCAAGGAACCCTATGCTATTCAAGTAGATGGTCAAGAAGTTGTTCCTGTTTTTACGGATATTACTGACCTTAATCATTTCAAAGAGGAGCAAGAAAGTGCTCGAGATATGTTTTGGGAGAGTCGTCGTAGTTTAGACGTTCTTGATGAAGCTATTTCACATGGCTTAGCAGGATTGGTCTATAATTTAAAAAAAGAAGGCGATTTTGGGAACTCGACTATTTTCTACTGTGAAGATATGGTGCAATTTATGAACAATTACACCACAATCTTAAACCAGTTGTTAAATGAAGATAACATTGTTGCCGATATCATGGATAAAACCTACTTGGTACCTGCCTTTGTCCATCCACGTGAAGAAGGTAGTTTTGACCGTTTTTTCCCTACAATGTCTACCCCCGAAGGAAAAAGTTATGTTCCAGTATTCTCAAACCTTTTAAGTTTTGAAAAATGGTATAACCATAATGATTTTGGTGGTGCTTTTAGGAAAGCACAAGGAGTAATTTTAGCCTGGACGATTGACGATATTTATAAACCGCGTAATGGAGAAAATGAGATTGATGATACCTTTGGAGTAGCCATCAATCCATTTGATGAACAACAAGTTTTAGTTGATTGGTCTGATGTAGAAAACGATTGAGGAAAACTATGGGGTGGTGGAAAGAAAGTATAGCTATTGTCAAAGAACAAGATCCAGCTGCTCGTAGTTCTCTAGAAGTTATTTTAACTTATCCAGGAATAAAAGCTCTTGCAGCTCATAGGCTATCTCATTTTTTATGGAATCATAATTTTAAATTGTTAGCACGTATGCACAGTCAATTTTGGCGTTTCTGGACACAAATTGAAATTCATCCCGGAGCGACGATTTCGGAAGGGGTTTTTATTGACCACGGTTCAGGATTGGTCATTGGAGAAACTGCCATTGTAGAGAAAGGTGCTATGCTATACCATGGGGTTACATTGGGTGGCACAGGTAAAGACAAAGGCAAACGACACCCAACCATACGTAAAGGTGCGCTAATTTCAGCACATTCTCAAATCATCGGTCCAATTGAGGTTGGAGAAAATGCTAAAGTCGGTGCTGCAGCAGTTGTCCTTGCAGATGTGCCAGCAGACGTAACAGTAGTTGGTGTTCCAGCTAAAGTTGTCCGTGTCCATGGTCAAAAGGATGATCTTCAAATCCGAAGTATTGAACATGATCGAGAAGAAAGTTATTATTCGTCCAAACTTTAGGAGGTATTTGTGAAGGATTATGTAACAACTCAAATATTATCAATTTTAGGTATACTAGCAGGAGCTTGTTTAAGCTATTTAAAGTTTGCACAAGGTAACTCTCTCTTAGGAATTATTTGGGCTGCCTTTGCTTTAATGTATATTGTTCGTTTGTATAAAGCTTATCAAAAACAGAAAAAGGAAAAACCATGATAAAAATTTACGACACTATGACTCGCAGTTTACAAGATTTTATACCTCTCAATGAAGGTAAAGTCAACATGTACGTCTGTGGGCCAACAGTTTATAACTATATACATATCGGAAATGCCCGCAGTGTAGTAGCTTTTGATACTATTCGTCGTTATTTTGAGTATTGTGGTTACCAAGTCAATTATATTTCTAACTTTACTGATGTTGATGATAAAATTATAAAAGGTGCAGCTGAAGCAGGTATGGATACAAAATCCTTTTCAGATAAGTTTATTTCAGCGTTTATGGAAGATGTTGCTGCATTAGGTGTCAAACCTGCTACAAAAAATCCTCGAGTTATTGACTATATGGATGAGATTATTGATTTTGTTAAAGTTTTAGTTGATAAGGAATTTGCCTATGAAGCTAATGGAGATGTTTATTTTAGAGTAAGTAAATCACATCATTATGCAAAATTAGCCAATAAAACTTTGGAAGATTTAGAGATTGGTGCAAGTGGTCGTGTTGATGGGGAAGGAGAGATTAAAGAGAATCCTTTAGATTTTGCACTTTGGAAATCAGCTAAATCTGGGGAAGTCTCATGGGAAAGTCCTTGGGGGAAAGGGCGCCCAGGGTGGCATATTGAATGTTCTGTTATGGCAACTGAGATCCTTGGTGATACTATTGATATCCATGGTGGAGGAGCTGATTTAGAATTTCCACATCACACGAATGAGATTGCACAATCTGAAGCTAAAACAGGTAAGACCTTTGCAAATTACTGGATGCATAATGGTTTTGTTAACGTTGATAACGAGAAAATGTCTAAATCTCTTGGTAACTTTATTACTGTTCACGATATGTTGAAGAGCGTTGACGGACAAGTAATACGTTTTTTCTTAGCGACACAACAGTATCGTAAACCCGTGAATTTCACTGAAAAGGCCGTTCATGATGCGGAAGTTAACCTTAAATATTTAAAAAATACTTTCAATTTACCAATCCAAGAGAATGCTAATGATGAAGAATTAGAGCAATTTGTGAAAGCATTTCAAGAAGCGATGGATGATGATTTTAATACAGCAAACGGTATTACTGTTATCTTTGAAATGGCAAAATGGATTAACTCAGGACACTATACTTCAAAAGTTAAGGAAACCCTTGCTGAATTATTAGAAATTTTTGGTATTGTATTCCAAGAGGAAGTGCTTGATGCTGATATTGAATCTTTAATAGAACAACGCCAAGAAGCACGAGCTAATCGTGATTTTGCAACTGCTGATCGTATTAGAGATGAATTAGCAAAACAAGGAATTAAATTGTTAGATACTAAGGATGGCGTGAGGTGGACTCGTGATTGATGTTCGTTTGATTAATGGTATTGCTTTAGCTTTTGAAGGAGATGCAGTTTATTCTTTGTATATCCGACGCCATTTAATTATGCAGGGTTTTACCAAACCTAATCAGTTACATCGGAAAGCAACGCAATATGTTTCTGCTAATGCCCAAGCATTGTTAATTAATGCCATGTTAGAAGAAAATATTTTAACTGATGAAGAGCAGTTAATTTATAAACGAGGACGTAATGCGAATAGTCATACAAAAGCTAAAAATGCTGATATTATTACCTATCGTATGTCTACAGGTTTTGAGGCTCTTATGGGGTACTTGGATATGACTGGTCAGATAAAGCGCTTGGAAACTCTAATACAGTGGTGTATTGAAACCATTGAAAAATAAACAAAAAGAGAGGCTATATCCTCTCTTTTTTATAGAGACATTAGGATTTGTTGGTAAAATATTGCTATAAAAAGCTTTATGCTATAGCATTCATGATATAATATGACTATGAAAGATAAACAATTTAAAGAAGAATCAAGTGACCTTGTCTATGGCTTACATGCTGTGACAGAGAGTTTAAGAGCTAATACTGGTAATAAATTATACTTGCAAGATGACTTAAGAGGAAAGAACGTTGATAAAGTCAAAGCACTAGCGACTGAAAAAAAAGTATCCATTTCCTGGACTCCTAAAAAAATCTTATCAGACATGACAAATGGTGGAGTTCACCAAGGATTCGTTCTAAAAGTTTCGGAATTTGTCTATGCGGATTTATCAGAGATAATGACAAAGGCAGAGAATGAAGAAAATCCTCTCATTTTAATCCTTGATGGTCTGACCGACCCTCACAACCTAGGTTCTATTCTACGCACAGCTGATGCAACCAATGTAACAGGTATTATCATCCCCAAACATCGTTCTGTTGGAGTGACCCCAGTGGTTTCAAAGACATCTACAGGAGCTGTTGAACATGTTCCTATTGCAAGGGTAACTAATCTCAGTCAAACTTTGGATACTTTAAAAGATAAGGACTTCTGGATATTTGGCACTGATATGAATGGGACACCATCGCATAAGTGGAATACCAAAGGTAAATTAGCCCTAGTTATTGGTAATGAAGGAAAAGGTATTTCTCATAATATCAAAAAGCAAGTAGATGAAATGATTACAATTCCCATGAATGGTCATGTTCAGAGTTTAAATGCCAGTGTTGCAGCCGCTATTTTGATGTATGAAGTATTTAGAAACCGCCTATGAAAAAACATTCTATCTTACTCGTTGATGGCTACAATATGATTGCTTTTTGGAAAGATACTCGACAGCTTTTTAAAAGCAATCGTTTAGAAGAGGCAAGGGAAGTATTACTTAGAAAGCTAAATCATTACGCACATTTCGAACACATTGATATTATTTGTGTATTTGATGCCCAGTATGTTCCTGGTGTACGTCAGCGTTATGACCAATACAAAATATCCGTTATCTTTACTGAGGAGGACGAAACTGCGGATAGCTATATTGAACGAGCAGCGGCAGAACTTAATCAATCTGTGTTAAATTTAGTCTCCGTTGCTACCAGTGATTTAAATGAACAATGGACTATATTTTCTCAGGGTGCTTTACGTGTCTCAGCTAGAGAATTGGAACAGCGTGTAGCGACAGTAAAATCAGATTTGGATAAGATGTCCAGTCAAATCGATTTGAGTACGCCAAAGTTAAGGCCGTGGAATGATGAACAACTAGGAAAACTCAAGGATTTTTTAGATGGTATGTAAAACCTAACACTTTATTAGCCAGCCAACAATTTTTTTGATATAATATTGGAACTACTTTGATTATCAAATAAAAATAATAGATTGAGGTAACAATGACTTTTAAAATACTAACGGATTCGACATCGGATTTAGATGAAAAGTGGGCTCAAGAGCACAATGTCGATATTATAGGTTTGACCATTGAACTTGATGGAAAGACTTATGAGACAGTCGGAGACGAAAAAATTACTAGTGACTTCTTGTTGGAGCGTATGCAAGAGGGAGCAAAGCCTACAACAAGCCAAATTAACGTTGGTCAGTTTGAAGAAGTTTTTTCAACCTATGCAGAAAATGACCATGCCTTGTTATATTTAGCGCTATCTTCACATTTATCAGGGACTTACCAGAGTGCAACTATTGCGCGTGAGATGGTCTTAGACAAATATCCTGATGCTCAAATTGAGATTGTGGATACAATGGCAGCTTCATGTGGTGAGGGTGTCTTAGCAATGTTAGCAACTAAAGAGCGACAAGAAGGTAAATCTTTAGAAGAAGTGAAACAAAAAATTGAATCACTTCTCCCTAAATTAAACACATACTTTTTAGTTGACGATCTCAACCATTTAATGCGTAGTGGTCGCTTATCAAAAGGTGCAGCTATTATTGGAAGTGTTGCTAAGATTAAACCATTGCTTAAGTTAGATAGCGAGGGTAAATTAGTACCATTTGCCAAGACAAGGGGCCGTAAAAAAGGTATTAAAGAGATTGTGACTCAGGCAACAAAAACACTATCTTATAGCACTTTAATTATTGCTTATAGTGGAGAGAAAGATTCAGCCCAAGTTATGAAAGAACAGTTATTAGCAGATGAGCGTATTGAAGAAGTTATTATTCGTCCATTAGGGCCAGTCATTTCAGCTCATGTGGGCTCAGGTGCTTTAGCTCTGTTCTCTTTAGGGGAAGAAAACCGATAACCAATCAAAGGGCATAACAGTACGTTATGTTCTTTTAGTATATATTTCATAAAATGTATTTTATATGATGCTATGAAACTATAAAATAGTAGGAGACCTATTATGAAAAATAAAATAAGAACTATCCTCAATATGATGAACGACAACAACAATTGGTTTTACAAAGTTATCAAAAATGTTTTTAGACGATGGTTTTTATCTTATGGCTTGAAAGTGTTTTTGGAAAACTAATAAAGGGGAGCGTATCATCTGATTTTATAATAATATTAACTTTATTTAGTGGTGTTTCTATTTTGTTACGACTTCTAATCTAAAAAGAGTCTCTCCGTTTGTTGATGAAAGATTTTGGAAAATGTTTTTGTTGCTGGCGCATTTGCCCTCATAGGAATAACTATTTTATTGATGCTTTTACTAGGAAGGTTGATATTGCTACTTATTTTTCAAGGGGAGATGATGCAATTTTAGCAGTTATAGGAATATCATTGATAGCTATGGGAACTTCAGTGTACTACCATAAGTATAAGGACAGATAGTAATATGAAAAATTTACGCTTAAAGACAGCTAGAGCTAGTATGGATTTATTACAACAGTCTCTAGCTGAAAAGGTCGGTGTATCATGTCAGACAATAGCCGCCATTGAAAAAGGAGGCTATAATTAAGCGATTAAATTGTGTCAAGCTTTGAATAAAACTGTAGATGATTTATTTTGCTAAATTCTCAAAGTAAGTTCCACCTCTAGTAGAAATGGAATTTAGTCTGATAAAAACCAATAAAAACCAATAAAAACCAACGAAAATCCGTCTCAGACTAAGTTCCGTTGGTTTTTATAATACTTGATTTCATAGGTTTTCAGAGTTAAAAATCGCAAAAAAAGGTACAAGAAAACATCCTCATCTGAAAGCGTTTCAGATTAAGTTCCGCTATGGTTGAAGTTAGTGTGAGACGTTTAGGTTGTATCAGTTAGTTGATTAGGTTAGATTTTGTCTTTTAATAGTTTGGGAGATTGGCAGACGTCTTCCGCAGTAATTTCCTCAATACCGAGTATACTTGCGATGTCTTTTCCGTAAGTAAAAGAGAATAGCTCATAAGCCGTTTTACCATTTAGAGCCTGTCTCTTAACGCTGTTGATATGAGATAGTGCCAGATTAATGTCCTCTTGAGTCAAGTTGTCGAAGGAAGTCCCCTTAGGCAGTATGTCTCTCACGAGGGTATGATTCTTCTCGATTCTTGCTTTCTGGTCAGACCGATTAGGGTCACAAAAGAAGAGTTGAGACTGTCCACAAACATCTATCTCAATATCATCCACTCTAGCGAATTCCCCACCATTATCCGTTAGGATAACAGGAAAGAGTTCGAAGAAGTCTCTCTTGTTATCATAGAGTGTCCTCTTAATGACCTGTATGTGTTTAGCAGTTTCGATAGCTGTCTTAGAATCCATCAGTTTGGCAAAGATGAAGTTACAGAAGGCGACATTGAAGGTGAGAAGGACCTTTCCACCAATCCGTCCAATAACCGTGTCCATTTCAAGCCAGGAGTTCAGCTCTGATTGGTTCATGTGTTCTATAAAATCCTCGTACCGTCGCCCTTCTTTAATCGCTTTTGGAATAGGAGGGAGTGTGCTCTTTCGCCTTTTTTTGAACTTCACAGCTCTGGGTAGGTCGATTGGTGTGATGGATAGGTAGCCTTTCTTGATGTGTCGATAAACGGTTGAAGAACTCACTTCTAGATCGTTGGTTTTGAGGATATGATAGATACGTTGGCCCTTCTTGACCCCATTAGAAAGCACTCTATCTATTTTCCAGAAGGTCTCTTTGTTCAAAGGGATTCCTTCTCTAGATTCAACTAAAAGTTTTTCATAGTTTCTTTGAGCTTGCTTAGCAAGATAGAAGGTCTTCTTGTAACCACAGTTGATCCTCCTCTTTGGACACCCATTACAAACATAGGGAGCTTTTCTTAGTAGCGGACAGTCTAGGCAGTCTTTGGTTGATTCTCTTAGTTGCTTATTTCGTTTGACTTCTTTTGCGATAGTAGTAGGGTGTTTCAGTAGATTAAGCCCGATGGCTTTAAAGGTTTCTCCTCTATCCAAACCAGATTGGATGTCATTACGGTCTGAGAGAGTTAGGTGTTTGTGTTTTGTCATGATGGATAAACTCATTTCTAACCCAAACGTCTCAGACTTAATTCCACCATAAAAATCCTTTTCACACTAACTTCCGGTTTTGGAGGGCAGACGGAACTTACTTTGAGAAATTACTGATGATTTATTTTGGGATGAAAATTGATAAAATAAAAGAAATAACTTGACGAATGCTACCTTATTTTGATATGATTATAAGCGGTATTGTTTACCCCATTTGTAAGGCCCCGGAACCTTTCAAATACTCTCGTGGACCGGAACATCCACACCTGTAAACAAAAACGAATTCGTATAGGAGAAATCATGAACAAAACAACTTTCATGGCTAAACCAGGCCAAGTTGAACGCAAATGGTACGTTGTTGACGCAACAGATGTACCTCTTGGACGTCTTTCTGCAGTAGTTGCTAGCGTACTTCGCGGAAAAAACAAACCAACTTTCACACCACACACTGATACAGGTGACTTTGTGATTGTTATCAATGCTGAAAAAGTTAAATTAACTGGTAAAAAAGCATCAGATAAAATCTACTACACTCACTCAATGTATCCAGGTGGTTTGAAACAAATCTCAGCAGGTGAACTTCGTTCTAAAAATGCTGTTCGTTTGATTGAAAAATCAGTTAAAGGCATGCTTCCACATAACACTCTTGGACGTGCACAAGGTATGAAATTGAAAGTATTTGTTGGCGGTGAGCATACACATGCTGCACAACAACCAGAAGTACTTGATATCTCAGGACTTATCTAAGAGGAAAGGAGCATTATATAATGGCACAAGCACAATATGCAGGTACTGGTCGCCGTAAAAACGCTGTTGCACGCGTTCGTTTGGTTCCAGGTACTGGTAAAATTACAATCAATAAAAAAGATGTAGAAGAGTACATCCCACACGCAGACCTTCGTCTTGTTATCAACCAACCTTTCGCAGTTACTTCAACTCAAGGTTCATACGATGTTTTTGTTAACGTTGTAGGTGGTGGATATGCAGGTCAATCAGGTGCGATCCGTCATGGTATCTCACGTGCACTTTTAGAAGTTGACCCAGATTTCCGCGATTCATTGAAACGTGCTGGACTTCTTACACGTGACGCACGTATGGTTGAACGTAAAAAACCAGGTCTCAAAAAAGCCCGCAAGGCATCACAATTCTCAAAACGTTAATCAATACGATTATATCAACGTTTCAGAGCACTTTGCGAAGTTTTCGCAAGGTGCTTTTTTGATGAAAAAAGTGCTTTGGTAATCCTTTTGGTAATCTTTCGAGACTTGGTTTTTGGTCAATATGAGGCTGAGCAATAAATCTAGTTCATTTAGCCTTATTAAGATACTCTGCAAATTTTGTAATTGACTGTTTTTCACCAGCTTTTGTAGCATGGCTATAAGTGTCTAAAGTTATCTGGCTGCTTGCATGGCCTAAGCGTTTAGCAGTATTGACTGGGTCAATTCCCATTTCAATCATCAAGGTTGCGTGAGTGTGTCTAAACCCATGTGGGCTAATCTTTTTAAGATTATGCTTACGTATAATACGTTTTAGAATATTGTTGATATAGTCAGCGTGTAAGGGTTCTATCTCACCATCTCGGTTGCAGTATGTAAACATAAATTCTTTGTCGAGAGAAAGAGGTTGTACTGATAATTGCCACTTTTCTCTGCTAGTTTCCTGTTTCCATTTGTTGAGGATAGAACAGGTTTCATCATCAAGATAGATAGAGCGCACAGAGAATGTATTTTTAGTTCCTTTTTCAATGGCATGGCCATCTATTCTTCCTAAACTTTTGCTAACTGTTAATAGTTGATTCTCAGAATCAAAATCTTCCCATTTAAGGGCGTAGAGCTCTCCTTTTCGTAACCCGCTGTATGCTAGTAATCGAAATAGTGCATAATGTTTATAAGGTTCATTTTCTAAAATGATTGTCAAAAAATGATGCAACTCGTTAACTGTCCAATAGTTCTCACTGACAGTTTTTTTGAGTTTAGGCATAATAACCTTGCTCATGGGATTTCGTTCAATATAATTCATATTAATGGCAAATTCAAATATTTTAGAAGTATAAGATTTGATTTGCTTCATGTTTTTGAATGTCTTGGCTTTGTCAGTGATGAAGGTTTGACAGTCTAAAGGACTGATTATTGAAATTTTCTTTTCTCCAAAAACAGGAAGAATATGTAGGCGATAGAGGTCGGCAGTTTTGACTGCAGTAGTTGCTTCAACAGTATCTTTATAAGCTTCATACCACCTTTGATAAAGCTCTTGGTAAGTGTAGGTTGTTTGAGCAGTAATATGGACAAAAGTTCCACTATTCAACTGATGATTAACAGCAGTTTCATGAGCTTTGGCAGCTTTACGCGTCTTGAACCCTCGTTTAGTATAATATTTTTTCTTACCGTAGTCGTTTAGACCAAGGTAAACTTTAACAAAATAGGTGATTCCTTTTGTAGATTGGTACTTGTGTACAGACATAACAGTTCTCCGTTTCTAAGTTTTCGGAGCTTATGTAATTGAGAAACTGTTAGTTTATTTTTTATGTCGATCTTCTTGTCTAATTCGGTATTCTTCGGTCTGAATCCAGGTTTGCCAAATTTCTGATTCTCGTTTTAAACTATTCATGTGTTTAGTGAAGGTTTTCATGAATTCTTCTTCATTATTAACCAAATAGCGAGCTAAAATGCGCCTAAAATCGTCTGAGAAGCCGTCATTTAAGGGCATAGACAGATGGATTTCTCCTAGTTCAATTCCTTTCTTCAGCTTTTCCATATCGCTTTTAAAAGGTGTTACAGAACTAATCTCGGAAATTTTAAAACTGTCCGAAATAATGTTCATAGTTGATGGTGCTTGTTTGTTATCATCAAGTCCTAAGATGTAAGCCATGGATACGCCGAAATAGTCAGCTAATTTTTGAGCATTTCCTTTTTTCGGTTGACGAATGCCTTGATTGTATCCTGATAAGGTTGGATAAGCGATATTTGTAGCAGAACTAATCTCAGTCAGTTTTTTGCCGCTCTCTTCTATCAGTTTTGCAATATGATTGGTCATAAATACCTCCTTGAGAGTATTATAACACATTTAATTCTTTTTGAATAAAAATAGTTGACAAAAATTCTAAAAGAATATATAATTCAAAATGAATAACAAACAAATTCGGAGTTTATTTAATTGAGAAATGGAAACGAGGTAATAATATGTCTGAAGAAGCGACTTTAGTTGTTCAACTTCCCAAAGTTTTGGAAAAACAGTTAAGGGCACATTATGATGAAATGGTCTCTACAGCTATTGAAAGAGCGCTAGAAGATAAAGAACTATACAAACCTATGGTTCGGATGGCAGCTCTTTCTAGGTGGCTTGATGTATCAACGACAACCCTTCAAAAATGGACACGAGAAGGAATGCCTACAATGGTCATTGATGGGGTGACTCTGTACGATAAACGAGCTGTCACTAGATGGCTAAAGCAATATGAAAGATAGGAGGTACACGTATGAGTGAAGTACAATGGATTAAGATTACTACAGATATCTTTGATGATGAAAAAATACAGTTGATTGAGTCAATGCCCGAAGGAGATACTTTAATTGTCATCTGGTTTAAACTACTCGTTTTAGCAGGTAAACAGAATTACAGTGGAGTCTTAGCTCTAGGAGATAAGGTCTTTTATACAGAAGAGATGTTAACTACAGTCTTTAGGAGAAAGTCAACGACTGTGAAGCTGGCTCTGAAAACATTTGAACAATTTGGAATGATTGCTTTTGTGGATGGAGCAGTCACAATTCCTAAATGGGAGAAACATCAGAATATTGATGGTCTAGAAAAAATTCGTAAACAAACAAGAGAAAGAGTGGCTCGTCATCGTCAAAAGCAAAAAGCTCTAGTAAGTGGGCAAGATAGTTTATCAATAGAATGTAACGTTACAGAAACGTTACCTGTAACGGAAAGTAACGGTCAAGTAACGCAACAGATTAAGAACAAGAATCAGAAAGAGAATAAGAATGTACTAGATAATAGTTCTAGAGAGACAGAAGATCAGTCAACAACTTATCTCAAACCAGAGTATTATTTCCTTTTGCAAGTGATTGCGGATAGATATAACGATCGTTTTATTTACCCCTATAATTACACCCTAACGCATAAGCAAAAAATGGCGATTGGACAGTTTTTAAGTGAAGGCTATATGACTTCTGATGAAGTCTTGGGAATGATAGATCGTATTCCTAATGATGTAGAGTCACCATTAGCCTATTTAATGAGCTCTATGGAGCGCCTAAAAGATGAGCGATTATTGGAAGCTAAGGTAATTGCTCATGAAAATGCTAGAAAGTTTTACCAAAAGGGATAAGGAGAGTATAATGACAATTTATTATCAATTGGAGAATATGCTAGTCGCTGGTTTTAAATCAGAAGAAGAGTTACAACGGTATCAAGGGTTAAAAGCAGAGTATGAGGAAGAAACCCTGGATTATAGTTTCTCAATTAGAGAAATTGTCAATCAATTAGAAATTATTATCCAGAGTAGAGAAAATGACTTCCCAAATTTAGAAGAAGGGCTGTTGCAAGATTATCAGGAACTTGTAGAATATTTGAGGGAATACGATGTGTCTCAGGCAGAAAAATACACAAGGAGAATTTATTGTGGTTGAGCGTTATCGAACAGTTCTGAAAAAATTCTATATCACAAAATCGCAGAATCAAACGCTAAACTACCTTATCAGTTATACAGGTTTAAGGAATTTTTCTAACTATGCTAGGAAAATGTTATTTAAGAAATTCCCTATTGTTTTGGTATTTGATGAAACTTCATTTGAAGACTTGATATTTTCTTTGAGGCGAATTAAAAATAATATCAATCAGTTAGCAAGGATAGCTGAGCAATCTCAGGATCTTCAAGCATTACGAGCTATGACTTACAGTGTTCAAATGATTGAAAAATATGAAAAATCGTTCCTTAAATACCATAAAACGAAAAAGGCGAGGTTACTATCAAAAGTGGATGAATGAAAAATAGAATTAAAAATATCGTGAAGCAAGTCTTTTTGACTGAGGATGAGAATAAAAGATTGTTAGCATTAATGGCTAATGAAAAAGAGTCAAACTTTTCCGCTTTTGCCAGAAAGAAATTATTTAACCAAGAGATTGAATCATGGACGATTAATTTTCCAGAGTATGAGCAACTGACAGAGCGATTCATTCAGATTGGCAGATCAATTAATAGGATTGCCAAGTTGTCAACTCAGGTTGGAAATATTTCACAACAGAATTTTATAGAACTTGGTCAGTTGATAACTCAATTATTGGATGAATTGGAAAAGGGACTCTCAGTTAACCTGAAAAAGAAGTCTACTAAACATTAAATAAGTAAATGAAACCGCAGGAATTTATCTGCGGTTTTCTTATGTCCTTCTAAAAAATGATTGTCTGACAATGTCAGCCACCGTGTCTGGCACGGGGAATTTAGAATTGATACAAAAACATAATTTTAGGTCTTTGCGAGCTCAGATAGTGTATACACACTATCGAAAAAATAAACCATCAGTAACGAGTTTGGGAGCTCCTTCTCCTGATGGATTTTAACACTTGGGGCAAAGCCCCAAACCCCTTGAGAAATAATACAAGATGAGGTTAGAAAATGGTATAATAGACGGGTAACATACTTCTGATAATTTTTTATTAAGTGTAGATGTGGAGAGACTTGGTATGGCGACATTCATCAAAGACAAAAAGAGCATGAGCGAAGAAGATATTAAAGCGAATTTCATCACACCAGCCATTTTAGCTAAAGGTTGGAAAAATGGTGAGCATATTGCCTATGAGGAATATTTTACAGATGGGCGAATAGAGGTTCGAGGTGATAAGGCTCGTCGTAAAGAAGGGAAAAAATCAGACTATGCTCTCTACTATCAATTTGGGCAGCGTATTGCAATCGTTGAAGCTAAAGATAATAAGCATAGTTTACGAGCTGGATTACAGCAGGCGATTGAATATGGTGAGATTTTAGATGTTCCTTTTGTTTATTCCTCAAATGGTAATGGTTTTATTGAGCATGACCGTATCACGAGGCAAGAACGTGAGTTAACTTTAGAGGAGTTTCCTACTCGTGAAGAATTATTTGAGCGTTTGATTTCTGAAAAAGAGATAAGTTCTGAGGTTTCAAAGGCGATTTCAGTCCCTTACTATACTGATGCGTTCTCCAATAAAACACCACGTTATTACCAGCAAATCGCTATCAACCGTACCGTTGAGGCGGTTGCAAGAGGAGAAAATCGGGTCATGTTTGTTATGGCAACAGGGACAGGTAAGACCTTTATGGCTTTTCAAATTATCCATCGTTTGCGAAAAGCTGGTTTAGCCAAACGTGTTCTATTTTTAGCCGACCGAAATATCTTAGTTGACCAAACAATGGCTGAAGATTTTAAGCCTTTTGAAAAGGTTATGACCAAAATCACAGCAAAGTTACTGAACTCTCCAGAAAAGTTAAATTCTTTTGAAATTTACTTAGGTTTGTATCAGCAATTAACAGGTGAAGACGGCGAAGAAACGCATTACCAAAAGTTTGATAAGGATTTCTTTGACCTGATTATTATTGATGAGGCTCACCGCGGTTCAGCTAAGGAGGACAGCAACTGGCGCCAAGTGATTGATTATTTTGCCTCAGCAACCCAGATTGGGATGACAGCGACACCAAAGGAGACAAAAGAGGTTTCCAATATAGATTATTTTGGTGAACCAATTTACACCTATAGTTTGAAACAGGGCATTGAGGATGGCTTCCTGGCTCCTTATCGCGTGATGCGGGTCAATTTGAATATTGATGTTGATGGCTATCGTCCAGAAAATGGGAAAACGGATGCCGCAGGAAAACTTATCGAAGATAGGTACTATGGTCGAAAAGATTTTGATAAGACTATTGTTATTGATGACCGTACTCAGAAGGTGGCCAAGTTTGTTTCTGATTACATGAAACAGAACAATGCTCGATTTGACAAAACCATTGTCTTTTGTGTTGATATTGACCATGCTGAGCGGATGCGAGCAGCTTTTGTCAAAGAAAACCCTGATTTGGTTCAGGAAGACTATCGCTATGTGATGCAGGTGACTGGCGACAATGCCGAGGGTAAAGCACAGCTAGATAACTTTATGGATGTTAATTCTAAGTTTCCAGCTATTGTCACAACATCAAAACTCTTGACAACGGGGGTCAATGCAAAAACTTGTCGTTTGATTGTG
This sequence comes from Streptococcus sp. HMSC076H09, assembly GCF_001811765.1. Lineage (NCBI taxonomy): Bacteria > Bacillati > Bacillota > Bacilli > Lactobacillales > Streptococcaceae > Streptococcus > Streptococcus sp. HMSC076H09. The sequence continues at coordinate 16,980 of NZ_KV806608.1, read as the reverse complement.
CTCGATTCCAATATTCAATCCATGACGGAGTTCAAACAGATTATTGGTCGTGGAACACGTTTGTACCCGCAGAAAGGGAAAGAATTTTTCACCATTATTGATTTTAGAAACGTGACCAATTTATTTGCAGATCCAGATTTTGATGGAGAGCCAGCGTATGTCTTTGACCCTAAAGGGCCAACTGGAGGTGGCGGCGAATCAACTGGAGGAGGAGAACCTATTGAAAAATATAGGGTCACTGATAAAAAAGTAGATGTTCTCAATTCAACCATTCAGGTTTTGGATGAAAATGGGAAGTTAGTGACAGAAAGTCTGACCGATTATACTCGGAAAAATATTCTAGGAGCTTACGCTACCTTGACCGAGTTTATTACTGCCTGGCAAGCAGCGGATAAGAAAAGAGTCATCTTAGAAGAACTCTATAAAAAAGGCGTTTATCTTGATGCTATTCGAGAAGCAGAAGGGATTTCTGAACAGGAGATTGATGACTTTGACTTGCTGTTAAAACTGGCTTATGGTCAAAAAGAGTTGACTAAGAGCCAGAGAATTAGCAGGGTTAAAAGTAGTGGTTATCTGCAAAAGTACAGTGAAGAGGCCCGAGCTGTTTTAGAGACGTTATTAGATAAGTACATGGATAAGGGGATTGGTGAACTGGAAAGCATTGAAACGCTAAAATTACCAGAGTTTCAAATTTACGGTGGAACCTTTAAGATTATCAATACCTATTTTGGAAATAAGCAAGCCTATCTAAGGGCCATTAAAGAATTGGAAGAAGAGCTATTTACAGTAGCTTAATGAAAGGAAACTATGTCAATTACATCATTTGTGAAACGTATTCAAGATATTACACGCAATGACGCAGGTGTTAATGGAGACGCCCAACGTATTGAACAAATGTCTTGGTTACTCTTTTTGAAAATTTATGATAGCCGTGAGTTGGTTTGGGAGTTGGAGGAAGATGATTATGAGTCAATTATTCCTGAAGACTTAAAATGGCGAAATTGGGCTCACGCTGAAAAAGGTGAGCAAGTCTTGACAGGTGATGATTTGCTTGATTTTGTGAACAATAGGCTGTTTAAGGAATTAAAAGAGCTTGAAATCACACCCAATATGCCCATTCGGAAAAGCATTGTTAAATCAGCCTTTGAAGATGCTAATAACTACATGAAAAACGGTGTGCTCTTGCGTCAGGTTATCAATGTCATTGATGAGGTGGACTTTAATAGTCCAGAAGACCGACACTCCTTTAATGATATTTATGAGAAAATCCTCAAGGACATCCAAAGTGCAGGGAACTCTGGGGAATTTTATACCCCTCGTGCAGCGACCGATTTCATTGCTGAAATGCTTGACCCTAAATTAGGTGAAACAATGGCTGATCTTGCCTGTGGAACAGGTGGTTTCTTGACCTCGACTTTAAATTATTTAAGCAAACAGCGTAAGACTAGCGAGGATATTCAAAAATACAATCAGGCTGTCTTTGGGATTGAGAAAAAAGCCTTTCCTCACCTTTTAGCAGTGACGAACCTCTTTCTTCATGAAATTGATGACCCTAAAATCATTCATGGCAATACCTTGGAGAAAAATGTCCGAGAGTACACAGATGACGAGAAGTTTGACCTTATCATGATGAACCCACCTTTTGGTGGTTCCGAACTTGATACGATTAAAAATAATTTTCCGGCAGAGTTGCGGAGTTCGGAGACAGCGGACCTTTTTATGGCAGTTATCATGTATAGGCTGAAAGAAAACGGTCGTGTTGGGGTAATTTTACCAGATGGCTTTCTCTTTGGAGAGGGTGTTAAAACTCGTTTGAAAGAAAAATTGGTTGAGGAATTTAATCTTCATACGATTATCCGTTTGCCTCATAGTGTCTTTGCACCTTACACAGGTATTCACACCAATATCCTTTTCTTTGACAAGACTAAGAAGACGGAGCAGACTTGGTTTTATCGTTTGGATATGCCAGAGGGGTATAAAAACTTTTCTAAGACCAAACCGATGAAATCAGAGCATTTCAATCCTGTTCGTGAGTGGTGGACTAGCCGTGAGGAGATTTTAGAGGGAAATTTTTATAAAGCCAAATCTTTTACACCATCTGAGTTAGCTGATTTGAACTATAATTTTGATCAATGTGGCTTTCCCAAGGAAGAAGAAGAGATTTTGGAACCGCTGGAACTTATTCAAAACTATCAGCAAGAAAGAGCGGCTTTTAACCAAAAAATAGATGCTGTTTTGGCAGATATTTTAGAGCTTTTGGAGGAGAACTAATGACCCCAGAACAACTAAAAGCTAGTATCTTACAGAGAGCGATGGAGGGGAAATTGGTTCCTCAAGACCCAACTGACGAGCCAGCTAGTGAGCTTCTTAAACGTATCAAAGCGGAAAAAGAAAACCTCATTGCTGATGGCAAAATCAAGCGAGATAAAAAAGAAACAGAGCTTTTTCGAGGTGCTGACGGGAAACCTTATGAGAAGTTATCAGACGGGACGATTAAGGAAGTGGAAGTGCCCTATGATATTCCAGCTAGTTGGGAATGGGTGAGGTTGCGAAATATATCTTCGTTGAGTTTTTTCCCTAATATATCTGGAGATAAAATTCCGAATTATAGTTGGGTTTTAGATATGGAAGATATAGAAAAAGAAACTGGAAGATTAGTTCGAAAAAACTATAAAACAGAAAAATCATCTTATAAAAGCAATAAAGTATATTTTTCTAAGGATACTGTTTTATATGCTAAGCTACGCCCCAACCTAAAGAAAGTTATCATTTCTGACGAAGATGGTTTTGCAACAACCGAACTTATTCCGATTAAAATTTTTGGGGGTATTTCAGCAGAGTATATGAGATACTGTATGATTTCTCCATCTTATTATTTCAACATCATCAAATCGGTTTATGGTGTTAAAATGCCAAGAGTAAATGCTACGTTTCTAAATTCAACTCTCCTCCCCCTCCCGCCTCTCTCTGAACAGAAACGGATTGTGGAGCAAATCGAACGTGCCTTGGAAAAGGTAGATGCATATTCCGAAAGTTACAATAAACTTCAAGAATTGGACAAATCCTTTCCAGATAAGTTGAAAAAATCTATTCTTCAATATGCGATGCAAGGTAAGTTGGTTCCTCAAGACCCTAACGATGAACCCGTTGAGGTTTTGCTTGAAAAAATCCAAGCTGAAAAGCAAAAACTCTATGAGGAAGGTAAACTCAAGAAGAAAGATTTGGCAGAAATAGTGGTGACAAAAGGAGATGATAACTCTCCTTATGGGAAGATACCCAAAAATTGGTCTTTTCTTACCATAAAAGATATTTTTTCAATAACCACAGGATTATCGTATAAGAAAACTGATCTAGCCATCACAAAAAATGGTGTCAGAATTATTCGTGGAGGAAATATCAACCCATTATCCTTTAAAATATTAGATAATGATTACTACATTGATCCAAAATTTATCACTTCAGAAACAGTCTATTTGAAACGAAATCAGCTATTAACACCTGTTTCAACATCTTTAGAACATATTGGAAAATTTGCTAGAATTGATAAAGATTATCCCAATACCGCTGCTGGTGGATTTGTATTTCAATTAACACCTTTTGTTTCATCAGATGTATTGTCAAAATATCTATTATTTAGCCTGTCATCACCAATCTTTTATGAACAATTGAAATCAATTACAAAGCTATCTGGACAGGCTTTATATAATATTCCTAAAACAAAATTAAACGAACTCCTTGTTCCCCTAGCTCCTGAAACAGAGCAAAAACGCATTAGTCAGAGAGTTGAGCAACTTTTTGAAAAAGTAAATCAACTTTAGATACAATTTTTTTCATTTCCCGATAATTTGAAATAGGTATCAATAACTCTGAAATACTGGTGCTATTTAGTGTTTTGCCTTTTATAGCATCTTTTGAATTTCCAGCCGTAGAAATTAGTGGTAAAAACATCATTAAATAATTTCTAATAATATTTTTCTTATCACTATATGGAAATATAGAAATAATTGCCTCATTATGACTGGCTGGAACATCTAATATCGCAACCTTGCCGATTGATAGTTTAAAACTCATCAGTAGGGTATCTGCGGGAACAATTTTAATATTTGTTTGCTTTATAGCTAAATGAGATATACACTCCTTTGTTTTAGTAATATGACCACTGCTCGGCATATCCGAAATAGATACCCATGGGATATCATTGCCCCAATAAGTCGGTTCGTTCCTGGGTGGTGTTTTTCCAATGTTAAAGGTAACAATCGAACCAAACTTAACGTAGCTCCAAGAGTTAGGAATCTCAGCCATAGTTGAACCGACAAAATCACTATTTTTTTTGCTATTCCTATAAGGAGAGCAACCGTCACAAAAACAGCAGAAAGTCACAAAGACTTTCTGCTATTTATGTTACCAATTAACAACCCTATCTATAATAGCTTGTTGCTCTGTCGCTGTTTTTCTAAGGTAGATACGAGTTGTTTCGATGCTTTCATGTCCCATCAAATCTGCTAGTAGGGCAATGTCATTGTATTTGGCAAGAAAATTTTTGGCAAATAGGTGTCTAAAGGAATGAGGATAGACGACCTTGGTATTGAGTTGATATTTTACAGCATAGTTTTTTAGTTGTTGGGCGATCCCTCTAGCTGTAATCGGCTGACTAAATTTATTAAGGAAAAGGTACCCGCTTTGGCGATTTTCAGTATCAAGCCATTTCTGACAACTGTCACGTAATTTTTTAGGGATGTAGAGTCGTCGCATTTTACCCCCCTTTGAGTAAATATCAAAATAACCGACCTCCACATGTTCTACTTTTAATTTTATCAATTCACTAACACGAGCTCCTGTTGCTCCTAGAAACCAAACTACAAAATGCCATTTTAAGTTATCATCTTTTTTCAAACTCCGTTTCAGAAAGAGATAATCTGCATGGCTGATAACATCTTCTAAAAATGGTTTCTGCTGGATTTTAACAAATTTTAATTTCAAATCATCGTGTCCAATAAAAACAAGGTATTTATTAAGCCCCTGCAATCGCAGATTAACGGTTTTAGGTTTGAAATTATCCAGTAAATATCCTTTATATTCAAATAAATCTTCTATTTTTAACTCATAATGTTCCAAAAAAAAGCGAACACCATACAGGTAAGACCGTATGGTGTTTTCAGCTAATCCAGCTTTTCGTAAATGTAATTCAAAGTCTTTCATCTTCAACTCCTATCTGATTTTTGATAGAAATTCCACCGCACATAAGTATTATACTAAAGATTCGATAACTGAAAAGACTTGAGAAATTTTAGAAACAATACGCTGTTGTTCGGTGAGAGGCGGGAGGGGGAGGAGAGTTGAATTTAGA
>NZ_KV806608.1:0-11533 GCF_001811765.1 Streptococcus sp. HMSC076H09 | reverse complement strand
GAGGCGGGAGGGGGAGGAGAGTTGAATTTAGAAAACCAGAACTTACCCTTGGCATTTTAACACCATAAACCGACTGGATAATATTAAAATAATAAAACGGTGAAATCATACAGTATCTTATGTAATCTAGCGAAATATTCCCAAAAACTTTAATCGGAAGAAGTTCTGTTGTCGCGAAACCGTTTTCGTCAGAAATGATAACTTTCTTTAGATTGGGCCGTAATTTAGCATATAAAATAGTGTCTTTAGAAAAAGATATTTTATTACTTTTATAAGACGACTTTTCTGTTTTATAGTTTTTTCTAACTAATCTTCCGGTCTCTTTTTCTATATCTTCCATATCTAAAACCCAGCTATCATTTGGAATCTTATCTCCAGATATACTAGAAAAAAAATTCAACGAAGATATATTACCTAACCTTACCCATTCCCAGCTTTTTGGAATGTTGTACGGCACTTCCTTATAAGGTTTCTTAGCACAATGAATTGGAAGCAAGAAAGAATGGGAGATGTGTTATAATAGAGCTATAACACTCAGGAGAATGACATGAATCAAACCCTATCCCACTACCAGTTCTCACCAGAGACTCAATACTTGGACAGGAAATCTGCACGTAAAAAGCCGTCTGAACTTCTTAAACACCTGATTGCCTTTGCTAATGCAGATGGTGGCCAGCTGGTAATCGGTATTGAGGACGACAAGCAAAATAACATCATTACTGGCTTCAAAGATGGCAGAGCCTATCCCATTGATGACTTCAAAAAGATTGACCGTGAGATGCGTGATACTCCTTTGGACTTATCTTTTGAAGAAATCCCTGTGCGAAACCATAAGGGTGAAGACGATGTGATTTTGGTTATCTCAGTTGAATTATCTTCAAATCGAGTGATTGCTGCGCCTAATGATGAAGTTTACCTGCGTCAAGGGGATGAAACGGTAAAATTAAGTTATGAACAACGAACTCAGCTCAGCTATGATAAAGGACAACGTTTCTTTGAGGATGAAGTTGTGGCTGATGCGACCTTGGAAGACATCGATGATGACCTGGTTCAGGACTTCAAAAATCGCTTTGATATTGCAGACCGTTCCACCGAGGAAATTCTCAAAGCTCGGCGTTTTCTGGTCAATGGAAAATTGACCAAGGCTGCTATCTTGCTTTTTGGCAAATACCCTTCAGCTTTCTTCCCTCAAGCTCGTGTTCGCTTCCAACGGTTTGATGGCACGGACATGGGGACAGGTAGTAGCTTTAATGTCATTAAGGAAGTGACCTTTGATGATGCTCTACCAACCCTGATTATCAAGGCTCGTGATTTTATTCGTACCCAGCTGCGTGAGTTCCAATATCTGGATGACAATGGGCAATTTCAAATTTTGCCTGAATATCCAGAATTTGCCTGGTTTGAAGGTGTTGTCAATGCTGTTACTCACCGTGATTACTCTGTCTATGGCGACCATATTCGTGTTCTTATGTTTGATGACCGACTGGAAATTCATAGCCCAGGGAAATTGCCAAATATCGTCACCGTTGACAATATTAAGCATGAACGGTTTTCAAGAAATCCTCGGATTGCCAGAACCCTGACGGAGTTTGGATGGGTCCGTGAGATGAATGAAGGTGTGAAACGGATTTACTCAGAGATGGAATCAGCCTTTCTCCATGAACCAAAATACTCTGAACCTGGGAACAAGGTTATTCTGACGCTTGAAAATAATATTGTCAGCCGACACCTACGGACCCAAGATAGTTTGGAGAAACAGTTTACTGATTTTGGAGACCTCAATGCCGATGAGCAATTGTTGATCCATTACATGTACAATTCAGGAGAGAAGATGACAACTGCAAAAGCCATTGAACTGACAGGAAGAAGTCGTAAGTTTATTGTAAAAACGATGAAAAAATTACAAGAATTGGGTATGGTTGACTGGTATGGTGCCAATAAAAATGACAGAAATCAATACTATACTTTAACGAAAAATTAGCCTATCCTCTAAGAGATAGGATACAGTAGGATACAGTAGGATACAGTAGGATACAGAGGCTTTGTGATGGAAAAATTCAAACAAGAAATTAAGAATATTGGTTCAAATAAGTTAGCCTATTCAATAGACCTTAATAATCAAAAAATTACCAAATCAGAGATTGTAAAAAGCTGGGGCAAAGCGTATTCTGAGAAAGTTGCTAACGGTTCTTTAGGTAATGGATTGCGCCCTCCTCAATATGGTGCACTTTCTGCTATACGTTCTCATTGGGTTGTCTCTAATGAACCGGCCACAATAGTTTTACCGACAGGAACAGGAAAATCTGAAACAATTTTTTCGACAATAGTCTCAGAGCGTATTGCTACAACTTTGATTGTTGTTCCAAGTAATTTACTTAGAGAACAACTTTTTGATCAGGTTAAACATCTGGGGATTCTTCCTAAAATTTCAGTTGTATCTGATCAGGCAATTTTTCCTAATTGTCTATTATATAAATCTACTGTGAAAGATAGTGAAAAGGATATTTTATTTAATGAAATTGATAATATAAATATCATTATAACTACACCAGCGCTGATTAAAGCGTTACCGAATGATCTGTTTGAAAAAATCTATTCGAACGTTGAATTAGTTGTATTTGATGAAGCTCACCATCTTGCTGCAAATGATTGGAGAAAAGTAAGAGATAAGTTCTCAGGTAAAAAGATTTTACAATTTACAGCGACCCCATTTCGAAATGATGGTAAGAAAATTGATGGAAAAATAATTTTTAAATATAGTTTATCTCTTGCTCTGCAAAACAATTATTTTAAACCAATTGATTTTCATCCTATCCATGAGTATAATATTACAAAATCGGATGAAAAAATCGCAGATGTTGCAGTTAAACTTTTGCAAAGTGATTTGGATAAGGGATTAAATCACATTCTTTTGGCGAGAGCTAACTCTAAAAAAAGAGCTGATGAGTTATTCGATAAAATATATTCGAATTACAAAATATATAATCCAGTGATTATACATTCTGATAGAAAAAAGTCGCAAAACAGAGATTCGTTAGATCTACTAAAATCAGGAAAATCACAAATTGTTGTATGCGTGGACATGTTTGGTGAAGGTATTGATATTCCTTCACTTAAAGTTGCTGCAATTCACGACAAATATAAGTCATTACCAATTACTTTACAGTTTATGGGAAGGTTTGCAAGGTCTGGTAAAGAAAGGTTAGGCAGTGCTAAACTGATTACTAATATAGCATCAGAAGACTTAAAAGAAGATATCGATGAATTGTATAGACGTGATGCGGATTGGACTAAACTGCTTCAAATTAAGTCAGATAGAGCAATAGAAAAAGAAGTTCAGATAGAAGAATTTATTTCCCAATTTGAAAAAACAAGAGCAAGTAATATTGACTTATCTCAAATAAAGATGAAAATTAGTTCTCGAATATATAAAACGGATATGAAAGAGGTAAATATCAACGCCTGGAAAAATGTTCTGAGTGCAGAACATACTACTCACTTGATAAATGAAGAGAAGGGAATTTTAATATTTATTGAAGAAATAGAGAATACAGTTAACTGGTCTTATCAAAAAGATCTTGTCGAATATTTATATAATTTTTTTGTAATCTTTTTTTGATGAGTATAGAGGTTTGATTCATATTAATGAGTCAGATAGTAGAAAAGGAAATGATTTGGTAGAGCAAATTTTTCCTAATTCTATGCAAATCAAGGGAGATGAGATTTACAGAGTGCTTGACGGTATTAATCGACTAATGATTGGAACACTTGGTTTAAAACAAATACCTGGAGGAAATGTCAGTTTTCGGATGTTTGCTGGGGTTGATGTAAGAAAGGGAATAAGTGAAGCAACTTCATTGGGTTCAATCAAATCAAATATTTTTGGACATGGATACAGAGATGGAAATAAAATAAGTGTAGGTTGTTCTTATAAAGGAAAAGTTTGGATGAGGTGGGTTGAAAGTCTTAATTTTTGGGTAGATTGGTGCCAAAAAATTGGGGCAAAAATTTTAGATACTAATATTGATACAAGTATGATATTAGAAAACTCACTTACTTCAGAAGTTGTTACAGAATTTCCGGATGGGGTTCCTTATAAAATAACACCTGACAGTATAATTGAAACTAGTAATTCAACTGCAAGGGCATTCTATATTGAAAAAGAAGATAAGCTGTATCATTTTTTTGAATCAGACTTTAGGAACCCTCGTCTTGAAAAAGGCTTATTGATTTTTGAACTTTGGATTAGTGAAAGAAAATTTATTTTCCAACAACATATAGATAAAAAGGGGTTTGGTTTTTTGCAAATTTCTGGAGATGACTTATTTATAAAGAGATCAAATAATAAGATTTTATTTTCACAATATTTAAAAGATCATAGTCCAACTATTTCTTTCATACAGAAGGATGGGGTTCGGGTAATGTTAGAGGGTAATCTACAAATTGTAGATAAACCGAGGAGTAAGGCATCGTTGTCAAATGAGATGCTTGTTCCGATAGAATGGAAAAAATATGGAACAAATATACGAAAAGAGTCTCAAGGTGTTGCTAAGGATAGAGCATCCATTCAATATGTAACTATAAATAAATTGATAAATACTGATGAATTGATAGTTTTTGACGATGATGGTTCAGGAGAAATTGCAGACATTGTTACAATAAGTGCTAATGAAGCAGAGCGCAAAATACTCATAAATCTGTATCATTGTAAATATTCACATGGTGATGAACCAGGTGCTCGTGTATCAGATTTATACGAAGTGTGTGGTCAAGCAGAGAAATCAATTATTTGGAAAGATAATTTATTAGATTTCCTTGATAGAATGATAAAAAGAGAGTCAATACGGATTTCTAAAAGACAGAGTTCTCGGTTTGAAAAAGGAAATATTAATGATTGTCGGACAATCAAATCTATGATAAAAGATGGCTTTAGTACTGATATGAGAATAACCATTGTACAGCCAGGTGTGTCGATTTCGAAACTAAGTACTGAGATGAAGCAATTGTTATTATCAACTGAGTATTATTTAAGTGAGACATATAATATTCCTCTTAACTGTTATTTCAGTGAATGAGAAATAGTTTTAAAATTCGAATACTCTATGCTTTTTATGAGTATGAATCTTGAGTGATATAAGTCACTAGCAAGTTAATATAAAAAAAGTTAATTATACAATGATTTTCCTGTTCATTTACTCAATTACATAAGCTCCGAAAACGAATTTTTGGTAATCTAATGGTAATCCATTGTTTGTAGGATTAGGTTATAAGTGCTTATTTTTAATGAAACTGACTTTTGAAAGCTTGATTTAATAAGCTTTTATTGAGGTTTTACTTTTGCTACCCAAAACCAGGTTTAAAAAAATCCCGTAAAGCATCACAATCCTCAAAACGTTAATATATACCTATATATCAGCGATTGGAAGCACTTCATGGTTCACACCATGGGGTGTTTTTTGTGTAATATTCAAAAATTGTCCTAAAGTCATTTTTAAAACTTCTAAATACTTGAGAAACCATTGTAAATTTAAATAACTACTTTAAATAGCACAAAGGCAATGACAAAGTTAGATGAGATGATTCTATTTTAATTTATAATTGAAAAAAAGAGTATATGATGGAGGAATTTTGTATGGTAAGTACTCAATATATGAAAGTAACCTTACGAGAAAAATTCCCAGATAAATTAACATATGTTGATTTAGAAGAACTTGTGATATGATATTACAAATAAAAGAAAATGACTATATATCAGCTCATATATTGGTTAAAGTTGGTAAATATAAATTATTGAAATTACCTCATAAGTTTACCAATGAGATTACGGTTAGAAAGGAATACTAATGTTTATATATGGCCCTATTTTTAGGGAATTTCGACTTAATCGACAGTTTTCTCTTAAACAGGTTGCTTCAAATGAACTTTCTGTTTCTCAGTTATCACGATTTGAGAGGGGTGAATCAGATTTATCATTAACAAAATTTTTAGGGGCTTTAGAGGCAATTGATTTATCAATTAGCGAATTTATGTATAGAGTAAATAAATATCAAAAATCTGATCAGATATCTTTAATGTCTCAGATGGCTCAATATCATTATCAAAGAGACGTAGCTGGGTTAGAAAAGATGATTTCTGTGGAAGAAGGTAAACTAAAAAAGGATAGTTCAGATATACGTTGTCGTTTAAACATAGTTCTTTTTAGAGGAATGATATGTGAATGTGACTCCTCGAGAAAAATGTCGGAAGAAGACCTTTGCTTTTTGTCGGATTACCTCTTTCAAAAAGATAGTTGGGAAATTAGTGACTATATTTTGATTGGAAATCTTTACCGGTATTACAACACAAGGTATATTTGCCAACTTGTTAAAGAGGTTATCAATCAAAAGGAATATTATCGAGATATTTATACAAACCGCAATGTTGTCGAAGCAACCCTCCTAAATGTGGTAGAGACACTAATAGAACGGCGCGCTCTAGAAGAAGCAACATTTTTTGTAGAGAAAGTTGAAGCACTTTTAAATAATGAGCGGAATGCTTATCACCGTATTATTTTACTCTATGAAAAAGGATTTCTTGCCTATGCTAAAGGGGATAGTCGAGGAATACAAAGCATGAAGCAAGCTATTTTTTGCTTCCAAGCAATTGGTTCTAAACATCATGTTGAAAATTTTCAGGAACACTTTAATAGGGTAACAAGATTATAAAAAATCCCATTTATGGGATTTTTTAATATTTCTCCTTTTGGTTTGCTATAATGTCGAACTAAGGAGGGAATTATGAATATTAATGGTATAAAATTACTATCTAGTCGAGCAGTCAGTAAACTTGGTGATGTGCTTTATGATTATGGAAATAGTACTTGGATTGCTTCGATGGGTGGTCTAGGACAAAAGATTTTAGGTATTTATCAGATAGTAGAGTTGTTGGTTTCTATTGTCCTCAACCCTTTTGGAGGCGCCTTAGCTGATCGCTTTCAACGAAGAAAAATTTTACTAATAACAGATGCTATCTGTGCTATCATGTGTTTCTTACTTTCTTTTATTGGAGATGATAAAGTAATGGTGTATGGTCTAATAGTTGCTAATGCTATCTTAGCGGTTTCCAATGCTTTTTCTTCTCCGGCTTATAAATCTTATATTCCTGAAATAGTAGATAAAGCTGATATCATTACCTATAATGCTAATCTGGAAACCATTGTGCAAATTATTAGTGTAAGTTCCCCTGTTTTAGGTTTCCTTATTTTTAATAATTTTGGTATTAGGATTACTTTAATTGTTGATGCGATTACTTTTTTGATCTCTTTCCTGTTTCTTTATGCTATTAAAGTGGAAGGGTACAGCTTTCAAAACAAGAAAAGGTAGCGATAAAAAATATTTTAGCTGATATTGCAGATGGATTTACTTACATCAAAAAAGAAAAAGAAATTATGTTTTTTCTAATTATTGCTGCTTTATTAAACACTTTCCTAGCAATGTTCAATTATCTTTTACCTTTTACTAACTCCCTATTGAAAACTTCAGGTGCTTATGCAACAATACTTAGTATATCAGCTATCGGATCAATTATTGGAGCGCTTATTGCTAGAAAAATTAAATCTAGTATTAATTCTATGCTATCTATGCTAGTATTCAGTAGTTTGGGAGTCATAGTTATGGGATTCCCATCTCTATTTGAATTACCGATATGGATATCTTACAGTGGTAGTTTTCTTTTTAATAGTCTTCTGACAATGTTTAATATTCATTTTTTCAGTCAGGTATAAATCAGGGTCGATGAAGCGTATATGGGGCGTGTGATGTCGACTATATTTACTATTGCTATTATGTTTATGCCTATAGGAACACTATTTATGACTATCTTTTCATTTGCCTTATCAAATGTTAGCTTTATTGTTATAGGATGTGCCATTGCTATATTGGGAGGATTAGGATTTAGCTATAGTAAAAAACAATTTTAGAACTTAAGAAATTATTCTGAAACATCAAAAAAACTTGTCTCTACTGACAAGTTTTTAATAGTTATTTTCTTGGTTCAAGCATGCGTTGGATACCGCCTAGGATTAAATCAGAGAAAATTGCCATAAGGGCTGTTGGAAGAGATCCTGCTAAGATAATAGCACCACCATTTGTTGCATTAGTTCCTCTTATGATGATATCTCCAAGTCCGCCTCCACCGACGAAAGCACCAATGGCTGTAATACCAATTGCTACAACAAGGGCATTTCTAAGTCCAGCCATGATAACAGAAATAGATAGTGGTAACTCAACCATAAATAAACGTTGACGCTTAGTCATGCCCATTCCTTTAGCAGCATCTAGTAAGTCGGAGTCAACATTTCTAATACCAGTGTAAGTATTTGTGATGATTGGCAGAAGAGAATAAAGAAAGACAGTTGCAACTACTGTTTTAATACCTAGCCCTAGACCTAACATAATGATAGAGATCATAGCTAAAGAAGGAATGGTTTGGATGACATTTGCGATTCCCATAACAAAGGTTTTAATTTTACCACGTCTAGCGATGAAGATACCTAGAGGGATACCAACAATTGCAGCTAAAATAACGCCGTAAATTGAAATTAAAAAGTGGTGGATAAATTGTTCTAAGATATAACTACCATTATGTTGGAAGTAGTAGATAAATTGTTGGAAAGTATTCATTTGTTTCATTTATTTATCTCCTCTAAAATAATGGTTTTTTTCTAAAAATTGTTTGGCAACAACTGAAGGTTCTAAAAGTTTATCATCTACCATATAATTAAGGTTTTGCATCGTTTTTAAATTGATTTTACCATCGAGTCGATGGAGTAATTTTTTTAGTTTAGGATCTTTTTTGATGATAGAATTGTTGACAACCATAGAGGCTTCATAAGGAGGAAAGAATTTTTTATCATCCCTTAAAATTTCTAAATCATAGCTCGAAATACGACCGTCAGTGGAGTAGCCTAATACAGATTGCATTTTGTTACTTTCAACTGCATCATAGACTAAGCCAATTTGCATAGGGTAAATATGTGAAAATTCAAAACCGTATGTTTTAGCGAAATCAGTGTATCCATCTCCCTCGCGATTCATCCATGAACTATCAACCCCTGCCTTCATAGTTGTTGATAACTTTTTGAGATCAGAGATCTTGGTGATTTTATTCTGTCTGGCAAACTCTTTAGTAACCATGAATGCATAAGTATCAGAAAAACCATAAGTAGGATACCAAGTTTGATTGTAGCGTTTTTGGAATTCAGTTTTTACAATCTTAGAAGCTTCTTTAGGGTCTTTAACAGCTTTTAAGCCAAGAGTTCCTGTGATGTCTGTTCCTGTATAACGTGTGGCAGCAATGTCAGCATCACCACGGAGCAAAGCTTGGTGAGTAACCGTAGAGGAACCAAGATTGCTTATTAAAGTTGTGTTGTATCCTAATTCGTGATGAATTAATTCGGTGACAATATTTGCCATGATACTAGACTCTGTAGAACTTTGGGCAGCAACCTTAATTGTGGTATGACCAGGTTTTTTAGTATCGGTTAATTGACAACCAGAAATCGTTAAGAGGGCTAAGCAAAGTGTAAATATCTGTAAAAAGTGCGATTTTTTAAGCATATCTAAGCCTCCCTTCTTGTTGTTCTGGGCGTTAGAGCTGTTTCCAGTAATCCTAAAAGATAATCTATAATAAGTGACAGGATAATAACAGGAATTGTGCCCCCTAGAATTAATTTGGGCTGAAAAAGATTTAACCCGCTAAAAATGAGATCACCAAGTCCACCTGCACCTATATAAGAAGCTAATGTAGCCCAAGCAATAACATAAATAGTAGACAAGCGAATACCAGCCATAATAATTGGAGTAGCTAAAGGTAACTCAACTTGAAATATAGATTGAATAGGTTTCATTCCCATCCCTTTAGCACAATCTTTAAGTGTTGGATTGACATTATTCATACCTATATAAGTATTCCTTAGTATAGGAAGCAAGGAATAAATAAATAAAGCAACGATAGCTGGGACTTTTCCAATTCCAAACAATGGAATCATTAAAGCTAATAAGGCTAAACTTGGTATAGTTTGTAGCATGCTAGCTATAGCAATGATAATTTTGGCTACTTTGGGAAAACGTGTTAAGACCACACCCAATGGAACAGCAATTGCAATCCCAAGTGCTATAGCAAAAAATGAGATATAGACTTGTTCCCATGTTTTTACTAATATTTGCATGCCATACTGTGATAAGAAATTGACCATTATTGATCCTCCGTTTCAGTATCGCCCCAAATAATATCGTATAACATATCAACTAGGGATGCACGAGTAACAATGCCCTTTAGGTTATTCTCATGGTCAACAACTGGAGCGTATTTTAAACCACGTTTTAAAATACGCTCAGCAGTATTTCTAAGTAAGTCGTCTTCCATAACATAAAAATCAGTATGTTTTAAGATATCAGAAACAAGTCGGTCTTTCTTATATTTACTGCTTAGAGATTCTAAGTCAATAAAACCAATTAATTTACCGTTATCGGTTACTAGAAGTGAGTCAACGCGTTTTTGGCGCATTAGTGTAATAGCTTCAGTTAGTGTTTTTTCAGCAGTTATTGAAACAGGATTATTTAACATTATCTGTTTAACAGGGGTAATATCAGCCTGCGCATGAAGAAGACGCTCTTCCCCAATCATTTGTTCAACGAAACTGGTAGCAGGATGATGTAAGAGATCATTGGGTGTCCCTTCTTGGACCATTTTACCATTGTCCATAACAATAATTTTTGTTGCTAACTTGAGGGCTTCATCCATATCATGAGTAACTAAGATGATAGTTTTCCCCATTTCTTCCTGAAGAGACTTGACTAAGTCTTGAATACCTTCTCTAGTAATAGGATCCAGAGCTCCAAAAGGCTCATCCATTAAAATAATATCTTGGTCTGCTGCAAGAGCGCGAATGACACCGATACGTTGTTGCTGACCGCCAGACAACTCACTAGGGTAGCGATCCAAATATTCTTCGGGTAATTCAACTAATTTAATAAGTTCCCTTGCTTTAGCTCTTTTAGCTTCTTCTGACCATTTCAATAATTTTGGTACAAGAACTATATTTTCGTAAATGGTCATATGAGGCATTAAACCAATGTTTTGGATAACATATCCAATTCTGCGTCTTAATTCAATGGGGTTAATAGTAGAAATATCTTTTCCCTTAAATAATAGAGTACCATTTGTTGGTTTTAACATATGGTTAACCATACGCATTAATGTTGTTTTACCTGATCCACTCGTACCGATGAAACAAACGAAATCACCAGGGTAAATTTTAAGGTTAATATCTTCAACCGCAACATTTTCCCCATACACTTTATTGATATTTTGATATTCGATGATAGGTTCTTGGCCCATATTATTCTCCTCTACAAACTATATTATAGTAATAATATCAAAACTTTGGCAACATGTCTGAAATTTGTTTTAAAATTTAATGATTTTAAAAAGAATCGTTAAGCTTGCGCCCGATCTACATTTTCAGAAAATGTAGAAAAAAGTATGAAAAAAG
>NZ_KV806607.1:0-269 GCF_001811765.1 Streptococcus sp. HMSC076H09 | reverse complement strand
ATAAATGGCGCGAGACGGAATCGAACCGCCGACACATGGAGCTTCAATCCATTGCTCTACCAACTGAGCTACCGAGCCTATTGCGGGAGCAGGATTTGAACCTACGACCTTCGGGTTATGAGCCCGACGAGCTACCTAGCTGCTCCATCCCGCGATATCTTTAAAGGAGGATGTGGGATTCGAACCCACGCACGCTTTTACACGCCTGACGGTTTTCAAGACCGTTCCCTTCAGCCGGACTTGGGTAATCCTCCATATAACAAAAAATA
>NZ_KV806606.1:0-751 GCF_001811765.1 Streptococcus sp. HMSC076H09 | reverse complement strand
TACAATAGTTCTATGAATTATGAAGCAAGCAAACAATTAACTGATGTACGATTTAAGCGCCTTGTTGGTGTTCAGCGCACTACTTTTGAAGAGATGTTAGCTGTGTTAAAAACAGCTTATCAACGTAAACACGCAAAAGGTGGCCGAACCCCTAAGTTAAGCTTAGAAGATCTCCTCATGGCTACTCTTCAATACATGCGAGAATACCGCACTTATGAACAAATTGCGGCTGATTTTGGCATTCACGAAAGCAACTTAATCCGTCGAAGTCAATGGGTTGAATCAACTCTTATTCAAAGTGGTTTTACGATTTCAAAAACTCATCTTAGTGCTGAGGATACGGTGATTGTGGATGCAACAGAGGTAAAAATCAATCGTCCTAAAAAAATCAACTAGCGAATTATTCTGGTAAAAAGAAATGTCATGCTATGAAGGCTCAGGCGATTGTCACAAGCCAAGGGAGAATTGTTTCTTTGGATATTGCAGTGAACTATTGCCACGATATGAAGTTGTTCAAAATGAGTCGCAGAAACATCGGACAAGCTGCTAAAATCTTGGCAGACAGTGGTTATCAAGGGATCATGAAGATGTATTCACAAGCGCAAACTCCGAGGAAATCAAGCAAACTTAAGCCACTAACTCTTGAAGATAAAACCTATAACCATACGCTATCCAAAGAGAGAATCAAGGTTGAGAATATTTTTGCCAAAGTAAAAACGTTTAAAATATTTTCAACAACCTATCGAAATCG
>NZ_KV806605.1:0-210 GCF_001811765.1 Streptococcus sp. HMSC076H09 | reverse complement strand
ACCAGTACCGGATAAAGATAAATATGATCCAACAGGAGGGGAAACAACAGTACCCCAAGGGACACCAGTTTCAGATAAAGAAATCACAGACTTAGTTAAGATTCCAGATGGCTCAAAAGGGGTTCCGACAGTTGTTGGTGATCGTCCAGATACTAACGTTCCTGGAGATCATAAAGTAACGGTTGATGTAACTTATCCAGATGGAACAAA
>NZ_KV806604.1:254734-263100 GCF_001811765.1 Streptococcus sp. HMSC076H09 | reverse complement strand
TGGAAGCACTGGTACTGGCACTGGTTGAGGCGCTGGTACTTGCACTTGTTGAAGCACTCATACTTGCACTTGTTGAAGCACTTGTGCTGGCTGATGTCGAGGCACTCGTTGAGGTGCTGGTTGAAGCGCTGGTGCTGGCTGACGTCGACGCACTCATGGAAGCGCTGGTACTTGCTGATGTCGAGGCACTCATGGAAGCGCTGGTACTTGCTGACGTCGACGCACTCGTAGAAGCACTTTCTGATAAAAGTTTAATTTCGGCATTCGCATCTGAGTCACCACTTATATTCGTATGCCCATAAGAATATTTAGAACCATATGTTTGATTTATATCAGAAACAGTTGAATACAATACACCACTTTGTTTAGGTATTTTGACCAAAACAACATAAGATGTAGTGGAAGAAATAGAATTTGTTTTCCAATCTATGGTAATTTTAGAACCATCGTTAGTATAACTATACTGGGAAGTCACATCTTCAAACTCAGGCGAATCATAATTTTGATCCATACTATCTGTAAGATTTTTTGAATTAGTTTTTAGAATCTTTACTTCCGCATTTAATAAATTAACTGGTGAACCTGATGTTCCATCTGAACCGATAATAGTATATAGATTCCCAAGTCCTGATGCGAAATACATTTCCTTACCTTCAGGATTAATTTGAGTAATATAAGTTTCTGTCTGTCTTTCATCATCAAGCTTCATGATCCGAGATCTTACATTTGTCTTAACATTAGTATGTTCTGTCACTGAAGGACTATTATACTGAACACGTTCCTCAATTGAAGCAACTTGATTGTTCAATGTTGCAGTAAAGCACTGCTTATCTGAAGTTGTTTTAGAAATTATTCTCTGGTCAGGCCAAACTGGCATATTGACTCTAGCTTTAATATTATTCAACGTAGAAGCATACCTTGTCCAGGTGTATGTAATATTATGTGTTAAAGGACTATATGACCCAGTCGCTAATAACTGCCCCGTTTCATCCATTATATCTTGAACTTTTAGAATAGTACCAATCCCTTGTGTGTCAAGGTTATCAGAAAGCTTTACAGTAAAGACATCTCCCTCGTTAACAGAAGCGATTGAAAAGGCAAAGTTCAAAACAAGGTTTTCTGAACTATCTAATTTAACTGTTCCAGGCTCACTAAGAGTGTTATCTTTTAACGCAATATTAACTTTCTGCAACTCGCTTGATACATCTTTACCTAACATTTCAGTATCAGACACTTCTTCTAGTGGTATCAAGTCCATCTCCGAACTCAAAGTCATCAAGTTCATACTCCTTGGCTGAATAACTGATTTTAATCTAATTGTCGGAGTTAGACTCTCATTCCCAGTTTTATCGCTTGCAATCATTACTTGGGATTTCTCTGGAGTTATAAGCGACTCATTTGACATTTTGGAAGTCTGTAACTCCGATTTTGGTTTTGTAATTTCAATTAGGCTAGATACTGAAGCATTTTTACCAGCATCAGTAACTAAGCTACTTTCTGTTACTATCTGGTTTGCCGAAAACGACTCTCTTCCTTTATCAGTTAAAGAAGCTTGAGTTTCAAGAATATTTGAAACCTCACTAATACTTGTAGATTTTGAAACACTTTCTGAGGCTGACGTGCTTATCGATTCTGAAGCACTTGTTAAAGCAGATGTACTTACAGATTCACTTACACTTGTTAAAGTTGACCCTGACATAGACATACTTACAGATTCACTAGTACTTGTTGAGGCTGACTCTGACATAGATACACTATTAGAATCAATAATGTTTTTCGATACTGTCCCATCTTGATGATTTTGAACAGTAGTTGTTTTAACAGTCACTTCCGTTTGTTCTGCCAGTGTTGGTACAGAACTTGATTGTTCTTGAACAACTGGAGTCTCATCTGCATAAACACGACTGGTTAAACTCGCTCCACCTACCAGAGCTCCAGCAGCTAGTATTCCTTTGAGATAGGTCAAATTTCCTGAAGATAGTCGGTCTTCTTTTTCAACATCTTGAATACACACATCTGCTTCAACAGTTGCTCTCCCTTTAATCGCTTTAAATAGATTAAAATGCGACATTACTGTTCTTACCCAGTTTTTTCCTGATTTATGCATCTTGACTCTACTCTTAGTATCTACAACTGTTAACTGCTTGCCAAAAGTCTTTTGGGACATGTTTCCTCCATATATAAATATTTTTTATATTTTGTTTTGGTTTAAAAACATAACAGTAAAATTAAGTGATTAGAAATCTATCTTAGTTAAACACAAAAATAATGATACCGTTAAGCACGTAGATACATCATTTTTATACAGATATAAACCTTACAATTGATTTTTAGTATGATTTCATAAGAATCTCAACTGATGCTTAATAAACCTTTATGAGGTTATCACTAATTATGACTAAAATAAATATACTTTAACCCCTCATTTTCCCAAAAAGGTATTTAAAATATTTATTTTTTGAGAATTATTATTTTATAAGGTTAAAATATTTGAAACATTTTATATTATTCCTTATTATAGTATTAATGAGTGAAAGGAGTTGTGTAATATGATAGAAATTTTTTTAGAAAAAAATATTCTTAATAAAGTTAAATTACTTACTTTATGTTATGATACCCCCTCACTATCCTTAGATACCGCCTGTAACCGACTCCACTTATCACCAGTTGAGCTTAAAAACTATTGTCATAAATTAAATGTTTTATTTGGTCATAAACTTTCTATCCATATCTCAAAAGAACGGATTTTATGTAAGCTAAATAAACTTACTCAGGAAGATGCCTTAAAAATAGTTTATAATGAGTCAAACACTTTACAACTTCTTAAATTTTTAATTGATGACTCGTCTGATAAAAAATCTCTAGTAGCTTTTGGAAATGATCTCTTCTTATCTCGTTCTTCTGTCTATCGTCTGCGAGAAAATTTAATTCCTTTAATTAAAGATTTAGGATTATCTTTATCTAAAAATACCATTGTAGGTGACGAATATCGCATTAGATATCTCATCGCATACCTCACTACTAAATTTGGTATTAAAATTTACGATCTGTCTGCTCTAGATATTAAGATTATTCGACAATTTTTATTTGAGAGTGGTACTAATATAAGACCTACTACGCACCTTTCTGATATCTTTGTTTTTTTTGATACGCTTTTCATTTTAACCTGGAAACGTCACCATCATAAAGTTAAAATTCCAAACTCCAAACTTTTCTCTTCTCTTAAAAAAATCTTTATTTATGAGGAGCTGAATACATGTGTAAAAAGTATCGTTCAACCTTACTTCAATGTTATTTTTAATTCAGAAGACATGGATTATATTTTTCTTATCTATCTTACAAGCGCTAACTCTTTTGCTGCTCAAAAGTGGACTGAAACACATGTCGATGAAGTGTTAGCTATTTTTAAAAGTCTTCCTAAATTCCAAATGCTACTACAACCTTTGAAAGAAGCTCTTCCATACTCTGACACCTACTACGATGAGCTAGTGAAAGTCACTATTTACTTTTCTCGAAACTTCATAGTTGGTCTGAATCAATTAATTCCTGAAACACTTAGTTTTCCTTCAACATTCTATCCTGGAAATAATCCTAAACTAATATCCATTATCGAACCAATAGTCACTCATTGGCTAACTGAAATTGGAGAATCAAAGTTCAAAAAAACGCACTTCTTCTTGCTCTGTGCTCACCTTGAAAGAGTAATAAAGAATAGCATGCCTCCTATAAATATTGTGTTGCTGACAACTGATTTTATTAATAATGAAATTTTAAAAGACTATATTTTGCAATCCCTTTCAACAGATAAAATTAGATTTCATTCCTATTACTTATTGACAGATAATATTAGTCAAATATCGACCTTAAAACCCGATTTAATTATCACTAATCGAAAACTGTTTACCTATGTTACAAAGGAACTAGCTACAAATAGTTTAGTCGCTCATATTGATTACAACGATACACCCTCTCAAATCAGTAATATCCAAACTATTATTTCTAATATTAAAGAAGAAAAATATCGAAAAATCTTTGATAAAATATAACATCACCTACTGTATTCTTTTGATTTCAATTATTAATAAAACGACTAGAGCACTTCATTAACTACTCTAGTCGTTTTATTAATTCTGTTCATCGTATTAATCGATTGCTTTTAGTTCTAAGATAACATCTCGGATTTGTGCAGCTAGCTCAAAGTCCAATAATTCAGCTGCTTCTTGCATTTGCTGTTGAAGAGCTTTAATTTCAGCTTGCCTTTCTTTTTTAGATAAACTACTGTAATCGACAACTTTTTCAGGCTTATCGCTGTCATTACTTTTAGTAATAGCAATTAAATCACGGATTTCTTTTTTAATTGTTTGTGGCACAATTCCATGCTTTTCATTATAATCCATTTGTAAACGACGACGGCGAGCGGTTTCATCCATAGCTCTTTGCATAGAATCTGTTATTTTATCAGCATACATAATAACATGACCATTACTGTTACGTGCTGCACGTCCGATTGTTTGGATAAGACCACGCTCATTACGAAGGAAACCTTCCTTATCAGCATCTAAGATTGCAACAAGGGAAACCTCAGGAACATCTATTCCTTCACGTAAGAGATTAATACCAATTAAAACATCAAACACACCAAGTCGTAAATCACGAATAATCTCTGTACGTTCTAAGGTTTTAATATCGCTGTGCATATACTTAACTTTAACTCCCATTTCTTTGAGATAATCTGTTAAGTCTTCTGCCATACGCTTTGTCAATGTTGTAATAAAGGTACGCTCACCTTTTTCAGTCCTCAAATTGATTTCACCAAGCAAGTCATCCATCTGCCCCATACTTGGTCTAACTTCAACTTCTGGATCAAGAAGTCCTGTTGGCCGGATAATTTGCTCAACAACTGTATCTGTTTGCTCCATTTCATAGTCTCCTGGCGTTGCAGATACATAGACAATTTGATGGACATGGCTTTCGAATTCTTCACGACGAAGTGGACGGTTATCTAAGGCAGATGGTAAACGGAAACCGTAATTAACCAACATTTCTTTACGCGAACGGTCTCCATTATACATCCCTTTGATTTGCCCCATTGTCATGTGACTCTCATCAATCATAATCAAAAAATCTTCTGGGAAGAAATCTAACAAAGTAAAAGGTGGCTCACCTTCACTTCTACCATCCATGTGACGTGAGTAGTTCTCAACACCATTTGTATATCCCATTTCACGAAGCATTTCAATATCATATTCTGTCCTTTGTCGAATACGTTGCGCTTCAATCAATTTCCCTTCTTTTTCAAAAAGTTCTACTTGATTTTCCATTTCAGCTTGTATTTTTGAAATAGCTTCTTCCATATGTTCATCATTTGTCATAAAGTGTGTTGCTGGGAAAATAGCTAAATGTTCCACTTCTCCTAGCACACGCCCTGTTAACGATTCTATTTCTCTTATACGATCAATTTCATCACCAAAAAATTCAATTCGAAAGGTATGCTCATCACGACTCGCAGGAAAAACTTCTACAACATCGCCACGAACGCGAAATTTTCCACGTTGAAAATCAATATCGTTACGCTCAAATTGAATATCAACGAGATTGTTCAATAACTGATCACGTGAAATTTCTTGACCTGGCCTAAGGCTAACAACACTGTCTGCATACTCTTTAGGAGAACCTAAACCGTAAATACAAGAAACAGATGCTACAACAATAACGTCATTTCTTTCTAATAACGAAGAAGTCGCTGAGTGACGTAATTTGTCAATTTCGTCATTGACTGAACTATCTTTTTCAATATAAGTATCCGAAGAAGGCACATAAGCTTCTGGTTGATAATAATCATAATATGAAACAAAGTACTCTACGGCATTGTCAGGAAAAAATTCTTTAAACTCTCCATAAAGTTGACCTGCTAAGGTTTTATTATGTGCAATCACCAAGGTTGGCTTGTTAACTTGGGCGATAACTTGGCTCATTGTGTAGGTTTTACCAGTACCAGTAGCACCTTTTAAAATCTGAGCTTTTTCTCCTCCTTCAATATTGTCAACCAACGTTTCAATAGCTTGAGGTTGATCTCCCGAAGGGCTATATTTGGAAACTAATTTAAATCGGTTAGTATCTTTTCTATCTATCATTTCTTTACCTCGATTACTTTATTTTAACATAGAAAAAAGAAAAAGACTGAGCTGCAACACTCAATCTGTTTCTTCAGTCTTAATTAGCCATAGAAGGTATATAATTGCTGCTAAGAGAACAAAAATAGAAATCAAACTTCCTTCTATTCCGAATGCACCACCTGATATCCAGTCCGGTGCGTTTTCTTTAACGGTAAAATGCAAAAGAGATGCTCCTGCTTTCTGACCACTTACGGCAATACCATAGAGATTACCTTGGCTAAAATTCCAAGCTCCATGTAAGGCTGCAACACTCCAAATATTACCACTTTTAATCATATACAAGGACATTAAAACTCCCGAACATATAATACTTACAATAGAAAGAAAAGTGACATGGGCATTTACCAAGTGCAAAATGCCAAATAAAGTGGATGAGACCCCTATGGCAACAGCTAAATGAAAACGATGATTAATTAGAGGAAGAAGCCACCCTCGTGTTAGCAATTCTTCCGTACCGCTTTGAATAAGCCAAAAAGGAAGGAGAGTTACAACATAGAAAATCGTTGCCTTAGAAACATCATAGCTATGAAAGTCAAGTCCTCCCAATATATAAGCAGTGATGACAGAAATTGAAAATAGAATAAAACCTATACTCCAGCCTTTTATAAGTGACCACAGAATTCTTTTAAACTTTGTAGAAAACCCCAATTCTGAAAAAGGTCTTTTTTCTACGAATTTTACCCAGATAAGCAAAAGGAATGCTGAAAAACTAAAGGTTCCTAATTCTCCATAGATATTATTAAATAAATTAATAAACTCAAAAAAAGTATAGGAAGAAAACTTATAGAGTACAGAAGACACTAGAACAATTCCCACACCACCTAGAGTTAGACCAACGAAAAAAAATAGGTATACCATAAAACAAGCAAATAACAATAATAGCCATGACGGCCAGTTTTTATAGACAGCGAACTGACTATTTAAAATCCTTTTATTCATAATAATCCTAAATCCTTTTTGTGTGATAACACTAGAACGATTATATCATAATACTAACTAAAGATATATATAAAATTAACATAACATACATGTTACGTTTTCTAACATAGAAATGACATTTTGTTGCTCTATCTTATTTATTTTGATATAATAAAACACATATTTATAAAAAGGAGATTTACATGAAGCACAAGTTAAAAGCTTTTACGCTTGCTTTACTCTCAATATTCTTTGTGTTTGGTGGAAAGGTCAGTGCAGAGACTGTGAATATTGTTTCTGATACAGCATACGCTCCATTCGAATTTAAAGATTCTGATCAAACTTATAAAGGAATCGATGTTGACATCGTTAACGAAGTCGCTAAGCGTGCTGGCTGGAATGTTAACATGACGTACCCAGGTTTTGATGCCGCAGTTAACGCTGTTCAATCTGGACAGGCAGACGCGCTAATGGCCGGAACTACTGTTACTGAAGCACGTAAAAAAGTCTTTAATTTCTCAGATACTTATTACGATACTTCCGTTATTCTTTATACTAAAAATAATAATAAAGTCACAAACTACAAACAACTAAAAGGAAAAGTAGTCGGTGTAAAAAATGGAACAGCTGCTCAAAGCTTCTTAGAGGAAAATAAATCTAAATACGGCTATAAAGTTAAAACATTTGATACAAGTGACCTAATGAATAACAGCCTTGATTCTGGTTCTATTTACGCCGCTATGGACGATCAACCAGTTGTGCAATTTGCGATAAATCAAGGAAAAGCTTACGCCATTAACATGGAAGGCGAGGCAGTTGGTAGCTTTGCATTTGCTGTCAAAAAAGGTAGTGGACACGATAACCTAATTAAAGAATTTAACACAGCTTTTGCACAAATGAAATCAGATGGCACTTATAATGACATCATGGATAAATGGCTTGGGAAAGACGCTACAAAAACAAGCGGCAAAGCAACAGGTAATGCCAATGAAAAAGCAACTCCTGTAAAGCCAAGTTATAAAATTGTTTCTGATTCTTCATTCGCACCATTCGAATATCAAAACGGTAAAGGGAAATATACTGGTTTTGATATGGAATTAATCAAGAAAATTGCTAAACAGCAAGGTTTTAAACTTGATATCTCAAATCCAGGTTTTGATGCCGCTTTAAATGCTGTCCAATCTGGACAAGCTGACGGTGTTATTGCAGGAGCTACAATCACAGAAGCACGCCAAAAAATCTTTGATTTTTCTGATCCTTATTACACATCTA
>NZ_KV806604.1:0-254634 GCF_001811765.1 Streptococcus sp. HMSC076H09 | reverse complement strand
CTTTGATTTTTCTGATCCTTATTACACATCTAGCGTTATCTTAGCGGTTAAAAAAGGAAGCAATGTCAAATCATACCAAGATTTAAAAGGAAAAACAGTTGGTGCTAAAAATGGTACTGCCTCATATACTTGGTTATCAGACCACGCAGATAAGTACAACTATCATGTTAAAGCATTTGATGAAGCATCTACAATGTATGATAGTATGAACTCAGGTTCAATTGATGCTCTAATGGATGACGAAGCAGTTCTTGCTTACGCTATTAATCAAGGTCGTAAATTTGAAACACCTATCAAAGGTGAAAAATCAGGCGATATCGGATTTGCAGTGAAAAAAGGGGCAAATCCAGAATTAATTAAAATGTTTAACAACGGTCTTGCTTCACTCAAAAAATCGGGTGAGTACGATAAACTTGTTAAAAAATACCTTTCCACAGCCAGCACCTCTTCAAACGATAAAGCTGCTAAACCTGTAGATGAATCAACTATTTTAGGGTTAATTTCTAATAACTACAAACAATTGCTATCTGGTATTGGAACTACTTTAAGTTTAACTCTTATCTCATTTGCGATTGCTATGGTTATTGGTATTATCTTTGGTATGATGAGCGTATCACCAAGTAATACTCTCCGCACAATTTCAATGATTTTTGTTGATATTGTCCGTGGTATTCCACTCATGATTGTGGCCGCTTTTATTTTCTGGGGTATTCCTAATTTAATCGAAAGCATCACAGGTCACCAAAGTCCAATTAATGACTTCGTTGCTGCTACTATCGCTCTTTCTTTAAATGGTGGTGCGTACATTGCTGAAATTGTACGTGGTGGTATTGAAGCTGTTCCTTCTGGTCAAATGGAAGCAAGTCGTAGTTTAGGTATTTCTTACGGCAAAACTATGCAAAAGGTTATCTTGCCTCAAGCAGTACGCCTTATGTTACCAAACTTTATCAACCAATTTGTCATCTCATTAAAGGATACAACAATTGTATCAGCAATCGGACTTGTGGAACTCTTCCAAACTGGTAAAATCATAATTGCACGTAACTATCAATCATTCCGTATGTATGCTATCCTTGCAATTATGTATCTTGTAATCATTACCCTTCTCACCCGTCTAGCAAAACGTTTAGAAAAGAGGCTTAAATAATGGCAGAATTAAAAATTGATGTCCAAGATTTACACAAGTCGTATGGGCAAAATGAAGTTTTAAAAGGTATTGATGCTAAATTTTATGAAGGTGATGTTGTTTGTATTATTGGACCTTCTGGTTCAGGAAAATCAACTTTCCTTCGCACATTGAACTTACTTGAATCAATCACAAGTGGAAAAGTTGTTGTGGACGGCTTTGAGTTATCAAACCCAAAAACAGACATAGACAAAGCACGTGAAAATATCGGAATGGTATTTCAACACTTCAATCTTTTCCCACATATGTCAGTTCTTGAAAACATCACTTTTGCTCCTATAGAACTTGGTAAAGAATCTAAAGAAGCAGCTGAAAAGCATGGGATGGAATTACTTGAAAAAGTTGGTTTAGCCGATAAAGCTAATGCCAAACCAGATAGTTTATCTGGAGGACAAAAACAACGTGTAGCTATCGCAAGAAGCTTAGCGATGAATCCAGATATCTTACTTTTTGACGAACCAACTTCTGCACTTGATCCAGAAATGGTTGGAGATGTTCTCAATGTTATGAAAGATTTAGCTGAACAAGGTATGACTATGTTAATTGTGACACACGAAATGGGATTTGCTCGTCAAGTTGCCAATCGTGTTATCTTTACAGATGGTGGTCGTTTCCTCGAAGATGGGACACCTGAGCAAATCTTTGATACACCTCAACACCCACGTCTCCAAGACTTCCTTAATAAAGTTTTAAACGTTTAATAAAAAAGATGACTTCGTGTCATCTTTTTTTATATCCTAATCACAAACAAATTATAATAGGATAAGTTTTCTTCTAAAATTAGCAAAACATCAGCTAGAATGTTTGAATAATGTTGCACAAGGGCTTTCAGTATGATAATATAGCAGTATGAAAGACTATATTAACAGAATATTGCACTTTATTAAAGAACATATGACTTATCATGTCAACTTTATAGATGACTTTTTAGATATTAAATGGGAAAAGGTGAGTAACATCCATTTAAGGTTTTGGACAACTATTATTGCTTATTTAGTTATTTTTATCTTAAGTATCTCTACCGTAATTCTTAACCTTGTACTTCTTTTTCAAGGATTCTTAACGCAAAACCCTATTATTTACTTACTATTTTTTATAACTTTAGTTTGTGCTTTTTATTTTGCTTATAAATTTATTACTTATACTCCAACCATTGTAAAAAATGCTCTTCAGTATATCAAAAAGCTCAAAAACGTTTAAAATAATAAAGTAATCTGTACCTTAACACTCTATCAATTATGTTTTAGAGTCTTTTTTCATACCAAAATAACTAAAAAGGATAGTTACTTAACTATCCTTTTTCTTTTGCTAATTTTTCGCGTTCTAAACGAAGTTTACGATTAGGATTTAATGTGTTAAAGAGTTCTTCTAATTTTTCAGCATTCCAGACATCGGCCGCTGAAACAAAATTCCCATCTTTATCACGAAATGATATCGGTTTATCTCCCATAAAAAACCTCCAATCAAGTACTGCATTAATCTACAAATTCAAATTCGAAGTTACCTATACGAACAATATCTCCATCCTTAGCTCCGCGCTCTCGAAGGGCTTCATCAACGCCCATACCACGTAACTGACGAGCAAATTTCATTATTGATTCATCGCGTTCCATATTTGTCATAACAAAGAGTTTTTCTAGCTTATCACCATACAATACCCACGTTGCATCATCATCACGTGTAATCTCAAATGGACGTTCATCTTCGTTAAATCCATAGTATGCTTCATCTTCTTGCATGTCAGTTTCGTCATAAAGAAGAAACTCTTCTGTATTGGCTAATAATTCAGCCGTCGCATCCATAAGGTTTTCTAGTCCTTGATGTGCTAAACTTGAAATTGGAAAAATCATAGGCATGTCATCAAACTCATCATAGTTTGCTGCTAATTTTTCTTTGAATGCTGCCAAATTCTCTTCTGAATCAGGCATGTCCATTTTATTGGCAACAATAATTTGCGGACGTTCCATCAATCGAAGATTGTAAGTTTCCAACTCATTATTAATTGAAACATAGTCATCGTAAGGGTCTCGTCCTTCACTTGCCGACATATCAATAACATGTAGAATAACACGTGTACGCTCAATATGTCTAAGAAACTGAGTTCCTAATCCGACACCTTGACTAGCCCCTTCAATCAAACCAGGAAGATCAGCCATTGCAAAGCTATCACCTGATTTTGTACGAACCATCCCTAAATTAGGGACAATTGTCGTAAAATGATAGGCACCAATTTTAGGCTTTGCTGCTGAAACAACACTAAGTAGCGTCGACTTCCCAACTGATGGGAAACCAACGAGACCAACATCAGCCAAAATTTTTAATTCTAATTGTAATTCACGTTCTTCACCAGGCTCCCCATTTTCAGCAATTTCAGGAGCTGGATTACGTGGGGTTGCAAAGCGAATATTTCCACGACCACCGCGGCCACCTCTGGCTACAACGAATTCCTGATCATGCTCCACAAGGTCGGTAATAACCTTACCTGTAGTAGCATCACGAACAGTTGTTCCAGGTGGTAATGACACAATAAGGTCTTCCGCACCTCGACCGTGCATACCTTTAGTCATCCCTTTTTCACCAGCTTTTGCTTTAAAATTACGGTTATATCGAAAATCCATCAAAGTTCGTAAACCTTCGTTTACTTTAAAAATGACCGATCCGCCTTTACCGCCATCACCGCCCCACGGGCCTCCATTGGGGACATATTTCTCACGGCGAAAAGCAACCATGCCATCACCACCGCGACCTGCCTTAACACTAATTTTGGCAGTATCTAAAAACATACTCATTTCTAAAATTCCTATTCTTTATTCTATTCAGTATAAAAAAACGCTTTACAGCGTTTCTCATTACATGATTGCACTAATAGCACCAAATACCAAACCACCAACTGTTACTAGTACCATCAAAATAACAACAAAAAGAGTTAGTTTTTCAAACCCAGTTTTTTTTCGTTGTCCGTTATCTCCAAAAGCCACTCATGTCACCTCATTTACTGAATATATAGTTAAGTCTATATTAACACGAAACGTCTTATTTCGCAAACTACAAACCGTTAGCTTAAATATATCTTTATTAAATCGCTTCCATATTTCCTTGTGCTTTATAAGAGTTTATGATAAATTATAAAAAATAGTAAATTTAAAGGAGCTAGTATGGTTTTACAAGATTTCGACAACCTTTTAAAAAAATATGCCCAATTAATTATTTCTAAAGGTTTAAATGTCCAAAAAGGGCACACTCTCGCTTTAACAATCGATGTGGAACAAGTCCACTTAGCAAGGCTTTTAACTGAAGCCGCTTATGAAAAGGGAGCAAGTGAAGTTATTGTTGATTATACAGATGATTTTATCACGCGCCAGCGACTACTTCATGCTTCAGATGAAGTTCTCACGAATGTTCCACAGTATACCGTTGATAAATCTTTAGCACTATTAAATAAGAAGGCTAGTCGATTAGTTGTGAAATCTTCTAACCCTAACGCTTTCGCTACTGTTGATCCTAAACGTTTATCTGAAACAACTAGAGCAACCGCTATTGCCTTAGAGGAACAAAGTAGAGCAATACAAGCTAATAAAGTATCTTGGAACGTGGCTGCAGCTGCTGGTAGAGAATGGGCTGCACTTGTCTTCCCAGAATTAAAAACAAGCGACCAACAAGTTGATGCTCTTTGGGATACCATTTTCAAATTAAATCGTATTTATGAAGATGATCCTATTGCTGCTTGGGACGCACATGAAGCTAAATTATTAGAAAAAGCTACTAGACTAAATCAAGAACAATTTGATGCTCTTCATTATACCGCACCAGGTACAGATTTAACGCTTGGTAT
Organism: Streptococcus sp. HMSC076H09; assembly: GCF_001811765.1. Lineage (NCBI taxonomy): Bacteria > Bacillati > Bacillota > Bacilli > Lactobacillales > Streptococcaceae > Streptococcus > Streptococcus sp. HMSC076H09. Next base: position 249,616 of record NZ_KV806604.1, on the reverse strand, counting down.
GCCTAAAAATCATATTTGGGAGGCAGCCGGTAGTCTCAACGCTCAGGGAGAGACTTTTATCGCTAATATGCCTACTGAAGAAATCTTTTCAGCACCTGATTACCGTCGTGCAGATGGGTATGTGACAAGTACAAAACCTCTCAGTTATGCTGGCGTTATTATCGAAAATATGACATTTACCTTTAAAGACGGTAAAATTATCAATGTCACTGCAGAAAAAGGGCAAGAAACAGTCCAACGCTTAATCGAGGAAAATGATGGGGCAAGATCGCTTGGGGAAGTTGCACTTGTCCCACATAAAACACCAATTTCACTATCTGGACTGATTTTCTTTAATACTTTATTCGATGAAAATGCCTCTAATCACCTCGCTATTGGATCTGCATATGCCTTCAATGTAGAAGGAGGAACAGAAATGACAAGTCAAGAATTGGATGAAGCTGGTTTAAATCGTTCTTCAACACATGTTGATTTTATGATTGGTTCAGAACAAATGGATATTGATGGTATTCGTGCAGATGGAACTGCTGTCCCAATCTTTAGAAATGGCGAATGGGCTATTTAAATATAAAAAGGAGGTTAGTCCTCCTTTTTATATTTAATAAAGTTTCATTTTCTTATTGTAAAAACTTAATGATAACAGAATAATCCCTCCCGTAGATGCTATTACAGTATCTGAGTGGCTATCTCCTGTTTTAGGAAGTTCCTTTTTAGGCTTACTGTGGCCTTTTTTCCCATCATTTGCTTTTGAAGATGATGATTCATCGCGATCCACTTCTTCTTGATCACTACTTGCTTTACTAAAATTCTTAATACTATCTTCTGAAATTAATACTTTTGTTCCACTAGAAATATCCTTATTATTGCCAATTTCTGTCTTCGTTCTACCATCAGGCTTGTTCTCTTCACTAGGTGAGGGTTGCGATGGTTCTGTTGTAGGTGGATTAGTTGACGGATTTGTTTCTGGTTCACTTGATGAACTCGATTCATTTTCAGAAGAAGAACCAGTACTAGACTGGTCTAGTTCATCTGATCTTTTCTCCTCAGATAAGGTCGTAGTCACGACACTCGTGTCAGTATTCTTATCACTTGTATCAGCATAACCGATTGATGAATAAGTAGCACATGTTAAGACAGTAAGTGCTACCATCGTTAAAATCTTATTTTTCACTTTCATATTATTTCCTATTTTATAATTCCTTACATCTTCATTATAATTTATTACAACATAAAAATCGAAAATATGATACTAAAAAGTGAAAAATAGGAATTATTTTACATTACAATCAACTTTTCTGATTCTTTTTTGTTACAAAGCTAAAACAAGCTAATAAAAGGGTTACTACTAAAACTGGAGATAGGCTTGATTCTGTATCACCTGTTTTAGGAAGTGCTTTTTGATATGCCATTACGGATGGTTTATTTTTAACAGACGATTTCATCCATTTTTTAGAGATAGATACTTGAGTAACTTGTGAATTTTCTTCTAAATTTACTAATGATGAATGAGCTTTAAAGAGGGAGTTAGTAGGCTGTATTAGGCCAGTAGATGGTTTCACTTCTTTATCTATTATTCTTTGCCATTTAACATTAAAACCATGATGTTTTTCAAAGAAAGTTGCAAATTTAATTAATACCATATCATAGTTTGCACCTGCCATTAACATCGTCCCTATGGGTAAACCAGACTCAGATAAGTAAGTCGGGATACTGATAGCTGGGAGTCCTGTCATATTAGCAATTTGTGTAAAAGGTGTTCTACGCAACATAGGCTCCCACTGGCGATTAAAGAGAGCAATTCTTTCTTCTTGGCTCAAGTTTTCCATATTATAAATCGCTCTTTTATCTTCCTCTGTTACATATGGATCTGTATTTAGAGGGGCTAAACTTGCGGTCGTTGGCGATAAGAAAATAGGAAATTGCTTGTGAAGCTTCTCCATTGCCTTACGATAATCATCCATATGTTTTTGGGCTTCCATAATAGATTTCTTAAGTTCAGCCTTATCTGAATTTTGATAAATAACATGAACTGCCCAAGTAATAGGATCAACGTCTTCTTTAGTAAAACCATGTTTTTTTAAGTCTTTTTCAATTGTTGAAAAAGCTCCTCCCATGCCAATAGCCAAGGTTGAATAATCACGCATTAATGCTCTACCATCAATTGGTAAGTCTATCTCTGTTACTTTGAATCCTTGTTTTCTTAAGAATGTGACGTTGTCCATAATAGCGTTTTTAGCATCTTGACTAACTTCTGTTCCCATTGGTGATTTCAAAGTATAAGCAATTGGTAAAGATTTTAAATCATTAACTGATACTAGCGTTTGATCGCTTTTCTTTAGATAAGTTAATAATGTTTCTGCGTCTCTAGATGACTTAGTTAATGGAAAATGAACTGCTGTACTATACGAATCTGGCTTTTCATTACTCACCAATCCTCTTGTTGGTTTTAAACCTACCAAGCCCGTCCAAGAAGATGGAATACGGATAGAACCACCAGCATCACTACCGCTAGCAATTGGCGTCATTCCGCTAGCAATGGCTGCTGCACTTCCACCAGAAGAGCCACCAGCATTATGAGCAAGATCCCAAGGATTATGCGTTAGACCGTATAATTTAGAATCTGTTATATTACGCCACCCATACTCTGGAAAGTTCGTTTGTCCTAAAATAATAAATCCTAAATCTTTATATTTTTTGACATAGCTACTGTCAAATGTGCTAATTTTTCCATCTGCATAGATCAAGCCATTATTGGTTTCACCACCTTTAATACTGTGCCCTAACCCCTTGACTAACAAGGGAACACCTAAAAACGGCTGATTGGTATCTTTAAGTTTTCTAGCCTCTTCAATAGCTTCTTGGCGTCTAGTAGTAATGACTGCATTTAAAGATGGGTTTTCTTTAGCAATAATATCGTATGCCATATTAACGAGTTCCTCACTAGTAACTTGACCACTTCTCACCATGTTGGCTAAATCTTTACCATCTTTTTGTTTGTAAGTCTCTTCAGTTAACTTAGTAGAAGTACTCTCAACGACAGGACTTGATTGAGTTGTTTTTAAAGCATCTGGAGCTGAAATATGATGAGGCGTGTCAACTGTTGTAAGCGCCGCAGAATTATCTGGTTTTACTTGACCTATTACAGATTGTCCTGATTCTGATACAAATTTTGCGGTAGGATTACTGTCATTAGTTTGAACGATAGTATTTGTAGTAGGAACTACTGAAGCACTTGTCTCAGTACTATTAGCATAGATACTGCTAGTATTCATTGCAGCAGCTAACGTTAAAACCGTCACCGTATTAAGAATAAAGTATTTACGTTTCATTTGATCTTCCAATCTAAAAAAGTATACGTTTACATTATAATCTAAGTGTTATCAAATTGCTAAAATATTAACTGTTGTTTTATATTATTGCATATATTTTTCTAATTTTTCTATTTCTTTTATTGTTAGCCGTCTCCATTGTCCACTTTCTAGCTGTTTATCTAATTGTAGATTTCCCATCCTTAGACGCTTTAGCTCTAAGACTTCCTTACCACACGCAGCAACCATACGTTTAACTTGATGGAATTTTCCTTCCTTAATAGTGATTTTAACAAGACTCTGCTTCTTCACCTGATTTACTTCCACAATTTCTAATAATGCTGGTAAACAAGTAAAATCTTTCAGAATAATCCCTTTATCAAATGCCAAAATATCGTCTTCTGTCATTATCCCTGAGATTTTTGCCTCATAGCATTTATCAACGTGTTTTTTAGGTGATAACATTTTATGCGCTAATTCCCCATTATTAGTTATTAACAAAAGGCCTGTTGTATCAATATCTAAACGCCCCACTGGAAAAACAGCTTTATCTCGAGCAGTTTTGTCTAGCAAATCTAACACGGTTTTATGCGAAGGATCATCCGTTGCTGATATAACACCTTTGGGTTTATGAAGCATATAATAAACAAACTTTTCATATGACACTAGAGTTCCATTATATTTAATCTCATCTCTATATTCATCTACCTGTACTTTTGGAGATGTCTCGCTATTACCATTAACACTAATCTGCTTTTTTTTCAATATTAATTTGACTTGAGTACGTGAACCAAGTCCGCATTCTACTAAAAATTTATCAAGTCTCATTTAGATGTTATAACCTCTTTCGATAATGATATATTGTAAAGGATTTTACCATATTCATCCTTTATTACTACTTTTCTAGTAATATTATCATTAATATATTCTCCTCGTCAATGGAGGTCTTAATGGTTCTCTTAACTTTAAGGAACTATCCCACATAAAAAAGATGGAAATACATTTCCATCTTTTCTTATTAAAATGAGACATTATCTGGATCTTTGGGTTTAATACCTGAATCTAGTTGTATTAAGGTAGTAATATCATCTTCGTTTAATTGAAAATCAAAAATATCAAGGTTTGCTTCAATATTTTTGGGAGTCGCTGACTTAGGTAATGGTAAAAAGCCATTATCAAGTGACCAGCGAAGAGCTACTTGTGCAACTGATTTACCATATTTTTCAGCAATAGCTTTTATAGATTCATTTTCAAAAATAGCACCTGTTCCAAATGGACTGTAAGCTTCTAATAAGATATCATTTCCTTTACAGAAGCGAACCAAATCCTCTTGAGCACAACCTGGTGCTAGGATAATTTGATTAACCATAGGTTTTATTTCGGCAGTTTCAAATAAAGCCTCTAAGTGATGTTTCATGAAATTCGAAACACCAATAGCTTTTACCTTTCCTTCTTTATAAGCTTCTTCCATCGCTTTCCAAGTGCCTGCATTCCCAGCTTTCCACGCATCATTTTCACGAAGAGCTTTTGGATTTGGCCAATGAATCAAAAGAAGATCAATATAATCAACACCTAATTTCTGCAGAGATTCATCAATAGAAGCTTTGGCTAAATGATAGTCATGTTTGTCATTCCAAATCTTAGTTGTCAAAAAGATACTTTCTCGCACCAAACCACTGTCTCTTCTAGCAGGTCCAACACTGTGTTCGTTGCCATAAATCTGAGCAGTATCAATATGAGTATAACCAACTTTTAAAGCATGAGTCACTGCCTTATAAGCTTCTTCACCTTCAGTTAGTTGCCATGTCCCAAAACCAATTTTAGGAATGTTAAGAGTATTCGATAGAGTATATGTTTCCATAACAATCTCCTTTTCTATGTGACAAAAATGAATTTCATAGTGAAAAACATCTATTTTAAACATCTAAATGATAGTTTGATATATGGTATTATCCCCTCCTTATGTAAAATTATATAACTTTCTTCATCAAAACCCTATCATTTTGTTCATTCCCTTTATTTTTCTGACAGTCATTAGAATTTTGTAGCTCTACTTTGCCACGATACCGCCTGCTGAGATTTTTTCTAAATTGTGATATGATAGCATTAATAACAGGAGGATCTAAAATGACAAAAGAAGATATCAAAAAACAAGTTCGAAGAGCTTTTGATTTTCGTATGGCGATTCGTGTTTATAATAATAATGATATTCCTAAAGAAGATATGGAGTATATTTTAGACACTGCTTGGTTGAGTCCTTCTTCAGTCGGTTTAGAAGGCTGGCGATTTTTAGTACTAGATAGACAAACAATTGCAAAATTTCGAGATAAACTTAAGGAAGTTGCTTGGGGAGCACAATATCAACTAGATACTGCTAGTCACTTTGTTTTACTACTAGCTGAAAAAGGTGCTTATTATAACGCTGATAGCATGATCAACAGTCTCGTTCGACGTGGTCTAGGTGATCCAGCCGCCCTTGAGAGTAGGATACCTCTCTACAAATCTTTCCAAGAAAACGATATGAAAATTGATTCTGAACGTTCTCTTTGGGATTGGACAGCAAAACAAACTTATATCGCACTTGGTAATATGATGACGGCTGCTGCTATGATCGGCGTAGATTCATGCCCAATTGAAGGATTTGACTATGAAAAGGTCAATAATATCCTTAGTAAAGAAGGGTTAATAGACGATAAGAAAGAAGCTATTTCTTGTATGGTTTCATTTGGTTATCGTTTGCGTGAACCTAAACATTCCCGTGCTAGGAAAGAACGTCAAGAGGTCATTACTTGGGTTGAGTAAATAGACAGCCTAATTTATAATCAATATTTTTGAAAAGACAATTTTATTTTGACATAATACGTTTAATAAAGAAATAGGAGAGAGACTATGCCATTTTTACATACTTGTATTCGCGTTAAAGATTTGGACGCCTCAATTGCTTTTTATCAAGAAGCACTTGGTTTTAAGGAAGTTCGTCGCAATGACTTTCCTGAAAATCAATTTACTTTAGTCTATATGGCCCTAGAGGACGACCCTAGTTACGAATTAGAGTTAACCTATAACTATGATCACGAAGCTTATGATTTAGGAAATGGGTATGGTCATATTGCTGTTGGTGTAGACGATTTGGAAACTACTTATGATGCCCATCAGAAAGCTGGTTACTCTGTAACAAAAATTTCTGGATTACCAGGTAAACCTAATATGTTCTACTTTATTCAAGATCCAGATGGCTATAAAATTGAAGTTATTCGACTCAGTCAATTTAAAGCTGACTAATAACATCTCATCATATTAAGTTAAGGACTGAGGCAAAAACCTAGTCCTTTTTATGATTACCTTATAATCTTTCTATTTTTTCCCATATTATGTTAAAATTTAAGCAAGAATGATACGGAGAATTACAAATGGCTTTATTATCAGTTATTGTCCCTTGTTATAATGAACAAGAGACTGTCTCAACTTTTTTAACAGAAATCAAAAAAGTTGAATCCGAAATGGCTCGTTACACCCATTTTGAATATATTTTCGTAAACGATGGTTCTACCGATCGTACACTCGAACTTCTTAAGAAAGCAGCTAGACAATTTGACAATGTTCATTACCTTTCATTTTCACGCCATTTTGGTAAAGATGCTGCTTTATTGGCTGGTTTAGAACATACTACTGGTGATTTTATTACTGTTATGGATGTTGACTTGCAAGATCCACCCACTTTATTACCAGAAATGTACCTAAAACTTCAAGAAGGTTATGATATTGTCGCTACAAGGCGGAAAGATCGTAAAGGGGAGCCGTTGATACGCTCTCTTTTTGCCAAGCTTTTTTATAAATTAATCAATCAAGTGTCAGATACTAAAATGGTTGATGGTGCGCGTGATTTTCGTCTCATGACAAAACAAGTTGTTGACAGTATTCTCGAGCTAAATGAAGTGAATCGCTTCTCAAAAGGGATTTTTTCCTGGATTGGGTATGATGTCGCTTATATCAGTTATGAGAATCGAGAACGAATTGCGGGTAAGACCTCATGGAGTTTCTTTAATCTCTTAAAATACTCTCTAGACGGTTTCATCAACTTCTCAGAAATTCCATTAGCTATAGCTACCTGGATTGGAACTCTTAGTTCAGTACTATCACTTTTAGCTATCATTTTTATTATTATTCGAAAATTACTATTTGGGGATCCCGTTTCAGGTTGGGCAAGCACAGTTACCATCGTGCTTTTTATGGGTGGTATTCAGTTATTGTCGCTAGGAATTATAGGCAAATACATCTCTAAGATTTTCCTAGAAACTAAAAAACGCCCAGTCTATATTGTCAAGGAAGAGGGATGAATTGAAATCTCTTAGCTCACTTAGCTAGGAGATTTTATCATAGAAAAATATTGTATAGTAATTATTGCGAATTTTGCAAAAAAATTATATAATAAAGGAGTTTTTCAAAAATAGATGGAGTATTTATAATGTCAAAAAATAATAATGACCACACTCAAAAATCTGAGAATGGTATGGTACGCGGCCTAGAAAATCGTCACGTACAGTTAATTGCGATTGCAGGGACAATCGGAACTGGGCTTTTTCTTGGTGCAGGTCGTTCAATTAGCCTGACGGGTCCTTCAATAGTTCTTGTCTATGCTATCACTGGCGCTTTCATGTTCTTCATGATGCGTGCTATTGGAGAGATGCTTTATCAAGATCCAAATCAGCATACTTTTATTAATTTCATTACCAAATATTTAGGACCCGGTTGGGGATTTTTCTCAACACTTTCTTATTGGATTTCCCTAATATTTATCGGTATGGCAGAGATTACAGCCGTAGGAGAGTATGTTCAATTTTGGTTCCCTGAATGGCCATCCTGGATTATCCAAATTGTTTTTTTAGCTATCCTAAGTTCTATCAACTTAATTGCCGTAAAAGCATTCGGAGAAACCGAGTTTTGGTTTGCTATGATAAAAGTTATTGCAATTCTTGGTTTAATAGCAACCGGTATCTTTATGGTATTAACAAACTTTGACACCGGTCACGGATACCACGCTTCAATCTCAAATATCACCAATCATTTTGAATGGTTCCCTAAAGGTAAATTGAATTTCTTCATGGCTTTCCAAATGGTATTCTTTGCTTATTTAGCTATTGAATTTGTCGGAGTAACAACTTCTGAAACAGCTAATCCACGTAAAGTTTTACCAAAAGCAATCCAAGAAATTCCGATGCGTATTATTTTATTCTACGCAGGTTCATTATTAGCAATTATGGCCATCTTCCCATGGCAACAGTTACCAGTTAATGAGTCACCTTTCGTTACAGTATTCAAACTAGCTGGGATTAAGTGGGCTGCCGCTTTGATTAACTTTGTTGTCCTAACGTCTGCAGCATCTGCTCTTAATTCTACTTTATACTCAACAGGGCGTCATTTATTCCAATTGGCTAATGAATCACCAAATACTCTTACAAAAGCGTTAAAATTAGACCAATTATCTCGTCAAAGCGTTCCAAGTCGAGCTATTATTGCATCAGCTGTAATCGTTGGAGCTTCAGCACTTATCAGTGTTTTACCTGGTATTTCAGATGCCTTCTCCTTAATTACTGCATCATCTTCTGGTGTTTACATTTCTATCTATGTTCTTATTATGATTGCACATTGGAAATATCGTAAATCACCTGATTTTATGGAAGATGGTTATAAAATGCCTGCTTACAAAATCCTTTCACCAATCACACTTCTCTTCTTCCTCTTTGTATTCGTTTCTCTCTTCTTGCAAGATTCAACATACATCGGGGCTATTGGAGCAACCATCTGGATTATTGGATTTGGTTTATATAGTCACTTCAAACATAAATCACATTAAGTCTATATTATCAGTGAAGTTGGTCAATCAACTTCACTTTTTTCGTCCAAAAAAGGTTAGGCAATTGCCTAACCTTTTGATAATCATCGTGAATTATAGTTTTTTAACTGACGGGCAATATCACGGTTTTGCTCACGACGTTTGATAGACTCTCGCTTATCATAATCATGTTTTCCTTTTGCCAAACCCAATAGAACTTTAGCAAAACCATCTTTTAAGTAAACTTTTAGAGGTACCAGAGTCATACCAGTCCCTTTCAGTTCATTTGATATTTTTTCAATCTCACGTTTTTTTAGTAATAACTTTCGTGTACGATCAGGATCTTGATTCCATATATTACCTTGATCGTATGGTGTAATATGAACATTAATCAACCACGCTTCACCATTTTTTATTTGTGCATATCCATCTTTCAATGTAATACGCGCTGCGCGGACACTTTTGATTTCTGTTCCTGTCAAAACAATTCCTGCTTCTATTGTTTCAACGATAGTATAGTCGTGATGCGCTTTTTTATTTTGTGCTACAACGTTTCCTTGACCTTTAACCATACTTAACCTTTCTTAGATTTCCGTTTTTGACCTTTCTTAGCAACGCCTTTATAGAAAGTTTTTTTCGTTTTTTTCTTGGTTGAACCTGTTGTTCTATCGTCTTTGTGATGATGTGATTTGCTATCCGAGTTCCTTTTGGGTTTTCGAGATGCTTTTTTCTTAGATGTATTTTTGTTCTTATTATCACGCTCAGAAATTCTATGCTGAAGTTCTCGTTTAGAACTTCGATTAGGACGACCCTCACGCGAACTTTTACTTACCTTTTCGACAATATCAAAATCTGATGGTAAATAATCAAAATCGATATCACCAGTTTCCTTATCAGAACGAATCAACTTAACCTTAATTTGTTGACCAACACGGAAAACTTTCCCAGATTTCTCACCTTGAAGCGTCAGCGTACGTTCATTAAAGTGATAATATTCAGGCAAGGTCGTTACGTGAATCAATCCTTCAATAGTATTTGGTAATTCTACAAACATACCAAATTTAACAACGCTTGCAACCACACCTTCAAATTCCTCACCAACATATTCTTCCATATATTCAGCTTTCTTCATTGCCTCTACAATACGTTCAGCATCAATGGCACGTCTCTCAAGACTAGACGTTTGAGTTGCAATTTCTGGGATAAGGTTAGCAAAATGATCAGCTTTATCCATCGCTTTATCACCATAATCACGAATCATACGATGAACTAACAAGTCTGGATAACGTCGAATGGGGCTAGTAAAGTGAGTGTAATATTCCGCAGCAAGTCCATAATGTCCATGGTTGTGTTCAGAATATCTAGCTTGTTGCATCGAGCGCAATAACATCATAGATAACACTTCACTTCCTGGCTGCCCTTGTACTTTTTTCATAAAGTCCTGTAAAGCAGATTGGGTGATTTTAGTTGCTGTTCCTTGAATGTGAACACCGAAAATAGAAGCATAATCGATGAATTTTTGTAATTTTTCAGCTTTAGGCTCTTCGTGTATACGATAAATAAATGGTAATTTTAGACGAGCATAATGTTCAGCAACCGTTTCATTTGCCGCCAACATAAATGACTCAATCATGCGTTCAGCAATGCCTCTGTTGCGAATAACAATATCAACTGGCATTCCCTTATCATTAACCATAATTTTTGCTTCAGATGTGTCAAAATTCAGCGCTCCACGACGCGTACGCATAGCTTCCAAAGTATGGTGTAAAGTAACCATATGCTGTACTGAGGGCACAATAGACTCATATTCTGAGCAGATTTCCTCATCGCCAGCAATAATATCATTTACAGCAGTATAAGTCATACGATAAGTGGTATTAATCACTGACTGTGTAATTTGATGATTAACAACTTTCCCATTTTGGTCAATTTCCATAATACAAGACTGCGTTAAACGATCAAGATTTGGATTTAATGAACATATACCGTTAGATAGACGCTCTGGTAACATTGGTACAACGCGATCTGTGACATATACGGACGTACCACGACTAAGTGCTTCACGATTTAAGGCAGAGCCTTCAGTAACATAGTATGATACATCTGCGATATGAACTCCAAGTTCAAAATGACCATTATCCAGTAATTTAATATGCACAGCATCGTCTAAATCTTTGGCGTCAGCTCCATCAATAGTGAAAGTGACCTCTTGACGTAAATCAACACGCCCAATTAAATCTTTCTCCGTTGGAGCATCTGGGATAGCATTAGCTTCTGCAATAACGTCCTCAGGAAATTCTGAGACGATATCCATACTTTCCAAGACTTCTAAAACATCAATACCAACATCTCCTTGATGTCCAACGATATCACGGACACTTGCTACGAAGTAATCATGTCCTCGTGTCGGATATTTATCAATATCTACTTTGATAATTTCTGTTCCGTCTAAAACGACCGGTTCTTTGCGTATATAAATTTTTTGATTAATTTTTTGATTTTTTGATTTGATATATCCTGCGTATTTAGGGCGCTCATCGTCTAAGACAAACTTACCAACAAGCGTCTTTAAACTACGTTCAACAATATTAACAACACGCGCTTCTGCTGCAGTCCCTTTAAGACGGTCCGCTGGTTTCTTTACAACAGCTTCTACTGTGTCACCATCAATAGCATAAGCAATATCGTTTTTTCCGATAAACATATCATCTTCGTCTTGGTCAATACTAAGAAAACCAAATCCTGCTTTATTTGCTCTAAAAAGACCTCTTACTGTGATTTCCTTTTTCTTAGCTTCTTTCTTTCGAAGAGAAAGACTTCCATTATCGTCAAATCTTAATTGCCTGTGGCTCTCCAAATTTGAGATTGTTTTGATTAATTTTGGAAATGCTTTTGCGCCTGCCATATCTAGGGCAGCAGCTAAGTCATTAACGCTGGTTTTACCGTGTTCTTCCAAATATTTTATAATTTTTTCTTTCATTATTTCCTTTTCTAGTAACTTTAGTCACTTTATTATTACTCTACAACCATTCTACTAACAAAAAGTGAGGTTGGGCTATCCCCCATCCTCACTTATCTGTATTTAGCTATCATTAATGACTTGATAAAATAGATAATACTAAGCCGATTAGTAGCCAGAAAAAGACTAAAACACCTGTAAAACGTTGCATAAAAGCTTCAAATCCTCGAGCTTTACTACGTTCAAAAAGGGCTTCAGAACCGCTACTATCAAAAACATTACTACTTGGATTCTTTTGTGGTTGCATGAAAATTGAGATAATCAATAATACTGATAAAACAAGTAGAATGGTGAGTAATAGGTTATACATGTTAATTCCTCCACTATGGTCAAAGTACATTCTAACATAAAACTTATTAAGATTCAATATGTAGTGTTACTTTTCTCTCCTTTGGGCAATACTTTGGAACCTCGATTTTATCGGGATGATTACTTTTATTCTTACTGGTTAAATAATTCTTACTACCACAAGAGCTACACTTTAAATTAATTTTAACTCTCACACAATTTCCTTAACTCTAATATATTTTCTAAAATTAATAAAACACCAAACAAAATTAGCTAAAACGATGAAGCTAGTCACAAAGAAAACCCATCGGAATCCTAAATGAATAGAAACTGCTGAACCGACAAAAGGACCTAATACTTGTCCTAAATTGCTAAACATTTGGTTATAACTGAAAATCCTTGATAAACCTTGTCTTGGAGCAATTTTAGTCAAGATTGAATTAATACTCGGCATCAAGGCACCTGTTCCAAAACCATACAGGAATCTAATAACCCCTAACTGTAATGAAGTCTGTGCCAATGAACATAAAACATACATGAGGAAACTATACAGTAGAGCTAATAATAGCAAACGATGATTGCCTATGCGATCCCCGATTCTTCCTAGCTTTGGACTACTCAGAATACTAGAGAATCCCATACCAGAAACAATTAATCCGGAAACAAACATCAAGTTTTCAGTCTGTCCTAAATGACGAATGTAAAGTGTTAAAATAGGTGCAATTGATTGTGCAGAAATTTGAATAATCATGCTTGTTACAAACAGCCCTATTAAAATTTGTAAGCTTTTAACGCTTTTGAACACTTCTGTAGTTGGCATGGTTTCTTCGTTAGAAATGGGTTTGAAATCTTCCTTTACCATAAAAATGGTCATTAAAGTAGATATTAACAATATGGTTCCCACTAATAAAAAAACTTCCCTAATACCAAACCACTCTGCTAAAAGTCCCCCTAAAAGTGGACCAATTAACATACCTCCAGTCACTCCTGTCGCTAAGGTTCCTAAGGCATATCCTGATTCCTCTTGAGGAGCTTGACTTGCTATCAAAGCTGTAGAGTTAGGTACATAGCCTGCAAAAATGCCGTTTAATATACGTAAAATCAGAAGTCCTGTAACACTATGAATGAAAGCAAGGCCTCCCATAGTAAAAGTCATCATCAACCCTGCTCTTACCATCATCGGTTTTCTACCATATTTATCAGCTAAGCGCCCCCATAATGGGGCAACTAAAGCTGAAGACAAGGCTGATAAGGATACTGATAGGCCTGCATACCACTCTACTTTGTTGCTAGGTGCTCCTAATTGTTCTACATATAATACCATAAAAGGCATAACAAGTGAAAAGCTTGCCCCAGTAAAAAAATTACCGAGCCAAGCCACTTTTAAATTTTGCTTCCAGTTAACCGTTTCAACTGAGATAAAACATCATCTTCTTTCTAAACTTTTCTACCACTAACTATCTTAGCAGTTTTATTGAGATTTAACATCTATTTGAGATGTTATTTCCATTATAATTTCCTTTATGTAACTAAACCTATGTTATCACATGCCTCTGTTATTATACCACAATTAAAATTAACTTTTTAAACGGAAAGTTTTTGGAGCAAATACTACAACTGCTAAATAGCCAATAATTAAAATAACAACTATAATTCCTAGGCTTACTAATAATATTGGCATCGTTATAGATTTAGTAAAGGTAAATAGCTTATATCCCATATAGTATATAATAAAGGTTAAAATATTATACATAGCACTCTTTGATTTTAATCCTTCTGTAAAAGGCTGTAAGAAGAAATAAAGATACAAAAAGTAAAAACTAAATAAAATCATTGATATAGCTTGTGTAATTACTAATATGATAATCTGATCAATCTTAGGGGTGAAAAAATTAAAATAATAGGTTCCAAAACATATGTTTAAAGCTACAAAAATGGGGAAATTAAGTTTTATACTATAAAGGAAACGTATTTTTAAGGTTGCTAAGATATTTTCTCTTTCACGATAGAAATTATATCTTAATAATGGACGATCCAAATGATAGAAACAAAATTTTGAATAGGATTCACCGATATATATTAGATATCCTGGAACTGCACTCAAAAATAGGAATTTTGAAAAACTATGCTCATTCATCGGAATATTTATCTTTTCTTTAAAAAATAGCAGGAAAAGGAGTTCTATTCCAAACAGAACACTTAAAACAGCTAAACGTACCAAAATTTTCCTTTGCAAGTATCTACTCATCCGTTTTAAAAAGATAGCGTTTAAATATGAAATACCTGATAAATTTTCAAATAGCAGGGGAGAAAGTTCACTGACATTTATATCCCTATCTTTCATTTCAATCCCAAGCAGCTCTATATTATCAATCTTTGCAATTTTCTCCTTCATCGTCTCATGCGTTAGGGTAAGGTAGGTCAAGTGGTTAAGTTTAGAATAAGTTTTTAATCGATAGTAACTAACTAACCATATGATAAGTCCTGCAATACCGGTGTACCATGAAAAAAATGGATATGGAGAGAACTGTTTGCCAAGAAGAAGGAAAAAGAGAGAAAGGAAGACTCCTATACCAATCCCTAAGTAAAATAAAATATTTAGTAAAGACTCTGGATTCTCTTGGTCTTTACCTCTACCATATAAAGGTAAACAGTGCACCTTGATTCCAAGGCGACTACCTGCTAAAAATAAAGCAAAAGTCAAACCATGCCAAAAAGCAAAGTGATTTAAATGGAAAAATATGCCAAAGCTCAAACTTCTAAAAAATAGTTCACTACTGGCTTCTAAAAGTTCAGCGGATTGGAAATACCTCGATGGCTCAATTCTGAAAAGGCGAATCATATGAGTTTGTTGCATATCATTAGGTTCTATAAGTTTTATATAGAAATTTATGACAATTAAAAGAGAGGTAATCACCATCAATGTTAAAGTTAGGGTAAAACCTTCTTGCGGTAAAATATTTAACTGCTTCATGCCACTTCTAACAAAAAATGATAAAACATAACAATATAGTACGTAACCTATGGAACGACCAAAACCTCTTAAGAAAAAGAAAATGATACGAATAAATAGTACTACACCTTTTATATCATCGGTTTTAAACCATCGGTTAGGGATTTTTCTTCCCAACCAGGGGATTTTCTGAAGGTAATATAAAAAACTATTATAAGCTCTAGCACTATCAATCTGTAATATAGACCATATTAATGCTTTACTTGTCATATTCATCTCCCTTCAACACTTGAAGAAGACGCTCTTCGAATTGTTCATGTTTACGATCAATATCTAATGTTTGGAGTTTTCCTTTGTCTAATACAGCCACAATATCACATAGATCTTCTGCTAAGGCCATTATATGAGTTGATAATATAATAATATGATCCTCACTTAATTCCAACAAAAGGCGTTTTATTGCAATACTTGATACAACATCAACTGCAGTCAGTGGCTCATCTAGTAAAATTACTTTTGGCTTAGAAATCATCAGGCAAATTAATGAGAGCTTACTCTTCATTCCATCAGAATATCCTTTGATAATTCTATGACGCTCTGTTTGTCCTATTTCCATAAAATCTAAATAATCATCTATTGTCATTAAATCATCTGAAGGATGTAAATCCATGTAAAATTTTACAAATTCATACCCTGTTAAAAATTCTGGAAGGTAGTTTTCGGAATAAACAATACCAATATCCTTATCGGTAAGAGGATACTCGTGATTATCCTTCAATAAACAAATGGTCCCGTTGTCAGCTGCAAGATCCCCATAAAGTATATTAAATAAAGTTGTTTTCCCAGCACCATTCCTACCTAAGACCCCTGTTATTTTACCTGAATAAAATCGGTAACTTGCTCCTCTCAAGACCTCTGTTTCCTGAAACCGCTTACGAATATCTCTAATTACTAACTCCATAAAAACTCCTTTGAAAGTAAACCTTTTATATCATTGTACTATTACTGTGGTTTAATCGCAAGTTTTTTAAAACTAGTGTAATAAAGACAAAAAATGGATAAATACATTATCCATTTAGTAGTTCTATAAACGTTGAAGAGCATCCAATATTTGCTCTTTTAAAGTTATTAAATCACCATTATTATTAATAATAAGACTAGCGAAACTTTTTTTATCTGTTAAAGGCATTTGGTGTGAAAGTCGTAATTCTGCTTCTTCTCGACTGTAGTTGTTACGGGCCATTAATCGTTGTAATTGTTTTTCTTTATCAACAAATACCAACCAAATCTCATCAAACCATTTTATATACTTTTCTTCAATCAATAAAGGAATATCCACGAAAAATATCTCTTCTGTTTGTTTTAATTGGTCGCGCTGACATGCTAACTCTTGACGAATGATACTATTTTGTAGCCTAGCTGATGTCTTCATATTGTCTGGATTAGCAAAAATCATTTGAGAAAGCTTTGGTCTATCCAACTCACCATCAGCATCAAGTATCTCGGGACCCAACCATTCTAATAAAGCTTGGTAAAGTTTCCCACCCTTAGCTTGCAATTTATGAACCACTTGATCCGCATCTATGACTTTAAAACCTGATTCTCGTATTATTTTTGTTACCGTTGACTTTCCAGAAGCTATCCCTCCTGTCAGTCCTATTATTTTTGTCATAAGCATTGACACCGAGGGCAATAATGCGTCCCTCTCCCTCCTACTTTTATCTTCTTAATTAAACAACCACACCTTGGACACGGTTGCCCAGTTTTACCATAGACCTGTAAATACTTTTGCATCGTACCGTCCTCTCCAAGAGCATTCTTATATGTTCTAATCGTGGAGCCACCTTTTTCGATGCCTAAAGTTAAAATGCGAATAATTTCCTTGTGTAATAAGCTTGTTTCAGATTCGGTCAATTGATTAGCCAAACGCTGTGGGTGAATTTTTGCTGCCCACAAGACTTCATCTACGTAAATATTTCCAAGTCCTGCTACTAATCTCTGATCTAATAGTAAAGGTTTTATTGGCTTTTTGGAGTTTGCTAAGCCTTTTGAAAAAGGCTCAAATTGAAATGTGTCAGCAGTTGGCTCAGGACCTAATTTTTTTTGAGTAAAATAATCTTTGAGAGATGATTTACGAACCAACTCAAATGTCCCAAATTTACGGACATCTTGGTAAACCAATGTGCTGCCATTAGTCAATTTGAAATAAAGGTGAAAATGTTTGTTATCTGGTACTTTATTTGGGAAGAGTAGATATTTTCCTTCCATGCGTAAATGTGATACCATAACCATTTCACCAAAATCAAAAAGAAGATACTTCCCTCGTCTCAATACCTGTTGAATTGTTTTTCCTGGTAGACTTATCATAAAGTCATTCAAATCAGTTTTCACCATTTTAGGGACTTTAATCGTTATAGAAGCTATTTCTTGATTAACTACAAGTCTTTCTAGTCCTTTTCTAACGGTTTCTACTTCTGGTAATTCTGGCATAAATATATAGTCTAAAAATCAATAGTCATTGCTTAGAGCAATAATTTCCAAACGTTCTTGATGTCACCTGACCATTCGATTTCTATTTTCCTTTCTTATTATCATTTTGAGACAAAAGCTTTAAAAATTACTCATAAACTTGCACTCATTAGCATTCTTTATTATTGCCAAGTACTTTTTGACAATAATGTTCATTATAAGTATTGTAAAATGAATCTTCACCTAAATATTTAAAAATCTGTAAAGCTTTCCTCATATCTTCTTTTCCTGAAGAAGTATCACCAAGTTTTAAATGATAGTATCCAGTTACATATAAGAAAACAGTTTTTTCATAGAAATTAACTTCATCCTGTAACAATGATCTAACCTTATCAATTAAGTAGTGGCTATGCTCAAAGTAAGAGTGATCAATGCTGATGATTAGACAATTAATTGCTAATTGTGTAACTAGGATTTTATTGGTTTTATTTTGTTCTGAATAAGCAAACGAATTAACCATTTCTTTGGTCAATAAAAATAAAGTATTGTAATTAATGAGACGTGAGCAATTTCCTAAGAGAATAATTTCATAATATCCCCACTGCTCCACCGTAAAAAGATAGTCTGTTAAGCGTGCTAATTCTTCTTGATTAGGCTCTATTGATTGATCAATTGAAAAAATAAGAGCCTTAATCATAATCTTTTCATAGTCTTTATGGTTATGATCCTCTAAGAGAGCCACTAATTTAGTTACATTTTTTTCAGCACAATATTTTCTTACTCGATTTAAAAGGATAAAAAAATGAGTGTGCGCCTTAGAATGAATCGACACAAATTCATCAATAGTGATGTTGAGTTTGTCTAAAATATTAAGCAAACGACTACAAGTAATTTCTGACTCTCCTCTCTCAAACCTTGAGATTTGTGACTTGGATAGGTGCTCATCTGCTAAAGAAGAAATACTAACTTTTTTTCCTTTACGTAATCTTCTTAGTGTTTTTCCTAATTCTTTTTCCATTTTTCCCACTTTCACAACAATTTAAAAGACCCTTTAAATCCATTATATAATACAAGTACAAAATAGAAAATCAGAAAGGAGATAGTCATGAAAAAAATTAACAAAGCTTTGTTGTTCACATTAATCATGGATATCCTAATTATCGTTGGTGGATAAAACTCCCCACAAATGGTTGTTATGGAATCCCATTTTATTTAGTTTATAACAGGAGAACTAATGAAGATTAAAAAAATTATTAGTGGCCTTGCCGCAGCTTTAATTATCAGTTCACTATCAACTATTAACTATGAGGTTAAAGCTGATGACACCACCAGTGAGTATCACTATATCAGTAAGCAAAATAATGAAGAGCAGCTTATTAGTTACATCAAGGAACAACATCGTTTGCTCAATCAATTTGTTGTTGATAATGTCAACTCATTCACTCAACTAAATGCTAATCCAACTATTGAACAGTTAAATAGAGCTATAACATTATTTAAACAAAAAGATGAGCAATTATTTAACCAGGTGAAAGCTGGTCATCTCTCTCCCAGTAACTATAATGCTATCGTTAATCAACGTAATGTCATTAACCAAACTGTTCAAAATCTGATTGACCAAAATCATAATAAGCTTCAGACAAGTCAAAATAAAGCAGCTCAGCTCGTGGGGCAACGTAATCAGGTTGTTAACAAAATTCAAGCTATTTTAGCAACTGTAAACTACAACTCTGTGAATTCTATACAAGAAGCTGAAAATTTATTTCATTCACTCAGAAATCAAATTGAACCTCTTGTAGCTGAAGTTAATAATTACAAAGCTGCTATGGCAATCCTTCAACAAGAAGTAGATGCCCTATCAACAGCGGCTATTGAAACTGAGACTTCTAAACTTGCTACTCTCAAAGTTAGCGAAAATACTTCTGTTCCTGCAAACAAAGTAGAAGAAAAAACTACTCAATCAGAAGCGTCAGGCAATAAACAAGAAGTAACTAAGAGTGAGGAAAAACAGGCTACCTCTGATGCAAAGGCATCACAGCCTGAGTCAGCTAATATTGCCGATTACGATAGTTTAAAAGAAGTTTTACGAAATAATATTAGCAACCAAGTACCACACATCAGTGTTCAAATGGAGTTTAAAACTCAAGAACAAGTTGACGAATACCAAAAAAATCTCGGAAGCATCATCCGGGAAATTGGAGATACACTTGGAACAGCAACTGAATTCAATGCCAAAAGTAACATTAGCACTTATACTCTTGGTGGACAAATCCAACGCATTATTGTAAAAAGCGACATCACAATCACCTATACTCTTAAAGGTGACATGGTAGGATTACATAAAGAATATAAACAGTTTGTAGATTCTTTTGTCAAAGAAAATATTACTAACAAAAATATCACAAGTGATTATGAAAAAGCTAAAGTAATTCATGACCACTTGGTTAATAATTACACTTACGCGACTGAAGAACTGGCAACCACTCGTGAAACTGCTAGTGGTATCAGTATCCATGCTCCTGAAGCACTCTACAAAGATAAACGTGGTGTTTGTCAAGCCTTTGCAGTAATGTTTAAAGATATGGCTGCTACTGCTGGCTTATCAGTATGGTATGTAACTGGTCAAGCTGGAGGTGGAAATCACGCTTGGAACATTGTTACTATTAATGGCGTTAAATATTATGTTGATACAACATGGGATAATAATATAAAAAGCAATAAATATTTCCTTGTTGGTAAAACAATAATGGATGCTGATCATCTTTTGGATAGTCAATACAATGCATTAGCTAAAGATATTCCAGCTGATCGCCATCAAGGTGCATAACTCAAAAATTGTATTGAGCCTGGAAAGGATATGAAATGTCTAAAAAGACTGATTCAAATTATCTACATTCCAATTGTTCTGACAAGAAAATTTGGAGCGATGAGGCGCCTCTGCAACAGGAGACTATCCCTAAAGACAGAGATTGTGTTATCAAACCTGTCATTACTATGACAGTTGAACATGTGGAAATCCCATTAGATGACCAATCTTAGCTCTCTCCTAAAATAAAAAGGAACACTGCCATTTTTGACAGTGTTCCTTTTTATTTAACCAAAGTGGTTTTCTCATTACTGATATGATTCAAATCATCTACAACTAATTGATCAATCGATTTCATGGTGTATTTCCAAGCTTGCAGTTGAACATGAAAAACAGTCTGTTGGTACATGGTATCATGCATATCGTCAATGACTTTGAAATACCTTATATAATCTGGTTTAATCATTAGGAACAGCATGATCATGAGTGGTCAAAGAGCTACCAGCACCATCCAGAGCGATATAAATATCTTTCATCATATAGAAGCTATTTGTATAAGTAAATCTAACAGTATTGGGCTCCCCGCAATACAAAATCACTTGGGACAGCTGATCCAAAGAGAACGTCTGGGTCTTTTCTTCTCGATAACCTATTCCAAAGCTCCCACTTGAAGTACTTACTGAATCTGTTGCAACAGAAAAACAATCCCTACTACTAGAATAATAGCACCTCTAACTAATAAATGACTCATTCCAACATTAACATCTTTTAACATCATGTTCCTTTCATTATTTTTTATTTAGGAATTCATCATACTATATTTTCTCATATTTATCTAACAAAAAACTCGTAATTCTATATAAATCATATAAAGTTACGAACTTTATTTAGTTAACAATAAAATAATAACATTTTATTCATTAAAAAAACGAATAACAAAAGAGCCAAAAAGCTCTTTTAAACTGACAAAAATGTCTTAGTAATGATTAGTCTCTCAATCTTATTACTTAGAGTAAATCAAGCAAAAATGCTAGAAAATAAAAAATATATGACAAACTATTCCAAACAATATGCTCGCCAATCGAATAATGAATGGATTTTGTATAGTGGTGCAAACTAGCGAAAATCAAACCCATACCAAAATAGACAACAAAGTCGACGACAGATAGACCATGTAAGTGAGACCAGCTAAATAGTATAGAAGATAAGATCACAACCAAGGGACCACTCAGGGAGTTCCCAAATGTTCTCATGACAAACAACCTGAACGTTATCTCTTCTTAAATTGGGGCAATAAGACAGATAGTCAATAATAAGACAACTCGAAAGTAGTGATTGACCTGATTCATATCAGCTATTAATCCCTCCTGGTTTTGCCTTATTGGGAAAAATGTTTTTACTAGTAGTGCCCAGCAAAATAAAACGCTAAAAGCACCTATTGCAAATAGCCATTTTTTGAGGTTAGATGATGACTCTTGGTAGTTACTGATTGGCTCAGTTTTTGTTAGCACATAACTCAACAGAATCATCATTATAAGATTAATGCCAATCCATATACTCCAACTCCACTCTAACCCTATTGATAGTAAACTAATCACCCAATGCCCAAGCAATTGTTATTATTGTGTTGTTGCAACTTTGGCAAAGATGAATATAGCAGGATGGAAAACAGATTTTTTCTGAAACTTCAAAGGTATCTTCTTATCACAAGCTATTATTTGGTTATCTCCATAATTAATCTAAATGGAGCAATATATCGTTTTTCTACTAACTGTTGACAAATAAAAAACTCCCCTTTAAAGTCTGGTAACTTTTCGATTTTTACCAAAAACTTAAGGAGAGTGAGGCAAGAACTAATAGAATCTTATTTAAAGTTTTATGATTGGGAGAACAGAACAACTATCATAATTACTGAAAAATTATGAAAGGCATGGCAAACAACAGATGGTCAAATCCGCTCTGTTGAAAACAAATTTTAAATATAATTCATTTCACTTTCTAAGTTTATTAAACATAGAGTGTTCAGGAGAAATGATACGACCTAATGATAAAATCATTCCTATCGTATAATAAACAACGACAAGGTGTAAATAAAAGTAAATTAATATATCTGATATACTTGTCAAACATCCTTTCATTATAATAAAAGCAACTAAGATAGGAATAAGAATAGTACACTTAATAAATAACCAAAATTGCTTAACAACTTGATACCATGTGAGTACTTCTGTCGTTTGTCTTTGTTTGAAGACAAAAACCAATAGATCAAAGAGAAAACTCCAACAGATAAGTAGTATATTTTTCATTAATGATAAATCGTAGAAACTACCTATACTAAATAGAATCACTGCAGAAATAATAACAATGCCTAAAAATCTTAATATATTATGCATATCCTCACCTCCTCTACTTTATAGGTAGCAAATATAATCTTGAGTCATGTGCTCTCCTTTATTTAAGAAGGGGCCAACAAGCATGTTTGGCTCCCTTTAATTAATTTGTGAATATAATCTCAAAATTATGACTAGTTGGTTTTATCCTCGTGAATTGCTTTTTCTGTGCGAATCAAGTCTCACGGTGAACTTATCTAACTCTTCCCCACTAACTTGCGGATCTCAAAATAAACTCATTAATACTCTTTTTCATTATAGCCAAAATCAGCTAAATCAAGCTTTTTATCACGCCAGTTTTTCTTGACTTTTACCCAAGTCTCTAGGTAAACTTTATCACCTAACATAAGTTCAATATCACGGCGCGCCATTTTTCCTATTTTCTTGAGCATAGCACCTTGTTTTCCAATGATAATGCCTTTTTGACTATCACGTTCAACCATGATAGTTGCACGAATATGCACTTTATCAGTTTCTTCATCACGTTTCATGGATTCGACAACAACAGCTACTGAGTGAGGAACCTCTTGTTGCGTTAAATGAAGTACCTTCTCACGAACCATTTCTGATACTAAAAATCGTTCCGGATGATCAGTAATCTGATCTTCTGGGAAATATTGGAAACCTTCTTCAAGATTATCAGTCAATAACTTGATTAGGGTTGGCACATTATTTCCTTGAAGGGCAGAAATTGGCACTACTTCTTTAAAATCCATTTGACTACGGAAGTCATCAATCTGTTCCAAAAGTTGGTCTGGATGAACCTTATCAATTTTGTTGATTACTAAAATAACAGGAATCTTGGCAGCCTTAAGACGTTCAATAATCATATCATCGCCTTTGCCTCGCTTTTCATCGGCAGGAACCATGAAAAGAACTGTTTCAACTTCACGTAAAGTACTATAAGCAGATTCAACCATAAAATCACCAAGGGCGGTCTTTGGTTTATGAATTCCTGGGGTATCAATGAAAACAATTTGCTCAGTTTCTGTTGTATAAATCCCCATAATTTTATTACGTGTTGTTTGAGCTTTATCACTCATGATAGCAATTTTTTGTCCCATAACATGGTTTAGGAAGGTTGATTTTCCAACATTTGGACGACCTAAAATTGCTACAAATCCTGACTTAAATGTCATTTCTTTTCTTTCTCCATTCAATTTATTCGTAATACTTCTCATCATAAAAGTAAAGCAAGTATCTTGGGTATAAAAATAATCAATCCCACCAATACGGCAAATAAGGAAACAACTAAAACCGCTCCTGCTGCCATATCTTTAGCATTTTTAGCCAGCATCGAGAAATGGTAATTACTTGCCAAATCAACTACATTTTCAATAGCTGAATTGATAATTTCAAAAGTAATTACCAAAAAAATACTCAATAAAAGAAATAACCACTCCACCATAGATACTTGAAAAGTAAGACCAGCAAGTATTACTAAAATGGCAGAAACCAAATGCTTACGCATATTTCTTTCTTCTTTAAAAGCTGTAAAAATCCCTGTAACAGCAAATTCCATGCTTGATGTTAAGGTGCGATTTTTCCATTTTTTTTGATTATTGTCGTTTAAGTCCATAAGCAGTTAAAATTTCTTCCTGTAAGCTGAACATCTCTTTTTCTTCTTCGGGTGTATAATGATCATAACCGTTAATATGCAAAAAACCATGTACAGCTAAAAAGCCCATTTCACGTTCATAAGAGTGACCGTACTCTTCTGCTTGTTCTTTAGCTTTATCAATAGAAATAAAAAGTTCACCAATATAAGAATCAAAATCTTCTAGCATCTCAGCAAGTTCAGGATTTTCAGCCAGATCTTCTTCATCAAAAGAAATATCAACCTCAGGTTTATATTCTAAACTGATAACATCAGTCGGACGATCGGTATCTCGATACTCTAAATTCAATTCATGGCTACGTTCATTAGTGACAAACGTTACAGCCATTTCTTTATTCTCTTTACCTGTTTTTTGTGCTGCAAACTCTAACAAATCAAGAGTTTGCTTTTTGATATCTTCTGAAACTTGTCCAGTTTCATCAATCATTTCAACGTACATCTTATATAGTAAGAACGACCCAAAACGTTTAGAAAAGATAAAGTGTAATGCATAATTCTAAATAATCGACACATCTACTTTCCTAAGTTTTTCACTTTTATCTAAAACTAGTTCTCAAAATAAAAGTGCGTTCTCTTCCTTCCTTCAAGCTATTCTTTCACATCATTATACCATAAGAGTATTAAAAAAGGGAGAGAAAGCTAATAATCACTATTACACACTTATAATCCATTTCAATAAAATTCTGACTTATGAATTAGTATTTACTTCAAAATACAAACTTTAGAGCGCCTAACTTACGTAAAACTAATTCCTAAATAAACAAAGCTACAAATGCTATAACGATTATGACAAATTTACATTTAGAATGTCTCTTTATATAAATAGATTTTTGTTACTTTTTCTCAGATGCTTTATATTCGTACACACCTAAACAATTATTAAATTTACGAATTGTTGGAAGTAAAGAGCGAAGTGTGCCTAACTCAAATTTGCTCATCTCATCTGTAAAGTTAATCAGATTTATTTGCTTTAATTTAGGGTCTAAATCCACAATCTCATGACCATCTGTGATACCAAACTGAAATTCTGTATCCATATACTTTACTGTATCATGTTGCTTTCCTTTATTAATCATTTCCTTATGACACAAATCAAATTGTGCCATAAATTGGCTAAATGAATTTGTCAGGATATGAAGAAAAGTCTCTACGTCATCTTCTTTTAGAAACATTAAAACACCTTCTGACACGATTAGAAAAGGGGCATTTTGGGGATTTACCTCCCGTGTCCAAGTTTCATCTAGGGCTGATTTTGCTATATTAGTAACTCTTTCATGCTCTTCAAAAAATAATTTTCTTATCTCCATAACCTCTGGCAAATCAAGGTTATACCACCTAATTTGTCCATTATCGACTCTTTCAAACCTTGTATCAAGTCCACAACCAATTGAAAGGATTTGACTATTTGGATTTTCTCTAATAAATTTTTTGATTTCTCTATCCATAACGCGAATTCTAGCTAATGTTGCATAAAAAGAAGCTTCTGAATTATCGAATTTATCAAAATCATATTCTATCTGTTCAACAATTGCTAAGGATTTTTGATCATTAAGTATCGGATGTTTAGCCATCGCATCTTTAGCCCTAATATATAAGGTGATTAATAACGTTTCAGCAACGCCGTGTAATGTTATCTTCATTCATCTACTCTCCTTTATGCTATTTTACTTAGAAATTTAGATTTCTAAAACTGGATTTCTTTAAGTATATCATTCCAATACCGTAAGTAAAGCATATCCCCACCATCCAATATTCCATAATTTTCTTTTTCTGTACTTCTTATGCTTTCTAAAAAAACAGTCACTAAATTATTGCAAGCTACTGTTTTTCTTTTTAATAATTATAAAATATACAAATGAGAACTCCTTATTTTCTTAACATTTGTTTCTACAAGAATGCCTAACAACATATCAATAAAAGTTAGAAGTTCTTTAAAGTCACACCTAGTATTTCCCATCCTTTTAACGCCCCATTTGGAATGTTTGTGAAAAATATTCATCTAAAATTAATTGGTGTTGTTCATTTACGATCGTAATATTTTTGACGTCTTCTTTAGAAAAATAGTCCAATTGCAATGTTTCCTCATTATGAAAACCTTCTATATTAACTGGTTTTGGACAGCTTACTTCATAAATAAAACCGACGGTTTGTGCTTTATCGCCATTGGGATAAGAGTCTTGAAAGTTAGTATAAACATTTAACAGTCTGATTGGTTCCACTCTCAATCCAGTTTCTTCGAAAAATTCTCTTTTCAATGTATCTACTGATGACTCACCTAACTCCATACATCCACCAATAATTCCCCAAGAATTCTTATCAGCTCTTAATTGGAGTAAGACACGTCCCTTACCATCTGTCAAAATACCACCAGAATATGTTAAAAAGATAGTCTCATGTCCAACTTTTGACCTAATGTAGGAAATATAATCTTGTTTCATTCTATCACCTTGTTTAAACTAATATGTACGTATTGTAGCATAAAATATCTCCTTTTCAAATCACTCATATACACTTCTTGAATATTAGAACCGTTACCTCTTTTATTAACTTACTATTAATTATTGACTAAAAAGAGATAGCCCTGTAGAATGGAGACACATCAATATTTTACATTTTTAGGAGAGCATTTATGGACCATTTCACAAAACTCTGACAAGATTTCTCTAAACTTCCAAATGTTGTTGCTATAGCACTCGGAGGCTCACGCTCTGGTGACAGTTTTGACCAATCTTCCGATTATGATTTGTATGTTTATTGTGCAGCAACTCCTGATATCACTAGTCGTAAACGTATCCTTAACAAGCACTGTCATTACATTGAACTTAACAATCATTACTGGGAGCTTGAAGATAATGGTACTTTAAACGACGGAACTGATATTGATATTCTCTATCGTAACATAGATAACTTTTTATCAGACTTAGAAGATGTCGTTGAACACCACAATTCTCGAATTGGATACACTACTTGTTTTTGGCATAACCTCATCAATTGCCAAATACTCTATGATCCTGAAAATCAATTACAATCACTCAAAGAGAGATTCGAAGTTTCTTATCCCAGTCAGTTACAAAAACAAATTATCATTCAAAATCGTAACTTATTAACTGGCAAGCTTCCCTCTTACGATAAACAAATTATAAAAGCCCTTAAACGCCAAGACTTTGTTAGTACTCACCATAGAACTACTGCTTTCTTAGATTCCTACTTTGATATTATTTTTGCACTTAATAAGTTGACACATCCTGGCGAAAAAAGAATGATTTCCTATGCTAAGAAGAATGCTACATTGCTTCCTAAACATTTCGAAGAAAATATCATTAAACTATGTCATCACAACTCCAACGAACACACTGTTAAAGAAACATTAAACGATATAATAATGCATCTCGACGTCATGCTTAAAGAAAATTTTCAACACTTGATAGGTTAAGTTGAAGTACACCATCATAAAAACGCCTAAAGCATTAGGCGTTTTTTACATATTGACACACTCTCTAACAACGTCTCCTAGTGGCAAACATCAGTCCTTATCAGATTGTAGCTTGTGACTACTTTCTGAATCTGAATAAGCATTTATTATTTCAGCAACGACAGGGTGTCTTACAACATCCTTTGCTGATAAATGAATAAAGTCAATCTTTTTGATATTTCGTAATTTCTCAACAGCATCAATCAAACCAGATTTAACATTCTTTGGTAAGTCAATTTGGCTAACATCGCCATTTACAATCATTTTAGAATTGAAGCCAAGACGTGTTAGGAACATTTTCATTTGCATTATAGTGGTGTTTTGCGCTTCATCTAATATGACAAATGCATCATCTAAAGTACGACCACGCATGTAAGCCAATGGAGCAATTTCGATGATTTCACGCTCCATTAAGCGACTTGTTTGCTCTTTACCTAAAATTTGATATAGGGCATCATAAACTGGTCTCAAATAAGGATCAACTTTCTCTTTGAGATCTCCAGGCAAGAAACCAAGGCTTTCACCAGCTTCAACCGCTGGTCTCGTTAAGATTATTCGTTTAACTTGACCACGCTTTAGTGCCGTTACTGCTAGAGTGACTGCTAAAAAAGTTTTTCCCGTTCCAGCAGGCCCAATACCAAAAACAACATCATGATTTTTAACGCTATCAACGTATATTTTTTGCCCTAAAGTCTTAACACGGATAGGCTTACCATAGCTATCCTTAATAATTTCTTCCTCATAAAGGGCAACGAATTTATCAATTGAACCATTTTGTGCCATGGATAAGGCTGTTACAACATCTGAAGTATTCACAGTCATCCCGCGGTTAACAAGCACTAATAATGCTTCAATGGTTAACCGAGCGGTTTCTACTGCTTCTTCAGAGTCACCTAATACCTGAACACGTTCAGTTCTAGCATGAATGATAACATCTAAATTTTCTTCAATTAATTTTAAATGGCGCTCATTGCTGCCAAAGAGTGACATCATATCATCTGGATGTTGTAAAGTAATTTCGATAGAGTATTCTTGCAAATTATTCTTCCTTTTCGTACAGTAAGTGACTACATTATAACAAAATTTCATTTTCTTTGGTGATTTTAGTCGTTGTAAAACTAAAAAATCGAGAAAAACAAGTTTTCTCGATTTTATTTTACATTATAAAAGATGAGCTTCTCGAAGTAATTCTTCTAAATAAGTTCCTCTAATTTTTTTCATGCCTACTTTACGCATTAAGGCAGGTATTGGTAAATCCATATCTTCAACAGATTTCTTATCATTGAGATAGTATAAAGATTGCAACAAGACACGAATATCAAATGCTGAATTAAAGACTTCTGGAACACCACGTTCAATATTTAAGAAAGTATAAACAGCTTCCATAGCAGTTCTAATAGAATATTCCGTTGTAAATACTGTATCTCTGGATGGAGATTCTGCAAAATTACCAATGAAGGCTAGGTTAACAGAACCTTGCGGGATAACATCTGGTCGGTCACCTTTAACTCGAGGCATGAAATAACTAGTAATGTAAGGCATATAAACAGGAACTGTACTTACATATTGTTTATCAGATAAATCATGAATCTTCATTTCAGGAACACCTAAGTGATACAACCACTCTTCTGTGATTTCTCGACCAGTACATTCTTCAATTGGTTTTTTAATATAATTACCTTCCACATTTGAATAGAGTCCATAAATCCAAACAATTGTTTCATTTTCCTTTTGCTCTTTGAAATGCGGTTGGCGATGGATAGCAAAGCTCATCATCCAATTAGAATCTGTAACTGTAACAATGCCTCCTGTATTTACTTTACCATCATGGAGGTCACGATGTGTTAAACGCTCTATATAAGGTTCGATAGCTGGATCTTTTATTGTTGCAGTAGCAGAAACAAACCATGACTCTTTTGGAATATCTTTGTAGAAGACTTTAGGATGTCCAAATTCATCAGATTGAGCAGCTAAGTTTTCCCAAAGATTCCAAGAACCTCCCAAATCGGTATTAGGTTTAGCTACAGTATCATGACTACCATAGTTCGTACTTTCAGTGATAGATCCATTCGTTACAAAAACAAAATCATCTGGAGTAAGATCAATTGTTTTTGCTTCACCGCCAACTGTGAGATGAATAGCTTTTGCAAGCTTCTGACCGTTCTTAAAGTCTACGGAGATATTAGTTACCTTGCTATCAAATTGAACATCTACATTATGAGACTCCAAATAACTAATGATTGGTTTCACCATAGAATCATATTGATTATATTTATTAAATTTTAATGAAGTGAAATCAGGCAGACCACCAATATGATGGATAAAGCGCATAGCATATCGACGCATTTCAATCGCTGAATGCCATTTCTCAAAGGCAAACATAGTAGCCCAATAAGTCCAAAAATTACTTTCAAAAAATTCTTTTGAAAAGACTTCTTCAATCGTTTTAGCACCTAAAGACTCTTCAGTCTCCATGACTAGCTTAACTAACTCTTTGGAATGTGTTCCGAGTGTAAAATCCCCATCAGATTCTAAGCGATTTCCCTGTTTATGAATGAGGCGACAGTTAGATGAATTGGGATCATCCTTGTCAAGCCAATAAAATTCATCTAGATAAGAAGCATCTGGAACTTCGAGAGAGGGGATGGAACGGTACATATCCCACATACATTCGAAGTGATTTTCCATTTCACGACCACCACGCGTTACAAAACCGATATCAGGTCGTTTGACACCGTCAAGTGATCCTCCAGAAAGAGGTAGTTCTTCAAAAATATGAATACGTTGACCATCCATTTGACCATCACGTATTAAAAAGACAGCGGCAGCTAATCCTGCTAAACCAGAACCAACAATATAAGCGGATTTTTTATCCACACCTTCAGGTTTTCGAGGTCTTGCAAAGGCTTCAAAATTTCCATTTGTATATCTCATAAACAACCTCCCTAGGGCTATATTTTAGATGACTATATTCTACTCCTTTGTGAAAACGATTGCCATTAAAAAACCTGCTTTTCAGACAGTCTTAGACAATGTGTCCAATTTCTATAACCTAAAAAAAGAGATTGAAAATACAATCTCTATATTATTGTTAATGATTGAGATAATCTTCCCAAATATCATCAAAATCTGTTAAATTAAAGGAAAAACTGGCCTCATCTTCTAAATAACGACTAACTGTTTCAAAATCCGAACTATGTTTTGGAAAAGTGGTTTCATCAAAAGCGTAATCTGCTAGGATTGCTACTGGTTCATTTGATTTTGGATTTCTTTGTGTCATCAACCAACTGTAAAATGATTTTCTCAATGCCAGTTCTCCTCTAGAAATGCATGTCTTCTGGCACTACTCAAGGCGTAACGAGCAGGGTTAGTCCGATAGAATGCTTGATGATAGTCTTCTGCTGGGTAAAAAGTATCAGCAGGCTCAATGCTGGTTACAATTGGTCTATCAAATCTACCCGAAGCTTGTAGCTTATCTTTTGATTTTTGAGCAATCTGACGTTGCTCTTCATTCTCATAAAAGATGACAGGACGATAATTATCCCCACGATCTTCAAACTGACCAAAAGCGTCTGTTGGATCTGTTTGTGCCCAATATAACTCAACTAAATTTGCATAAGAGATTTTTTCAGGATTAAAAATAATTTCAACAGCTTCTGTATGTCCAGTAGTTTTACTACAAACTTCTTTATAAGTTGGATTCTCAACATGTCCTCCAGTGTATCCAGATAAAACAGATTCAATACCATCTAATTCTTCAAATGGTTGTACCATACACCAAAAACAACCTCCAGCAAAAATCGCACGTTCCATATCGTTCTCCATTCTTTTTAATAGATACATTATAACAAAAAAAGCCAAAATTTCCTCTCAGCTTTTTTCTATAATTAGCCATTAATTCTAGCTATAACTAAAACGACCTCGTGAGAAAACTTTAAAAGTTCAAAAGTTTATAATAATTCTGTACCTAGCTGATCTTGTTTGATCTTTTTAGCTTTCATGAGTCCTCCAAGTGCTTTTTTAAACTGACCTTTGGAAATTCCAAAAGTAGCTTTAATTTCCTCTGGAGAAGATTTATCATTTAAAGTCATGAATCCTCCGTTACTTTCTAAATACGTTAAAATCATTTGTGCGTCATTTTCTAACATTTCAAAAGAACGAGGCTTTAATGATAAATTTAAGGTTCTATCAACTTCTCTGAAGCCAATAACTCGTGCATCCAGCACTTGCCCTAAACGAGGTTCACTGTAACGTTCACTAGGGTGAATAAAGCCGAGCATATTATTTTCTGGTAGATAAACAAAAGTTCCTGACAATTTTAAGCGATAAACGATTGCTGGCCAATTTTGATTTTGCATATTGTTATATGCAGGGGTTGCCATTCGTTGAAACACTTCAGGATCTGCAGGGAGAGCCCAGAGACGATCTTTTTTATCAACATCTAAGCAAACGTAGAGGCGATCACCTTTTTTAGGCCAAAGTTCTTTCAATTCAGGAAGAACATCCAAAGAAACAACCACTTGCTTATCTGGAAGACCAGTATCAAGAAATACTCCCAAGTCTTTACGTACCTCAGTAACTGTCCCCCAACCATAATGATCTCGAGTCGCAAATGTTTCTTTAGTTGTAAGACGTGCTTTTTGTTGCATATCTGTATAGGCGAATCCTTTAACCATTTCACCAATGTGATGCTCTCCTTCTGACTTTGATAATGCAAAGGTAAAGCCATCTTTTTGGATAAAATAAAAATCTTTGTTTTCATCAGTTACTAAGCCTGTTATGACTGTCGCTAATAATGTATTCATTTTTCTCCTTTTAAAAAGGTAACCGACAAACCAAATCCATCTGGTTTTGATTCTATCAGTTACCTCCATAATCATTTTATTACTTGCCAATCATAATAAAGATAGCAAACGTTACTATTAAACTTCCAACAATTCTTTTTCTTTATTAGCAGTCATCTCATCAATATGTTTTACAGCATCATCAGTAGCCTTTTGAATATCTTTTTCAAGAGATTTCAAGTCATCTTCTGTAATTTCTTTATTCTTTTCTTGCTTCTTAGCTTCATCCATAGCATCACGGCGAATATTACGGATAGCAATCTTAGCATTTTCTCCGACTTTTTTCACTTCTTTAGCTAAATCACGACGTGTTTCTTCTGTCAAAGCTGGAATAACAAGACGAATAACTGAACCATCATTTGCAGGATTAATACCTAAATCTGATTCGTTAATAGCACGCTCAATATCTTTGATTGATGATTTATCAAATGGTGAAATTAAAAGGACACGAGCTTCTGGTACAGTAATAGAGGCTAATTGGTTAAGTGGGGTTGGCGCTCCATAATACTCAACTTGAATACGATCAAGCAAGCTAGCATTAGCACGTCCTGCACGAATCCCTGCAAATTCTCTTGATAAACTTTGGTGTGATTGCTCAAAACGCTCTTGAGCTTTTGTAACGATTTCCTTAGTCATATTTTTTATACACTCCTATTCAGATGCTTTGTTTGAAACAGTTGTTCCGATTTGTTCTCCAAGAACAACACGCTTAATATTACCAGTCTCATTCATATTGAAAACAACAAGGTCAATATCATTATCCATTGAAATAGTTGATGCGGTTGCATCCATGATTTTTAACCCTCGTTTTATTACTTCAACGTGAGTTAATTCATCAAATTTGACAGCATTGGCATCTTTCTTTGGATCAGCATTATAAACACCATCTACTCCATTTTTAGCCATTAAAATTGCTTCTGCCTCAATCTCAGCAGCACGAAGCGCTGCTGTTGTATCAGTTGAGAAATAAGGCGAACCAATACCCGCTCCAAAGACAACAATACGATTCTTCTCTAGATGACGTAAAGCACGACCACGTACGTAAGGCTCAGCAACAGTTTGCATTGGAATAGCTGTTTGAACTCTAGTATCTACCCCATATTGTTGAAGGCTATCAGCCATTACAAGAGCATTCATTACTGTCCCTAACATCCCTGTATAATCAGCTTGAACACGATCCATCCCTGCTTCTGCTGCAGGTTCTCCACGCCAAAGGTTACCTCCACCAATGACAAGTGCTATTTGAACACCTGAATTGTGTACTTCGGCAATTTCTTTTGCAATAGATTGAACGGTAGGAATGTCAATACCGACACCCTTATCTCCCGCCAATGCTTCACCAGATAACTTAATTAATATACGTTGATATTTAGGTTCCACTACTATGTTCTCCTTATTTTGTCTTTATTATTTTACCATAAAAGGCAAAATTTTAATAGAGCAATGACACTAGTAAGTTGATTTCTTTATCAACTCCTAAAATAAGAAAAACATAATAATTCAGAGATTGGTCAAACAGTTAGTAGAACACGCTCTCTTCAAGAATTCATTATCTTCTACTAAATAACCATTTTTTATCAGAAAGACCCGGTTACAGATAGCTTGACAAATTTTAGGGTCATGAGAAATCATTATAAAACTTAATTCATAACGGCGTTTTATTTTTTGTAATAAATGTAGCATTTTAATTTGAGTTACTGGGTCTAATCCACTTAAGGATTCATCAAAAATAATAATTTTAGGCTTTAAGAGTAAAGCTCTAGCGATACAAACTCTCTGTAGCTGACCACCACTAAGTTGTCTAGCTTTATATTTTAGATAAGTTCCATCTAAACCCACCGCTTCTAATATTTGGCATAATTCAAAAGTTATTTTTTTTCCATAAAAAGCTTCATTCAAAATTTCCTCAATACTAAAATATGGATTGACCGAACTAAGCGCATCTTGAAAAACAAGGATAATCTGCGCCCTACCATCTTTAGGTGTGTAATTTTTTCCTTGAAAATGTATCGAACCACAAGTAGGACTATCTAGTCCTATAATGAGTCGGGCAAGGCTACTTTTACCACTGCCACTTTTACCCATTATACCAATTATTTCTCCTCTCTTAAGATGAAAATGACAGTCCTTTAAAACCTCTTGTCGTCCAAAGGTTTTTCCGACATGATTACAAACCAACATTAAGAATATCTCCTTCATACTCCATTTGCACTGTCAGTGCTTTCGTATAGTTATGTTGAGGATTGCTTAAAATAGTTTGGGTTTGTCCCTGTTCAACAACTTCTCCCTCACTTATAACTAGTAATTGCCCCCCCAGGTCTCTAGCTAACTGATAATCATGCGTTACAGTAATCAAGGTTTTTCCATTATTTTGCAATTCCTGCAAAATAGCTGATATAGTAGAGCAATTATGACAATCAACCGCTGAGGTCGGCTCATCTAATATGATTACCTGAGGATCAAGAGATAATATAGTGGCTAACATAATTCTTTGTAGCATTCCTCCACTAAGCTCAAAGGGGTATTTTTTTAACAGGGATATCGCATCATCTAAATTTAAACGTTTCATCCATTCTAACGCTTTAGATAAGGCTACTCTCTTTGAACATTTCTCATGACTAAGGATTGTTTCCAAAATATGCGCTTCAATTTTTTGAAAAGGATTAAACATAGACATGGGATTTTGTACTAAATAGGCAATATCTCGTCCCCTTAATTTCTGCCACTGCTTTACAGTTAGTTTACCTAAATCAACTCCCTTAAAAAATATGTTTCCTCTAACTGTCATACCTTGTGGAATATGACCAACCAATAATTTTGCCAAGAGGGTTTTCCCTGAACCACTCTCACCAATAATAGTTAACGATTCTCCCATACCTATTTTACAACTAAAATCTCTTAGTACAGGGACCTCTCCTATCTGTAATGACAATTTCCTTATTTCTAACTGTTCCATTGTCGTTTCCAATCTTTTTTATCTATGGCATCGCCTAAAGTATTAAAGGAAAATACTGTTAAAAAAATCGCAATTCCAGGAGATAACATCATCCAAGTAGCTGTCCTAAAATATCCTCTAGCATCGTGCAACATCATTCCCCATTCTGTGATATTAGGTTGCACACCAATCCCTAAGAAAGAAAAGCCAGAAATCATTAAAATAATATTTCCTATATTCATAAGGACCATAACGAGGATTGGCTGATATACAAAAGGAAAAATATGTTTTCTTAAAATATGCCAGACCGAAAGTCCCATAATTTGCGCATTTATCACATAAGGCTCTTTTTTTGCACTCTTAACTAAATTGGTCATTAATTTAGCATAGTAAACCCATTCCACAAAGACAATTGCAAAAATTAAATTCCCTAGACCATGACCTAAGATCCCCACGGTTGCAAGAGAGAGCAAAAAGCTCGGAAAAGCTAAAATAATATTAGCTATCCATAAAAAGAGGTTTTCTAACTTTCCTTGATACCAACCAACAATAAGACCCACAAACATACCAATCGTTAATTCCAATAAGCTAATAATAATAGCTAAAAACAGTGAATATCTAGCACCATAAAGCAAGCGAGATAACACATCTCTACCCAATTGGTCAGTTCCTAACAAATGAACATTATTGGGAGCCAATAATTTTTGTGATAAATCTACGTATTGTGGATCAAAGCTAGATAGAATAGGGGCAAAAATGGCACTAATCACTAACAATACCAGTAAGCTACTCGAAAAATAAATTCTTTTTGACATTATTTCTCCCTTGACTTTCGTAACCGAGGATCAACCCAATTCATAAGACACTGTGTCATAAAATTATTAGCTAAAAATAAGGTTCCAAAAATTAGCATACAAGCTTGTATTACTGGAAGATCTGAAGTCCTTAGACTGGTCACAAATAAACGTCCTATTCCATTCCATGAAAAAATTTCTTCAACAATAATTGATCCTGTTAATAAGTAAACCCAAGTCAAGCTAAGTGCCGTCATTATCGCAGGTAAGGCATTTCTAAGGAGGTGATGTGTGACAATATAACGTTCTTTTACTCCTCTTAATCGAGCATTTTCCACATTTAAACTTCTATTTTCTTGACTAATAGCTTTTCGAATAAGGGCTATATATTGACCTACGGTAGAAAAACTTAAGGTAATACTTGGCAAAATTAAACTTTGTAAATCGTTACCTCCTGAAACAGGCAGAAGATTTAATTTTGCCGAAAATAGCAGCATCAACAAGTAAGCAACCCAAAAACTTGGCATAGACACACTAGAAAAACTCAAAAATCGAATCAAGTAATCACTCCGAGAAGATTCATGTAAGCCAGCCCACACACCTAACGGGGTAGAAATGGTAACAATTAGCAAGAAGGCACTCGTGCCTAGAAATAAAGTAGCCAAAAACCGTTGTAAAACCAAATCTAATACCGGCAACCTGAGCACATAAGAATATCCAAAATCTCCTGTTAATGCTTTTTGGAACCACAGCCAGTACTGCTTCCATAATGGCTTATCTAAACCTAGATAGTGCTCTGCTTCTTTTAGTGCTTCTGGACTAACACTTATTTTTGATAAACGAAGGTAATTTTCTGCTGGATTAACTGTTGATAGTTTGATAAGAATAAATGTTAGAAGTGATATGAAAAACAATGCCAAAAAAGCTGACAATATTTTTTTGATGATCGAACTACTTAGATACATTGTTTTTTTCTATATAGCGTAATGGGAATGAATTTTCTTCTGGCGCAAAACGCATGGTTTTAAAATCACCCTTCCTATAAACAGAAATCACCGATTGATAAGTTAATGGGATATATACAGCCTCATCATGCAATAATTCAAGAACCTTCTTATAGTCTCTATCGACATTTTCTTCCTTAGGATCTACTAGAGCTGACTTAATAAGTCTATCCATTTCAGTTTTAGTTGCTAGATTTTCTAAAGCTATATTTTCTGGATGTCCATGATCTGCCTTGGCAGTTAATGCCGACATCCAAGCATGAGGGTCCCATGGTGCTCCCCAAGAATAGGTTAACATCATATCAAAATTACCCTTTTTAGCATTAGCCCAATAATCATCTTCTTCCATAGCAATAAGAGAAACATTAATACCGATTTTACGCCATTCTCCTTGGAAATAAGTTACCAGGTCTTTATCAGTTGCCTTAGTGGCGATATAAGGAAGACGTAAGGTTAGAGCTTTACCATCTTTTTCACGAACCTTATTTTTTCCCATCTTCCAACCAGCTTGATCCAATAGCTGATTTGCTTTATCAACATTATAGCTATAAGGATTTAACTTAGCATCTGAGTGAGGTGTTGATTTTGAAAAAATAGTGTCTGCTGGCTTTTCTGTTCCTCTAAAAGTGTTCTTAGCAATAGAAACCTTGTCAATAGCATGATTCATTGCCTGACGAACTTTTTTATCTTGGAAAATAGTTTCCTTAGCATTTAGCAACAAAAGTCTTGTTGACATAGGTTGAGAAATAGCTGTGACATATTTCTTGTCCTTCGTATATTGGGCAAAAGTGTCTAAACCAATAATGCCATTCCCATAGATCAAATCAACGTCACCTGATTCAAATGCTAAAGCACGCGTCTGAGCATCGGGTATAACTTTTACGGTTACTTCTTTTAATTTTGGTTTCTTTCCCCAGTAATTCTCATTACGTTTGAAGGTAATATATTCATTTTGCTTTTTACTTTTCACAACCCATTGACCCGTTCCAATTGGTTTTTTTACATTCTTCTTAGTTGTATCATCACCTTTAGGGAAAGCGCTATCAGATAAAAAGCGAATTGGTCGAATCATAGAGAGATCATATAAAGTAGCACTATAAGCTTGTTTCAGTTTAATTTCAAAAGTACTTTGATTCAAGGCACGATAATTTTCCAATTGATTCGTTAAATTAAACCAATTATGATTACCTCTATTAGACTTCGAAAAAATACTATCAAAATTACGTTTGACATTCGCAGCATTAAAGTTACTGCCATCAGAATATTTAGCATTTCTCAATTTAAAAGTGTAGGTTTTTCCATCTTGACTAATGCTCCAGCTTTCCGCTAAAGCTGGTTCAATTTTCCCATTGTCACCATATCGTACCAACCCCTCATAAACCATATCCTGGATAACAAACTGATCAGGGTTATAGCGATGCGGATTAACATCACCAAAGTCTTCTCCCCAAGCAAGCGTAAGTTTATCACTGTTTAGTTTATGACTTTTGCTATCCTGTGAATGGCATGCAGTCAGAGTCACCATCAATAAACAAGTAATGCTCAATAATATGTTACGTCTCATTTTCACCAACTTTCTTTTAAGTTTAATTAATTATTTTTTTAAGCAAACTTAATTAAATCATTTTAGTAATGTCTTGTCAAGAATCTTAAAATAAAAAATCTACAACGATACAAAATTTACTTATTCCCTGCGAACTCATTTTAATAGATTATTGCTAAAGAATAATCATAATAGTCACATACCATATCGCCAATTTCATTTTTCCTTTTTCTCATCTATTACTTAAAACACATCACACATTCATTAGTCTTTAAGAAGGTTAATACATATAAAAAGCTATTTTTCAAAAGAAACACATATAATATCCTTTGATTATTAAAATATATACTTAACCAGTTAAGTATATAGAATAAATAAAACTAGGAAGGAATTCCTAGTTTTTTTATTGATTAAAGTGAGTTAGGATCAACTTTGATACCAACACCTTGTGTTGTTGTAATTGAAAGGTTTGTGATGTAAGTTCCTTTTGCAGTAGCTGGTTTAGCTTTAACAATAACATCATTAAATGCTTTGAAGTTATCAACTAATTTAGCATCATCAAATGAAACTTTACCAATAAGGGCTTGGACGTTACCTGCTTTATCAGCACGGTAAGTAATTTTACCACCTTTAGACTCTTCAACTGCTTTAGCAACGTCCATAGTTACTGTACCAGTTTTAGGATTTGGCATCAAGTTACGAGGTCCAAGGACACGTCCAAGACGTCCAACAAGTGCCATCATATCTGGTGTTGCGATAACAACATCAAAGTCAAGCCATCCACCTTGGATTTTAGCAACTAAGTCATCTTCACCGACAAAGTCTGCACCTGCTGCTTTAGCTTCTTCAGCTTTAGCACCACGAGCAAAAACAAGAACACGTGAAGTTTTACCAGTACCTGCTGGTAAAACCATAGCACCACGGATTTGTTGGTCAGCTTTTTTAACGTCAATGTTAAGGTTATAAGAAACTTCAACAGTTGCATCAAATTTAGCAAAGTTAGTTTCTTTTGCAAGAGCTACAGCTTCTTCTACGCTGTATGCTTTAGTGCTGTCAATTTTCTCAAGAGCAGCACGTAAGTTTTTACTTTTTTTAGCCATTTTAAAATTCTCCTTGTAATGTGGTCAATCGATTTGATTTAAAATCTCCCACGTCACTCATCAAACTACGATGAAGTCTTGCGGGTTATGTGGGTGTTTCTGATTAGTCAGTAACAGTGAATCCCATAGAACGAGCAGTACCTTCGATCATACGCATTGCAGACTCAAGGTTTGCAGCGTTTAAATCTGGCATTTTAGTTTCAGCAATTTCTTGTACTTGCGCACGAGTAACTGTTGCAACTTTAGTTTTGTTAGGTTCACCTGATCCTTTTTCAACACCTGCAGCTTTTTTCAAAAGAACAGCAGCTGGTGGTGTTTTAGTGATGAAATCAAATGATTTGTCTTCATATACTGAGATAACAACTGGAATAATCATACCAGCTTGATCAGCTGTACGAGCGTTAAACTCTTTAGTGAATCCCATGATGTTGATTCCTGCTTGACCAAGTGCTGGTCCAACTGGTGGAGCTGGAGTTGCTTTACCAGCAGGAATTTGAAGTTTTACAAGTTTTTCAACTTTTTTAGCCATTTTTAAAAATCCTCCTGTTGTGGTTTTGGCGGTAATTAGAAATTTTTACCTCCCACAGGTATGTTTATAACATACCTTACCATTATACTATAATCATAAATAAAAGCAATAGTTTGAAGCCATTAATTTCATTATATTTTAAATTTCTTTCCCAATTCCTTTTACATTATTACAACAATACTTGAGATTTTGAATCTCAAGTATTGTTATTTATTTATCCTCAATTTTCTTAGGGATAACAAAAAGAATTGATAAGATCGATAGACTACAAAAAACTAGGTTTAAAATTAATCCACACAAAGCTGCTTTGTGAAAATCTGCATTCCCAGAAAAAGCATGATAAATCGCAATTGAAGTTGCTACACCAATTGCACCACCTAGTGAACTTGCCATTTTGTAAATTCCAGATGCAGAACCTACTTTTTCATTAGGAATACTAGAAATAGCTGTATCCGTTGATGGTGTCGCATAGATCCCCAAGCCTGTCCCAAATAAAGCATAACCAACAAAGACTAACACAAGATACAAAGGGCCTTGAATATTGACCAAAGTCATTAAAAATATCCCAACAAATGTACTCATAGCTCCCAAAAGCATTGGCTTACGGGCACCAAAGCGTTGTAAAATTTTCTCACCAACTCGAATAGCAATTAGTACACAAACCAAATAGCCTAAAGACATTTCACCTGCAACCTTTGGTGTTAGCTGGCGACCTTGTTGCATGTAAGTATTAATAACAATCAGAGTTCCTGCAACTGCATTCAGTAAGAAATTTGATATTGTCGCACCTAAGTAAAATCGATTTTCAAACAGATGAAAGTCAATAAAACTATTAGATTTACGTGTTTCAACATAATAAAACAGAACAAATCCAATAAGCATCACTGTAAAAAGACTCAATGGAATAACGTTCATCAATCCATGTTCTTGAGCCATAGATATCCCAATATTTAACGATAACATTGAAATAATAAAAATAATTAAACCAAGGTAATCAAAGTGAGTTTTTTGTCCAACATTTTTACTTTCTGGGGTTCCTAAAATTAATAGAAAACTAACTACTGATGCGATGATTGAAAAGATAAAGACATAACGCCAACCTAGAGTACTTGCCACCGCTCCACCAAAATAAGAACATAGACCTGAGCCACCCCATGATCCGATTGACCAGAAACTAACTGCACGTTGTCTATCTTTACCATCATAGTACGTTTTAACCAAGGCCATTGTTGATGGCATAATAAAAGCTGCTGCCAATCCTTGAAAAATACGTCCCATAATAAATAGCACTGCTCCATTAGCTAAAACAATTAGTAGAGAACCAATAATATTTAAGCAAAGACCAATAAAAGTAAATTTAACTCGACCAAGTTTATCTGCTAAACCACCAGTTACAACAATAAATAAACCTGAAAACAATGCCGTACTTGAGACACCAATATCCATTGCACCAGATGAAATACCTAATGATGACTGAACATCTGGTCCCATGTTTAAAATAGACTGTGCAAATAACCAAAATGATAGTACAGCGAGTACAATTCCCACCAATAATTTGTTATTTCCTTTGAAATTTTCCTTTGTCGTTAACATATGTTATCTATTCTCCTTCTTCAAGCATAGCAAGCGCTGCAGTTGCCATTGATTTAGCAGATACCATCAATGATGATTCTGCAATTTGGAATTTTGGATGATGATGTGGGTAATATGGTTGCCCCTCTTCGTGTGCTCCAACATAGAAGAAGCAAGCTGGGATTGTTTGAGCATAATAGGCAAAATCTTCAGACGG
Source organism: Streptococcus sp. HMSC076H09 (assembly GCF_001811765.1). Taxonomy (NCBI): domain Bacteria; kingdom Bacillati; phylum Bacillota; class Bacilli; order Lactobacillales; family Streptococcaceae; genus Streptococcus; species Streptococcus sp. HMSC076H09. Next base: position 206,922 of record NZ_KV806604.1, on the reverse strand, counting down.
CGTTTGAGGATCGCAATCAATGACGTCTAAAATTTCCTTTATAGCAACAGATTTTAAACTATTTGCAACTTTCTGTGTCACTTCACTGTTATTAACTAAAACAGGATAATCATTCTGATAGTCTAACTGATAACTAACACCATAAGTTTGTGCTATTCCATCTAGAATACGCTTAAATTCCTCCTCAACAACACCTCGTGTCTCTTCAGACATCACGCGCACATCACCTTCTAAGGTTACACTATCTTTGATCACATTAGCAGAACCTTTACCATCAAAAGATCCGATAGTAACTACTGCTGTGTCAAATGGATTAACTCGACGACTGACAATCGTTTGCGCTGCTATAACAAAACTAGAAGCTGCAACAATTGTATCATTTGCACGATGTGGCATGGAACCATGTCCACCCTTACCTTGCAAAATAACTTTAAAAGTGGCACGCCCTGTTTGAATGGGACCTGCGTGATATTGTACCGTCCCCTCTTCCATCGTTGACATAACATGGATACCAAGAACAGCATCAATGCCATCTAAACATCCTGCTTCAATCATTGCTTTTGCTCCGCCCGGTGGCACCTCTTCAGTCGGTTGATGTAAGATACGGATATGACCTGAAAATTCTGATTTTAATTCAATCAAGCTCTCAGCCAAAATCAATAAATAAGCTGTATGGGCATCATGTCCACAAGCATGCATGACGCCCGCTGTTTTTGAAGCAAAAGAAAGCCCTGTCTCTTCCTGAATTGGAAGAGCATCAAAGTCGGCTCTCAAAGCAATGTGTTTGATGGGCTTATCTGTCGCTTTATCACCATAGATATCAACTACGACGCCATTCATACCACCAAATTGTGTCTGAACATGACAGTCCTTACCTTTATAAAAATCTGAAATATAAGCTGCTGTTTTTGTCTCTTTAAATGATAATTCGGGATTTTCATGTAAATAGCGACGAATAGCAACCATTTGATCACATTTTTGGTCAAGTTTTTCAAATAATTGATGTCGCAAAGATGCATTGGCCATTTGCTTTCCTCCTTAAAATATGAACAGTTAAAATAAGGCTATTATTCTAACAATCTGCTCTTATATAGTCTACTTTTGAAAATAATTTTTTACAAATAAATTTTTTTAGATATTTCTATAACTAAATAGTTATGAATATATCATGTTATACTACTAAATTAAAATAGATTGATTTTAGCTCAAAATGATAGTAAACTTATAGCCATAACGTATCATAACTTATTATTAATCTAAGGATATCAAACTGGTTATAAAGTCTTGAAAAATCAACAAAAATTAATGTATCTAGAGAGTATCGAACTATACTCAAACATCACTAAAGCCGCTGCACACCTTTTTATTTCTCAACCTTACCTAAGCAAAGTGATCAAGCAATTAGAAAATGAGTTAAAAATAAAACTCATCCAGAGCCAAGGGCACCAAACCTTTTTAACTTATGCTGGACAGAGATATCTATTCTACCTAAAAGAAATTGATATGATTGAGCGTCAAATGGCCAAAGAACTATATCTCATCCGTTCTGATAAAAAAGGAGAAATCACACTTGGGATTAACTCTGGCTTAGCAAGTTCTATTCTGGCAAATGTACTTCCAAAATTTAACTTGGAGCACCCAGAAATTTCTGTCAAATTACTCGAAAACAATCAAAATATTTCTGAACAATTGGTAGCGAGTGGTGATATTGACCTAGCTGTTGGGATGGCTCCTATCGTTTATAAAGATGGAATTGCATCAACCACTATTTACCGCGACGAATTGTTTTTAATGATACCTACCACCAGCCAACTCTACAACGCTGAAAAACGTGGACAGATTATTCCTTTTGAATATCCTATTTCAGTTCTAGACAATGAACCTCTTATCCTAACACCATTAGAGTACGGAATTGGCAAAACAATTGCACAATTCTATGAGCTTCATCACATGTCATTAAATCAGATGATTACAACTAGTACCGTTCCTACAGCAGCTAGCCTATCTTTGTCAGGGATGGGAGCAACATTTGTTCCACAAACTCTCATTCATCGCTATTTGGATAAAGAGTGCAATGTCTACCATTTTCATAAAAATAAGTTATTTTCAGAGTACATTATGATTTATAAAAAAGATGTTGAATTATCTGGAATTGCTCTCCTACTTTATAAAGCTTTTTTAACCAAGTAGTTTCGCTAATTCTATTGAAAATCAGTTTACATCTTACCAAAATCGGTATAAAATAGACCTATGATATACAAAATTATTGCTTCTTTATTTCTTGTTTTAATCCCTATATTTTCACAGGTTCTTGTCAAAATATTTAAACTTAAAAAATTTAACATTATGTTTCCAGATGTTGCTTTTCCTATTTTTGTTTTTTTAATTCCATTAATATCATCTAGTCTGTTAAAACAAAATCTTTTACCTTACTATCTGATTCTCATTTCATTACTGGCAATCGGAATTACAATAAAGCTTCTACGAACAAAGACTCTTTTTTCTTATAAACGTTTTTTAAAATTATTTTGGAGATCTGGCTTTATTCTAACTTTCCTTTTTTACCTAGGATTATTGGTTATCATCTTTATCAAAGTACAATAAAAAGAGTTGGATAAATTTCCAGCTCTTTTTACTTTAGGTTTAGAGGATAAAGCCCTCTAACAGCATTACAGGCGTATACAGCATCGGCTGATTCTAAATCTTTTAAAGTTAGTGGTGCTTCAATTACTTTTTGGTTTTCAAGGAGATGACGACGATAAATCCCATTCAACCCTCCTTCTGATAAATCTGGGGTTAAAAACCTTCCATTTTTTTCTAAAACAATATTCCCAATACTTGTTTCCAATAGCAACCCCTCAGGAGATACAAATATCTTTTCATTCTGACCTTCAATAATATGTGGGCGATAAGAAGTTTTAAAATAAGTAAACGGGGATAATTTAATAGGGTAGTCTTGTACGACCACCTCTGCCGTTAAAAACTTTTTTGATAAATTCACTAGTTGTTTTACCTCAAACGTTACCTTACCAGTTTTATCAAGCATTATTTTCAAGCGGTAATCCTTCTCATCTAGCTGATGAAGGTATTTTTTCAGTTCCCTTTCGAATTTACTTTTATCAAAAGGATAAGCAAAATAAGACGCTGATTCAACTAATCTCTCGACATGTTGTTGAGAGAAAAGAAGTTTATTTTCAGTCACTCTTCCTGTAGTTATTAATTGAAATTTTGGATTGACACGTGTTAAAACAGCTGATTTTTGACGGGTTTCTTCATATTCAGAATCTGTCTGGCTCTCCCACGTAATACCTCCACCAACGCCGTAATAGGCTTGTTGACCTTTCATTTGTACTGTGCGAATAGGAACGTTAAAAATAGCTTGTCCGTCTGGCATACAAAGTCCTATCGTCCCACAATAAATACCTCTTGGGCGTTTTTCCAACTCATTAATAATAGCCATTGTTGATATCTTAGGAGCTCCAGTGATAGATCCACAAGGATATAGAGCTTGAAAAATAGACGTAAGTGTCACTTCTGGCGATAAAACTCCTTCAATAGTTGATGTCATTTGCCACACAGTTGCATACTGCTCCACTTGACATAGTTTTTTTACCTTAACTGTTCCAACATCACAGATACGGCCCATATCGTTTCTTAATAAATCAACAATCATCATATTTTCAGAACGATTTTTGGGATCATTTGCCAACCAATCTCGCTCCGCCACATCTTCTTGATAAGTAGGCTTTCTAGCGCTTGTTCCCTTCATTGGTCTAGTTGTTAAGACTTCACCCTTCTTCTTAAAGAACAATTCCGGGCTTACAGATAAAATCCTTTTATCATCGTAGGCAATATAAGCATTATATCCTGCTCCTTGTTCTACCATTAGGCGTTCATAAACGCTAAAGGGATCCAAGCATAATTGTTGGCTAAGCTCTAGTGTATAATTTACTTGATAAGTATTTCCTTGTCTAATTTGTCCTTTAATATTGGCAATTGCCTCTTGATATTCTTGCTCAGAAACATTAGCAGTCCAATTATCTGCTAATCTAACATTTTCATAACTTAAAGGAAAAGCTTCGTTCTCACAATCTTTATGTACTGTAAAATAAGCTAGATGTTCTCCAGCCAACTTCTGATGAGAAACTTTAAAATGTGAATCAAAAGCAGCAGATGCTTCATAAGATAAATAACCAACAACATAATAATTCTTAGATTGATAATAATCAACTTCTTTTATCACTTCTAAGACTTGTTCTAAAGTATCAGCTATTAATTCTTTTGTAGGATTTTTAAAACGATATCTTTTTCCTAATTCTTTGAAATCAATGACAGTCTCAATATGCATTCGTAACCTTCTTCTTCATCTATTTGCTTCATTATAACATAAAAAACTAATCCGACAATTTCTTGTCAGATTAGTTTTTTCTTATTCACTCGGAGTTGGAGTCATTAAAACTTTTCGTGGCTTGGTTCCTTCTGCTGGACCAATAACCCCCGCTGCTTCTAACTCTTCCATTAGTCTTGTTGCTCTATTGAAACCAACAGACAATCGGCGTTGAATCATTGAGGCACTTGCTTTTTGCGTCTCTAAAACGAGTCCCTTGGCTTCTTCAAAAAGAGGATCACTTTCAGGTACTCCGCCACCACCAGAGCCGTTATCTGTTTCAGATACTTCTCCAGGATCAAAGGCATCATCATAGTCAGCCTCGGCTTGGTCTTTGATAAAACCAACGATCCTTTCAACATCATCATCTGAAATAAAGGAACCTTGTAGTCGTACTGGATGATTCTCATCAATAGGCTTAAAGAGCATGTCACCCCGTCCCAAGAGCTTTTCAGCACCATTTTCATCAAGGATCGTACGGCTATCAGTACCACTTGAAACAGCAAATGCAATACGCGACGGAACATTTGCTTTAATCAAACCAGAAATAACATCTACGGATGGACGTTGAGTTGCAAGAATCATATGGATACCTGCAGCACGTGCTTTTTGCCCCAAACGAATAATAGCATCTTCAACTTCTTTACTAGCAACCATCATCAAGTCAGCTAATTCATCTACAATGACAACGATTAAAGGCAAAGGTATTTGTTTTTGCTCAGAGGAAGCATTAAACTCTTCAACCTTTGTATTATAGCCTGCTATATTACGCACACCAATTTTGCTAAATAACTCGTATCGATTTTCCATTTCATCAACAACTTTTTGGAGTGCCTTGCTTGCTTTACGCGGATTGGTTACAACAGGGATTAATAAATGTGGAATATCATTATAAACAGATAATTCAACCATTTTGGGGTCAATCATCATAAACTTAACTTGATCTGGACGTGCCTTCATCAAAATACTTGAAATAATTCCATTAACTGCCACAGATTTACCTGAACCAGTTGAACCAGCTACCAAAAGATGCGGCATTCTAGCTAAGTTAAAACTGCGAGCATTGCCGTTAACAGCTTTTCCTAGTGGTACTTCTAAAAGGTTTTCAGGATTGGCATCAGATTGTTCCCAAAGTTCGCGGAAAGAAACCGTTGCAATTTCTGAGTTAGGAACTTCAATACCTATTAATGATTTTCCAGGAATTGGTGCTTCTATACGAACATCTTTTGCCGCAAGAGCAAGAGCTAGGTCGTCAGATAGATTTGAAATACGATTCACACGAACTCCAACTGCTGGTTTAATTTCATATTTAGTAACCGATGGTCCAATTTCAGCACGTTCTACTTTTACATCGATACCAAAACTTCTAAATGTTTCTTCTAAAACTCTGATATTCTTTCGGACTAAATCCTTTTCTTTGGATTGATTTTTAGGCTTATCTGGTGCAAATAAATCTATCGTTGGTAATTTATAAACCAGTGTCGTTTTAGGTGTAAAGTCGACATTTTCTATATCACTATCATCTACATCATCATCTAAATCATAAACCATTTCCTCGTCATTTTCTCTCATATTAAGAAGCGGCGAATCATAGTCTTCTAAATAAATTGTCGGCTCTACTGGTAAAGGATCATTTTGAGGCGATGTCTCATAAGCAAGGATCTCTGGCTCAAATACCGGAGTTGATGTTTCACTTACCTCAGGTGGTAGCGCATCATCCAAATTGTCCTCAGCTTGATCCTCTAGAATCTCACCCGTTTCAGGGTCTACATTAACCGAAGCTAAATAAGCTTCTTCTTCAGCTTTTTGACGCTCTATGCGCTCTTGTTCAGCGATTGCTTTTTTCATCTCTCGCTTAGCAAAACGCTCCTTTTTATTTTGCTCGTGCTTCTCTGCCACTTTATTTTTAAAAGCTCTAATAAATTCGACGATGTCATAAACTTCCAGAGAACTCATTAAAAAGAGACCCAAAATGATGAAGAGAACACCAATCATATAGGCACCAATATTAGAAAAGAGAAAAGCAATTGGCTTGTAAATCAAAGCACCCAACATACCTCCACCGGCAAAAACAGTGATTTTAAATTGCATTAAATCAGATACAATTAATCGAGCAGTTGAACGCAAAATTTCTTTATCTTTCAAAATAGGCATCGAGAAAAGGTAAGCATGCCACTCAATCAATAATCCTAAAGAAGCTATCAAAAAACCTGCTACTAAGCCATCTTTCTTTCGCAACCATTTAAAGAAATAAAGGTAGATTAAAGTTGCCGCAATAAATAAGTAAGCCAAGCTACCTACCATAAAACGGATAACATTGTAGACTGTAATACCAAAAATACCTAATCTGATAATACCAAAGAAGAGAATAATTGTTAAAACAAGAGCAGTAATCATCCTTTGAATAGCTCTTTGACGCTCTATTTCTACCTTAGTAGGTCTTCTGGTTTTCTTTCCTTTTGTTTTTTTCTTATTTGCCATAAATACCATATTTCAAGTGAAATACTTGTTCCTCACTTTCTCTATCAACTCATGCTATACTATTCTATCATAATTTCAACAAGTCCCCCAATAGGTTTACTATTTACTTTTATAAATTATTTAAAAATTTATGATAAAATATAATCATCTTAATAACTTAATCAAGGAGTATGTATGAAAAAAATTATTTATCTTGGTTTAGCCTGTGTCAGCATATTAACTTTAAGTGGTTGCGAGTCAATTGAGCGTTCTCTAAAAGGAGACCGTTATGTTGACCAAAAACTAGCTGAAAACTCTTCAAAGGAAGCTACTGAACAACTAAACAAAGAAACTAAGCAAGCCTTAAAAGCTGATAAAAAAGCTTTTCCTCAATTGGACAAGGCTGTTGCCAAAAACGAGGCACAAGTGCTTATAAAAACCTCTAAAGGTGATATAAATATCAAGTTATTTCCAAAATATGCTCCTTTAGCTGTTGAAAATTTTCTAACACATGCAAAAGAAGGATACTATAATGGGTTAAGTTTCCACAGAGTTATCAAAGATTTTATGATACAATCTGGTGACCCTAATGGAGACGGAACCGGTGGAAAATCTATATGGAATGGCAAAGATAAAAAGAAAGATTCTGGAAATGGTTTTGTTAATGAAATATCCCCTTACCTCTACAATATCAGGGGAAGTTTAGCAATGGCAAATGCTGGAGCTGACACTAATGGCAGCCAATTCTTTATCAATCAAAGCCAGCAAGATCATTCCAAACAACTGTCAGATAAAAAAGTTCCTAAGGTGATTATTAAAGCCTATTCAGAGGGAGGAAATCCAAGTTTAGATGGTGGTTATACCGTCTTTGGACAAGTAATCTCTGGCATGGAAACTGTGGATAAAATTGCTTCGGTAGAAGTTACAAAATCAGATCAACCAAAAGAAAAAATTACTATTACAAGTATCAAAGTTATTAAAGGCTACAAATTTAAATAATTCTATCAAAAATGAGACTAGAACATTTTCTAGTCTCATTTTTTAACAACACTATTGTTTCTTTTTAAACAAACTTTGTTTAGGAGAAAATAGGAAAGCAAGTAAAAACATAAAAGTAGATGTTAAAACAATACTTGATCCTGCGGCAATATTAAATGTATAACCGATATATAACCCCAGAACAGATGCTACTGCTCCTAATGCAGATGATAAAAACAACATTGTTCTGAGACTTTTAACATAAAGATATGCTGTTGCAGCTGGTGTAATTAAAAGTGCTACGATCAATATTGTTCCCACACTCTGCATAGCTGTTACTGCAACTAATGTTAACAAAATCATCAATAAATAATGATAAAAAGAAACTCTCATTCCCATTGATTTTGCTAAAACAGGATCAAAAGAAGTCAATAATAATTCTTTAAAGAAGATAGTAATCAGAGTCAGTACAATTAATCCCACAATAATAGTCATATATTTATCACTATCTTGTACTGCCAAAATATTCCCAAAAAGAATATGAAAGAGGTCAGTTGTACTATTAGCAAGTCCAATTAAAATGATACCTAAGGCTAAAAAGGACGAAAAAGTAATTCCAATAGCAGTATCTCCTTTTATGACACTATTTTCTTTAATATAAGTAATGATAATCGAAGACAACAAACCAAAGACAATAGCACCTATAAAAAAGTTAATCCCTAAAATAAAAGATATAGCAACACCTGGTAGAACAGCGTGAGAAATAGCATCACCCATCAAAGACATTGAGCGCAAGATAATAAAACAGCCTACTGCACCCGCTACAATACCAATCACAATTGCAGTTATAAAAGCATTTTGCAAAAAATGATAAGTCAATAAGCCTTCAAAAAATTTCGTAAACATTCTAGTCTCCTTGTCCTAACAAAATAGCATCACCGTAAGCAGCACTTAAATTCTCACGGGTAAATGCCTGATCTATTGGTCCACAAGCAATTAGATGACGGTTCAAAATAATTACTTGATCAAAATAATGATCAACTTTACTCAAATCGTGATGGACGACTAAAATTAATTTTCCGGCCTTACTTAATTTTTTTAGTAAATTAACTATGATTTGTTCACTAATGGAATCAATCCCTACAAACGGCTCATCTAAAAAAATGTAATCCGCTTCTTGAACGAGACATCTTGCCATAAGCATACGTTGAAATTGTCCACCTGATAAGGCATTAATTGGTCTATTTTCAAACCCTCTCAAACCAACTTGATCAATCACTCGGGATACTTTTTCCCAGTCAGTTTTTGATAGTCGCTTGAAGAGGCCTCGTTCCTTATATAATCCTAAAGAAACGCATTCTCCAACAGTTATAGGGAATTGGTAATCAATATTAGTTTTTTGTTCAACATATGCTACTCTCCCCATTAAAGGTAGCAAATCTCCCCCAATCCCTGATTCTCCAGTAGAATCAACCAAACCAAGAAGAGCTTTCATAAGCGTAGATTTCCCCGCCCCATTAGGCCCTAAAATACCAATGATTCCGGAGCCTTCTAAGCGTAAATTAATATCTTCTAGCACTAAATTATTATCATAACTTACGCTTAAGTGTTTACTAATAATCATTTTTCCTCCAAAAGTAGAATGGAGCTGGTTATAAAACCAGACTCCACTTCTCTGTATTTATTAAAGCTAAGTCAGTTTTTAGATTAGGATTTCGACATTGTTACAACTCAGCCTTAAGCGAGAATACTACATCATTGATTTCATTATGATTTCAATGTCGATTCTCACTCTTATTTTGCTAAACCTTCTGCAATCTTATCAAGATTCCATTTCATCATAGCGTAGTAGCTGTCACCCTTTTGACCTTTTTTAGCAATTGAGTCTGTGAAGATTTCTGCGTAAATTGGGATACCTGATTCTCTTGAAACAGATTTCATAGGACGCTTGTCAACACTTGATTCAACGAATAAAGCTGAAGGTCTTACTTGTTTTAATTTCTTAACTAAGCTAGTAATTTGATCTGGTGTACCTTCTTCTTCAGTGTTAATTTCCCAGATGTATGCTGATGGAACTCCATAAGCTTTTGAGAAATATTTAAAGCAACCTTCACTAGTAACAATTAATTTTTTATTAGCTGGAATGGCATTAAATTTAGATTTTGCTTCTTTATCCAATTTTTCTAATTTAGCTACATAAGCATCTCTGTTTTTCTCATAAGTAGCTTTGTTTTTTGGATCTTTAGCAATTAATTGCTTAGCAATATTTTTTGAGTAAATAATACCATTTTCAAGGTTCAACCAAGCATGTGGGTCTTCTTTACCTTTTCCGCTTTGACCATTTAGATAAATAACATCAACTCCATCGCTAACCGCAAAGTAATCTTTGTTTTCTTTCTTCTTAGCGTTCTTTATTAATTTTGTAAACCAAGCATTACCGCCTGTTTCAAGATTAATTCCGTTGTAAAAAACAAGGTCTGCTTGAGTTGTTTTTTCAACGTCTGCTGGTAATGGCTCATATTCATGAGGATCTTTACCAACAGGTACAATACTATGTAAGTCGATTTTGTTACCGGCTATATTTTTTGTTATATCTGCCAAAATAGAGTTGGTTACAACTACTTTTAATTTTTCGTTTTTGGCTTGATCCTGCTTGTTAGCACAGGCACCTAAGCCTAAAAATGCTACAAAACATGATACAATAACTAACCACTTTTTCATCAAAATGCTCCTTTTAAAATTAATATAAGTTATGTATTAAATTAAGTTAACTTAATTTTGATATTAGCATAACCTATTATAAAGTATTTGTCAAATACTTTTTCAGTATTTTTTGATATAATGGTCTTAGAAAAATAGATTTTAAGAAGTATAAGAAAGACTGAATATGACTCCAAATAAAGAAGATTACCTAAAATGCATTCATGAATTAGGTGAAAAAAACAACAAAATTTCCAATAAGAAAATCGCTGAAATGATGCAAGTCTCGGCTCCTGCCGTGTCAGAAATGATTAAAAAAATGATAAGTGAACAGCTGATTGTTAAAGATAAAGATTTAGGATATTATCTTACTAAACAAGGTTTATTAGTTGTTTCTGACCTTTACCGTAAACATCGTCTAGTAGAGGTATTTTTAGTTAACCATTTGCACTATACTGCTGATGATATTCATAAAGAAGCGGAAGTTTTAGAACATACTGTATCAACAACTTTTGTTGATCAATTAGAGAAGTTGTTAGACTTTCCACAATTTTGTCCACACGGTGGGACTATTCCTAAAAAGGGAGAGTTTTTAGTAGAAATTAACCAAATGACATTGGACCAAATTAGTCAGCTTGGCACGTATGTTATCAGTCGTGTTCATGATGATTTTCAGCTACTGAAATACCTCGAACAACACCGTTTGCATATCAACGATACCATTGAATTGACACAAATTGACCCTTATGCAAAAACCTATCACATCATCTATAACGATGAAAATCTAACAATCCCTGAGCGTATCGCAAGTCAAATATATGTATCTGCTACATAAATAAAAAAGCCCGTGTATCTAATGAATACACGGACTTTTTTATAATGCTTTCAAAAATGCCATTAATACTTGGGCTGAGCGTTTACCAGCTTCAATGATAAATTCATCAAATGTGATATTGGCATCATGAGCTGCAGTATCACTCATAGCACGTACCACCACAAAGGGCTTTCCTGTAGCTTGAGCAGCTTGGGCAATTGCTGCACCTTCCATCTCGACAGCTAAAACCTGTGGAAAATGCCCCTTAATAACATCAATCTTTTCCTGGCCAGCAATAAAACTATCCCCAGTTGCAATTAAACCAATTTTACTAGTCATTTCTTCTTTAGATAAAACTGCTTCAAAAGTAGAAACAAAAGTCTTATCCGAATGAAAATAAAGTGGCTGCATTGACATTTGTCCATAGTCATAACCAAAGGCGGTTAAATCTACATCGTGATAAACTAATGTATCTGCGACAACGACGTCTCCTACATTCAATCCTGTTGCTACTGCACCAGCTGATCCTGTATTAATAATAGCATCAACTTTAAAGCTTTCTACTAAAATAGCAACACTCATCGCTGACATGACTTTCCCAACACCAGACTGTACTAAAACAAGCTCATGTTCACCATAACGTCCACTGTAATATACATTTGATAATACTGTTTCTTGAGATTTATCCTCAAGATTTTCCACAAGGAGTTTTAACTCTTCCTCCATGGCTGCAATAATTCCAATTTTCATGATATTTCCTTATAATTTAAAAATTGCATAAAACAAGAGAGCCAACAAAATAAGCAAAATGAATAAAACTAAATTCAACTTACGTTGAAATTCATTTCGTTTTGCATTCTCAATCCGGCGACTCTTGTAGATATGTTTACCGTTCTCGTCAGTTAGTTGCTCCATGCCATCTTCTGTAGAAATAATTTTAGTTTCTTGATCTAAGATTGTTTGACCTGAAACTTTTTCACCTCGATTTGAACGTTCAATCATATCATCTGTTAACAATGGTTTTCCCATTAAGAATGACCTCCCATTTTTAAACCGTAATATTGTAAAGCAATGATCGTTTTCGCATCTTGAATCATGCCTTTTTCTACCATTTGCATACAATCCTCATAACTTAACTCTAGAAGCTCAAGGACCTCATCATCATCTTGTGGCCTAGGATTTTCAACTTTTTGTAAATCAGTAGCTAGATAGAGGACGATTTTCTCATTACAAAAACCAATAGCAGTGTAGAAACTATAAAGAATTTCAAGATTCCCTGTGTAGCCAGTCTCTTCTTCTAATTCCCGAAGGGCAGCTTCTTCCTTAGAACCTGACTCACCCGTCTCAAGTTTCCCTGCTGGAATTTCGTAAGAAATACCTTCAATAGCCTTACGATACTGTTTCACTAAAACAATTTTATGCTCAGGAGTTACCGCCAAAGTAGCAACAGCTCCTCCATGAAAAACAAGTTCACGTTTGGATTGTCCCAATCCATTTGGCAACTCTACATCATCAACAGCTACTTTGATAATTTGTCCATCAAAAACAGTTTGACGATTGATTGTTTTTTCTTCAAAATCCATAAGAACCTCCCAAATAAGTGTTACTTTTGTGAAGGATGATGTGGTTTTTTATTGGCATATCCTTCTTTATTGACTTGACGTCCTCTTCCAATAGCTATGCTATCAATTGGAACATTATCTGTGATGGTAGATCCAGCTGCTGTTAAAGCATTATCACCAATTTCAAGTGGTGCAATCAGAGTAGAATTACTTCCGATAAAGACATTACTTCCGATTTCTGTTTTAAATTTATTTTGTCCATCATAATTGACAGTAATCGTCCCTGCGCCAAAGTTAACATCACAACCTACCTCTGCATTGCCGATATAAGTTAAATGACCTGCCTTCGTATTCTCTCCTATTTGAGAACCCTTTACTTCAACGAAATTACCAATATGAACACCTTTTGCAAGACTTGTTCCTGGTCTAATATGCGCATAAGGGCCTACGGTTACTCCATCAGAAATAATGGATTCTTCAACCATCGAATTAGTGATGGTAACATCATTTCCGACTTGAGCATCTACTAAATAACTACCATTGGTTAATAAAGTACCTTTACCAATCTTCGTCTGTCCTTTTAAAGTCACATTGGGCTCAATTACAGATTCTTCTCCAATCTCAACATCAATATCAATATAAGCGGAATCAGGATTAACCACTGTGACCCCATTAACCATATGTTGACGTGCAATGCGCTGACGCATCACTTTTTCAGCAGTTGCAAGTGCTACACGATCATTAACTCCTAGACTTTCGTCAAAGTCACGAAGTTTATAGGCACCTACCTTTTTACCCGCTTCTTTGAAAATTCCAATAACATCAGTTAGATAATACTCTCCTTGAGCGTTATTTGTATTAATGTCTTTAAGTGCTTCAAATAGACTTTGATTATCAAAAACATAAGTTCCAGTATTAATTTCTTTAACCTGCTGCTCAAAGTCATTAGCATCCTTTTGTTCTACAATTTTAGTAACTTCATCATCTGAATTACGGATAATACGACCATATCCAAATGGATTTGCAGCATCGGCTGTTAAGATTGTTGCAACGTTTTTATGATTGACATGAAAATCAATTAAGTTTTTTAAACTTTCTCCAGTAATCAGGGGTGTATCACCTGCAATAACTAGTGTATGTCCTTTTGATGTCGCTAATTCTTCTTCCGCCATCATTACAGCATGGCCAGTTCCTAGCTGTTCTGTTTGCATTACAAACTCTGATTTGTCACCTAAAACATCACGTACAAGCTCCGCCTTATGTCCAATAACAGTAACAATTTTACTTGGCTCAATAGCTTGCACACTACGGAAAACATGCTCAAGCATGGTAATACCAGATACTTTATGCATAACTTTTGGTAAATCAGATTTCATGCGAGTTCCCTTACCCGCAGCTAAAATAATGGCATAATTTGACATATTAATTCCTCTATCTCTGAATATAATTCAACCTATTATATCATAATGCCTTCAACTTATCACTAATACCCCTTTAAATCCCTATTACAATAGACTTTAGCTAAAATAGCTTACTTCAATTAGGAATAAAATAGCTACCTTTTGGTAGCTATTCAATACATGAAATCCGTTAATTTTTTCTTCTCTGTTTGCAATCAGTATTTTTATAAATCTATCATTGCAATGCTCAGATGGTAAAAACGATTAGTTTAACTCTGTTGAAATTTGCCACATCACACCAAATTGGTCTACTAAGTTTGCGTAAGCAGGACTCCAGAAAGTTTCTTGTAACTCTAACTGAACTTCTTGTGCACTCTTCTTTAATTTTTCATAAATTTCACGCGCCTCCTCTACGCTACCCACAATAATAGCGGCTGTAACATTTTTACCAGCTTGATACACGAAATCTGGATTTTCATCCGAGATTTGAAGACGAATGCCATCAAAAATAAGCTGAGCATTAATGATTAAATCCTTGCGGTCTTCAAGACAGTTGGGGTCCATCTCTTCCCATGTCATCATATTCACTAAATCCGCTTGAAAGACATCTTTATAAAAATCAACCGCTTGTCGCCCATTTCCATTTGTTACGATGTATGTTTCTAGTGCTTTAACCATAAGTTCTCCTTTTTATTTTACTTCACGGATTGCAAAGTAATTATTGTCATTATCGGAAAAATTAAAAACTCTCATACTCCCCATATCAACAATAGGATTTGTCATAACCTCATTTGCTGTTAATTCTTGATATGTACTGTCAATATCAGTAGTTTCAAATAAAATAGAGGGAGTTGCTAAATCTAGCTCAGGACTCATTTGAGCTATAATTGCTTTGTCATGTAAGACGAAGCTAACTTCACTATCCAACTTCGGTGCAACTATATAGGTTACATAATCTCCTTGTGTCTGTTTTTCAACACGCTCAAAACCCACCTTGTTTTTCCAAAAATCTGCTGATGCTTCAACATTGCTAACGTAGAGCATTACCTGTCCAATTGATGAAATCATTTTATTATCTCACTTTCGGTTTTATTACTAATTAGTATAACATACAGTATTTAAAATAAGTAAAAAATGACTCAAAAGAGTCATTTACTTATTTCGTTACCATATCTAGAACTTTCATCACCGTTCTACTATGTTCTAAAGCTTGAGCAGCACGCTTAAAATCTAAATTGCTAATAATACCTTCAAAAATAACAAATTCATCGTGCATGCGGTGCCTATCACCATTTAATTGATAAACATGACTTTCTTGTCCATTCATAGTTAATGAAATTTTAGGCATAGTATTAGTTGGCCCTAAAATCGCTATAGACCCCTTATCACCTTGAATAGTAGATTTTACTTCTGCACTACAATCTTTTGCTCCAATACAGACTGTTTTAAAGTGCCCATAGTCTAGGACTAGAACTCCTGAAGTATCAATACCACGCTCTATATTTGGTAAATACTGTGCTGTTATAGGTTCTCCAAAAAGTCCAATTACTAAATGTAAATTATAAATATTAAGGTCTCTCAACGCACCTCCACCCATTTCAGGATTGAAAGCTGGTGCTATTTCCCCACGTTTAAAGGCATCATAACGCGATGAATATTGGGAATAATTACATTCTACAATTTTAATATCTCCAAGGTTGCTTAAATGTTCTTTTACAAGGTCAAAATTAGGTAAATATTGATTTGTAATTGCTTCGAGTAATATTAGTTGCCTAGTATTGGCAATAGATACAAGTTCTTCTAATTGACTTGCTTCTAATGTAAATGGCTTCTCACAAATGACATGTTTTCCTGCCAAGAGTGCCTCCTTAGCATAGTCAAAATGCAAGTGATTCGGCAGTCCAATATAGACTGTGTCAATCTCCTCATTGTCCAAGACAGCCTTATATTCACTCGTAGCTAGAGACATGTTATATTCCTTAGCTAGATCTTTAGCTGTCTCCAAACTTCTAACTGTTGATAAGATAGCAACTAGATCAATACCTTCAATTTTCTGCAAGACAGGCAAAACTTCCTTAACAATCATACCTGTCCCCAAAACCGCTAATTTCATTCGTTAATCTCCTTTGGGTAAACCACTTGGAATTCCTCTAAAACTATCCTAGAGTCCTCACTAAACATTAAACCAAACTCCTCAAAATAAGGTTTAAAGAAATCAATGTGAGCTTTTCTCCACCATTCTAAAGTTTTATCTCCTTCTCCTTCTTTAAAAGCATGGTCTGCAGAGACATCTTTAAAAGGGACAATATCAACTTTAGTTATTTCAATAATACAGATAGCTTCATCATTGCTATCCAAAATAATATCATATGAACCAACTTGTGTAACCCTTCCTCATCTAATTCATATAAATCATAGGCAGAGGCCGTTGCAGTTTTTGTCCCATCTACAACTAACTTTGCCAGAAGATCTGGTTCTGCTCCAAATTGCCATGCGTCTATCTCATCACCGATTGAAGGATTCAAAGATTTAAACTTATTCCATAATTCTTGTGCCTTCATATTACCTCCGAAGCAATTCCCACAACAAACTTAACTGCGTTACTCATTTTTCTTTGTCTTTTAAATCCTTCTTTAACATCTAAAATATAAACAGTTTGACCAATCCAAACACGTAAATAAACAGATTTTATTAAAATATCACCTGATATTCCTTTAACTTCCCGCTCAGTACCATCAGATGCTTCAAATTCCGTACGTAATAACCAAGTATTACCACAACCAAATTCAATCTATTTTCTCATTTCAAACTCCAGCCACCATCAATTTTGACAATTTCACCTTGCATTGATCTCGCTTTTCCTGAAGCAAGAAATCCAGTTAATTCAGCAACTTCACTTGGTTTAGTCCAACGACCAATTGGCGTCTCACTAGCTACCCATTCTGCTAATCCACCAGGTTCAAAATCACTAGCAGTCATAGCAGTTTGTACAGCACCTGGCGCTATACCAAAAATTTGAATACAATCTTTTGCGTAATCCAAAGCCAATTGACGTGTGAATCCCGCAAGGGCATGTTTAGAACTAGTATATGCAGCTCCACCGCCACCCGCTATAAAACTTGCTATTGAGCACATATTGATAATAATACCTGACTTCTTTTCCACCATACGTCTAAGATAATGACGTGTTAGCCTAACAGTCACGAAAAAATTAATATCAAATAGGTGTTCCAGTTCTTCATCACTTACTTCTAGAAGTGGCTTGTAGGCATCTAGAATACCTGCAGTATTACACAAAATATCAACAGTCGGTACCATTGTGAATAGTGGGGATAAATCAGAGGATAAATCCAACTTTATAAAGTTAAAATTACCATTTAAGTTCGGTTTATCCGACTTATCCACACCATATACTTGATACCCTTGTTTCAAAAAATATTGAGCCTGTGCATAACCAATTCCACTAGCACAGCCCGTCACTAAAACAACTTTAGTCATTGACCTCGATCCAATCCTCTGCTAAAACATCACATGGTGTTGGTGCCCACATGGAAAAACCTTCACCTTCACCAGTAACATTAATAAGAAAATAAGGTGTAGCCTGTAGTACTTTCCCATTAACTTCAAGGGTATCAAATAACTGAACATAATTTTCAGCGCCCCCCCAACCTGTACGTACATATTTTTTCTTTGCTTTTAAACCTGGTAAAATTTCTTCAAATGTCATATTGTTCTCCTTTA
This sequence comes from Streptococcus sp. HMSC076H09, assembly GCF_001811765.1. NCBI lineage: Bacteria > Bacillati > Bacillota > Bacilli > Lactobacillales > Streptococcaceae > Streptococcus > Streptococcus sp. HMSC076H09. The sequence goes on along the minus strand of NZ_KV806604.1, from coordinate 188,880 downwards.
TTGTCTTTAACCATTGATATATCAAGGTTTATTGCTTATTTAAAATCATAATTTAAAGTTTCTTCGCCTTTTAGTTCATCTAAAGGCTACTATTGTTTTCATAGGATAAAATAGTTTCTGGTCATCCATTATTAGTAAATAATATTTCGTCTTTTTCTTGTTGGTCAAGAACATTATTTTTGTTCTTACTCCTTCAATTCCCACAATAAAGTTATCTGCTTGCTCCGTCAACAAAACAGGTCCATTTTCCACTAATTCATAAGAAATACTTAGTTGATTTAGCACAGCTATAACTTTTTCAAAATCATTCGTAATTTTCTCCATTCTTCCATAGAGTTAGCATAACTATTTGTAGACTAGAGAACCTAAAATTGATACACTGTTTTTCACTCAAAAAATTTTACCTTCATAATCTTCATTATACCTATAACAATTTTCTTTTACAAATTTGTTCCCCTTAAAGGAAATTGTTTTTCAAAATAGGATGTTTATACTATTGTATTATCGGATGCTTTATCTCGCTAGTGCAAAATCTTCTCATAACACATTTCTTCCTTTTCAAAATAAGTTTTTGATTTACCCTTAAAAGAAAAACCAAACCTATCGTAAAATTTCCTTGCGCGTGTATTTTCTGTAAATACCCAAAGTATCACTTTATTATAACCTGCTTGTTGTATCTCTGATAGTACATGATTCATCATTTGAGACCCATAACCTTTTCCCCAACCTTCTTTAAGACTATGTATACAAATGAGTTCTGCATAATCAAGCATACCATCTTCTCTACTTTTATCCCACCAAGCCATACAATGAGGATTGCTATCTACTTCCAATATATACCCCTTACCAACCTCCTTGTGTAGTAGCTGTTGATACATTGTTATGGCAGGTTCTATTTCCGTAGTTTTTTGAATGATATCCTCAGGTAGTATCTTACCAAAAGCAGCTTTCCAGCTCTCCGTTTGAATATAAGCTAAATTGACTTCATCTCCTAATCTTGCTCTCCTGATTATGCAAGCCATAACTAAAATCCTTTCAAAAATTATTATTAACTGCCTGATAACTACTCCAATTATACCATTTTCGTGATATTAATTTTTATTTTGAACAGTTCTGGTTCTCATTTATCATTATATTTCTAAAATTTTAGATGGTTTTAAACATTAACCTCAGATTAGGCCAATTATTGATAATCACTAAAAGAGCGTAGATAATTACGCTCTTTTAGTGATTATTTTATATATATGAATCGCTATAACTTCTAAGTAACACTTGTTTCAAAATCCTTCATTTGTTTCTCTCTCGTAATATGCCCCCAAACCATTTTTTTATTTTTATAGCCAATAACACTTGCAACCTTAACAAAAGTTAATACAGGATGTAGGATAAGATACCTAAAAACAGCAATATAAAATACTTTAACAATATCTAAAATTCCTATTACTAGTTGCTGAGAATAAATACGGTGTAAGAAAGAGCTTAATGTAATTAAAACACAGTAAAAGATATAAAGGCTCACCAATGATATAAAGAATGGGATGTTTAATTGATTAAATAATAAGGACAAAAATATAATGACAATACCAAAACATTCTATAAAAGGGGTCAGTAATTCAAATAAAATATAGTAAATATAAGAAATTGATCCTACAGCTCCAAAGCGATAATTGGCAAAAATACTTTTATATTTTTTTAAACATTGGTACAAGCCAAGATATCACCGGCGTCTCTGTTTACGTAAATCCCCTAAATTCGTTGGTGCTTGACTCCAACAAACAGCATCTGTTTCATAACAAATACGATAAGGAATATTATTATTACGACAGAAGAAATGTAATTTCATCACCAACTCCATATCTTCTCCTAGAGTCTGGGTGTCATATCCTCCCACCGCTTTAACAAGGTCTTTCTTAAAAAGACCGAAAGCCCCCGAAATAATTAAATTAGCTCTTAAATAGTCTAAAAAGATTCGAGCTCCTAAAAATGATGAATCATACTCAAGTGCTTGTGCACAAGGAATAATTCTCCAAGGCAAACGATAAGATGCTACTTTCCCCTGCTCAATCTTAACACCTTGGGCAACTTGGACGAGCCCTCCCACTGCTATAACCGTCGGATCTACCTGTATGGATTTGCTAATTTGACTCAAAGAATCTACCTGCAACATAGAATCTGCATCTAGACATAGAAAATAATCGTAATTAGCAGCATTGATCCCCATATTTAAGGCATCCCCTTTGCCACCATTTTCTTTAACAATGAGTGTCAGTTTAACCTTACCAACCTGTCCCTGAAAGACATCTTTACAAGTTTGAGTAGCAATAATTGAATCAATCGTATTCGAGATTTTCATTAATGCAAACTCTTCCTTGAGAACATCTGAAGTATTGTCACTGGAACCGTCATCCACAACGATAATTTCATACGCTTCATAATCAAGGTGCAATAACGAATCAATCGAACTCACAATGGTTGTTGATTCATTATAGGCTGGTACAATAATTGAAATTGGAATTTTTTCTTTATTTCTAGTTAAACTTTTTTTGCGCTCATTTTTTTCATAGAGATGAACACCTCCAATGACTAATGAAATCACTAAAAAGCTGGCATAGGCAATCAATAATACTAAGAAAATGACTTGAGATACCTTTAGGAAGGTAAAAAATAATGCCATAGAAAATCCCCTTTATTTGATATTTATATCCTTTTTCCGAATACGAAGCCAACTAAGCTTATCTAATCGTTGTCTTAAGATATAGTGAATGTTAAAAACAATAATTGCTAAGCAAATCAAAATGTAAAAATATAAAATATTATGTACCATATGTTCTCTCTCTTTCTTTAGACCATTCTTTCTTAATACTATAATAGGAGTCTTTTAAAAAGGTTTTGGTATCGGGTCTCTCCCAATTTTTCAAACGATAATCTGCCATCTTTATCAGTGTGTTTTCTTTGCTATTAGCACCTAATCCTAAAGCAATGCTCTCAATTTCTAACTCCTTCACACCATAATGTTTAAAGTAATCATCGTGAATTTTTTGAGATGATGGATCAGAAAAATTCAACAACTGCCACGGAATTCTGACCTCTATAAAGTCCTTTCCAAACGAAATATCTGTTTGTGAATCAAATGTTTTTTGGTGCCTATCAGTTGTTCCTGTTTTGAGAAGACCAGTAGGATGAGTTGGTAAGAACCTCTCTGTTGCTTTTACTTTTTCCATGTCTTCAACAATCTTTGTATTTCTCAATACCATATTTATCTGCTCAAAATTACTACTGTTCTTCTTTGGTGGGAAAGCATAAAAATCTTTACCGTTAAGCTGTCGAAGATAGTTCGCTTTTAAGGCATTATAGCGCTCTTGGACAAATAATTCAGACTTGCCATTTGGATCAATAGACAATACAAAGTCACTAGATTTAGAAAATGTGACCTTACTACCATTCATTTTTCTACTACCAGATTTTGGTGTAATATCTATTGGTAATAATCGTTTTTCTTTTAGTTTTTCAGGTTTTGTTTTAATCGCAAGGTAGAGATAGCTTTCATCACTGCTAGCATATAAGTCATCTCCTGTTGCACTAGTCATCAGAGGATGTTTCCACTCTCCTTTGCCTCTTTTACCATCAACTTGATAATGATGTTTTGCGTTTTTAAAGCCTAATAAACCATAACCTTGATTAAATACTTGTGCATCCCCCCATAGGAATTGACTATGTTTATTTGTGGCGAAAGATGTATTCCACGCCCTTGCATTCCAATCGTCTTGCCATGCATTGATAGTCGCTCCAAAACTACCGGATGATATAAAAGATTCATAATCTTCTAGTAAACGCTGACCTTGTTCTTTTTCATTAATCGGCAGAGGACGTTTATCAATTTCTTTTTGGGCAATACCTCTCGCTGTCGAATAGCCATAACCCGTGACTAGAACAGGGATTTTGTGATAAGCATTTAGCAGTTTAACGTATCCCTGTGACAAAGAAAGTTCTTTAATCTTTTGTCTATCTTCTTTACTGATATTCTCTTTATCAAATAATAGATAATCCTTGTATCGAGGATGGAAATCAATAGCTTTATATGCTGCAAACATACCTGCTTTAACATTTGAATTAGCTTGAATATTTTCTACATTTAGTTGTACGTATTTAGGAGCCTGTGCCTCAAATGGTTTTCGATAATGAAAAGGGTCTGTTGTTGGTGAGTTTGAAAAACTAATCAAATGTTGCCAACCATATTTAGCTGTCTCATAATGTGTCAATTCATCCATTACTTGAGCTAGCATGACCTCAAATGGATTAGCTGCCACAGAAGTTTTAAAATAACGTCCTTTATATTGCGTTTTTTTCTCTTGATGATTAGTATAAGCGACAGTACCACTATTCCAATCATCCCCTACGACATAACCAAGTACCCAAGGACTAAGATCATAATGATAATGACGGCTACCAAAATCAGTATTCCATACTTGCTTACGCCCATGGAGAATATCCACAACGCCTTTTGCTTCTCGTTTTAAATACCCCCTATAATTATCATTAAAAGCTGTTATAGAAGCATTATTGCGATAAGAATCTATACGTATTCCTTGCAACAAATACAGTGGCCTCTTTGATGCTTTGTTGTGGTGATATAAGGCATCGTAAAATGCAACATTCATCGGTACCTTGACTCTTACAGTATTTGCCCCCATGTTGGAAATTAAATGGAACCATTCACGATACGTTTTTTGAGTAATAGGAAAATCGTTGTGATGATAACCCGCTAAGGAAGACTCAACGTCTACTCCTTTAACAACAAAAGGTTTATTGGTGGGCTTGTGAAGTACAGTATCACCTTTAACAACAAAGTTAGTTCTTGTATTTTCTTTTAATAAGCCCTTTGGTAAATACAAACTACCATCAAAGTAATACAAATAATAAATAGAGCTAAACAAAATAGTTAAAAGGGCTACAATACTTAGATATTTTTTCATAATGTTCTACTCCAGTAAAGTATTAGTATTTTTCGATGGTGCACTATATTGATACAAGGTCTCAATATTTCTATCCATCCATCTGCCACGCTTTTTGATAAAATCTTTTAATTGTTCTACTGATTTGTGATAACTTGTCACATTGCGTTCAGTAGGAATCAAATAATTCCTTGGATCAGTATTCTTTAAATCAAAGACATAGCCCCATTTTTTATAATTTCGATCAATAGCTGGACCTAAAAAATGCCTTGTCTCGTCTATGTAATTAGATAAATATTCTGTCGCTAGAACTCCCTTTCGTAATTCTTTATAGCGATGAACAACCAGGTCTATAAATGCTTTGTCCTTAATGAGCATATTGAACCACGGTGCATCCGTCAAGGTAAAATCTGCCTCATCAACACGTCCTTCAATTTGATTATCAAAAGCATTATTAAAATCCCAAACTACTAGTTTTGCTCTATCACGAAGATCTTTATATAGATAGGTTGAAAATTTACCCGCATCCACATTTCTAAAAAATTCATTGATGACAAAATAATTTGCAAATGATTCTCTATCAATATATTTAGGATATTGTGAAAAATCATAAGAATAAAGGACTTTTTCAATATGATTGATGTCCTTATTAATAAACTCTAATTGTTTTGATGTCAATCTTTGTTTACCTGGATATTTCACATCAAGAGCTGAGATACCAGACTGGTGTGTATAATGTACATAGTTATCTAACTTTTGCTTTGCCTTATGTTCACGATCCCAAGCAACGATATAAGGTGTTTTATGCAACTTTTTATCACTTTTTTCAATGGGAACTCGTTGCTCACCTTGTTCGATATTCTCAACTGCTAGATATACTCCCTGATACTCACCATTGACAAATAACTCACAGTAGCGAACGTTTGGGGCATAGGACATAATCTCACCAGCAATATTATAACTCAGATAATTTCTTAATAATGTTCTGTCTAGAAAGGGACCATGCAATACCCACTCCGATTCTTTAGGCATTCCTGCTAATCGATGCTTCTTTTCCTTTAACTTATTAGTAACAAACTTAACTTTCAATGACTTCTTATCAAAGTAACGAGAGGAATTTCCTCTATATGATATTAACCCTTTTGTCCTAATTCTCGGCTTTTCTGATAAATGATGTGATCTACTTGGAGAATCCCGTAATTCGATATCAACATTAATATTATCCCTAGCTTTGACATATTTTCCGCCTTCTTTTGTAACAAGAGGAATAACTTGTTGCTTTGTATCAATGCTGATAATGGGCAAATGGGTTTTAAATCCTGTTAAATCACTCTTCGCATCTACCTGCTTTATACGATGATGATGTATTCTCTCGATGTGATGCTTAGGAATCCAAAAATAGAAAAATAAGAATAGAAAAAGACCTATAAGGGTTGTGCCGTAAATAACCTTCCCTCTCATAAGTCTACCCATTGATTTCGTCGCTTTGGCTAACAATGTTGAAATAATCAATATTTCCCAATTGGTACACTTTTTCAGTTAACTGATTATCTACATGGAGTTGCTTATCGTAATCTTTTCTAGAGATTTCGAAAATCATTTCAATAGTATTAGTTGTTGAATTTTTAACACGCTGAACAGCTTTTCCGTCAAAATATTGGAAGAAAATTCCTTCTAAATCAACTTCTAGTGTTCTATCGCACTTCACAATCAATAACATACGATTCTCGTTTTTAACACGTCCCATAACCCATAATAAGATAAAGATAACGCTACTTCCTAATGCAGCTACCACATAGTCACCGACACCACAACAGATACCAACAACTATGGTCCAAAAAATATAAACTGTATCTCTTGAATCTTTTATGGCTGTCCTAAAACGAACAACTGACAAGGCACCGACCATACCCAATGACAAGGCTACATTATTACCAATAACGGTCATTACTGTTGCAGTCAAGACCGTCAATGTCATTAATGAAACATTAAACTTTTTACTATAGGCAGTTCCACTATGCGTATAAGCATAGGAAACATAAATAACTACACTCAATAAAGCTGCTACAAGAATATGTAAAATCATATCTTGAAAACTTAAATTTCCACTTTGCTCTAGACTATTTCGTAATAGGTCTTTCATTTTTTTGTTATCCTCTCACATTTAATAATAATTAACGTATATACTTTTTCACTAAAAACGATAATGTTTACTAACAGCTCTTCCTAAACAATACTTACTCGCTGAAAGTTCACTTCTATCTACCGAATCTAAGAGTTCTTTAATATAAGACAATAAAAATCCATTATATTTAACTTCTAAAATAACAAGATAAGGATCTAATAAATAATTTTGATTTAAATCCTCTGAGAAAATATCATAACTAGCCTCTGTACCTATTATATGGTGGTCAAAGGTGATTCGGATATTGTTTTCCTTAGCAACAAAAGCTTTTCTTTGGTACTCAATAACCGTTTTAGGTTGATAAAGTTGCGTTGTTATCCTTGAATAACACTCCGCAGCAAATGTATCCGGATAATTTAATAAAACACTATTGTTACCATTAATCAGCGCTTGAGCATCTGTCTTGCTTAATTTTAGAGAGCGCTTTTTTTGATTAGCACCTTGTTTTTGTTTCATTTCTAATTTCGCAAAATTGCTTTGACTACCATAATTGCGCAAACGAATCTTTCTTCGTATCTCAACACCATCTTCCTTTTCTTGCCAATCAACATCTTCTAAAGAATCAAAGTATAGCGAACGGATAGTATAGCCGTCGTCTGAACTATGCGAATCGAGCGTCATTACTTGGGAAAATTTCTTAGATAAAAGATAGTAATCTTCAAGTGATATTAAATATTTTTTTCCTGTCTAAGAACTTCGTTCATCACTCACCTATGTTTAATTAAATATTAATTTATATATAAATATTAACAATAAATTAAGCAAAAATAAATATATCAGAAATTATACACCTTGTCAACAGGAAAATATATAATGTATATTTTTTATACGAAGGCATTTCAAACTTTATTTTTATACTATAAATATGATTGTTACGCTCATTTAAACCTAGAAGAAAAATGTATATTTTCAATCCACAGCTGTTATAAAATAATTTTTAAAAAGTGTTTATATCTTAGTTTAATCACACCTTACTACAATCTATATATCATTTAAAAAAATCTGATATAAAAAAGGCTAAAACTAAGTTTTAACCTTTTTGACATATCTATAAAATTGAAATAGTGCTATCCTTCAAATTTCTCTAAATCAAATGCTTGGCCTTTTTGCTTATCTGACAGCACCAAAGAAAATACTATACCAATCAACATTGGAACTAGCCACCCCATTGAAATAGTATGAAAGGGGAGGAATCCAACTAACTGAGTTAATGTTTTTTCTTGCCATTGTCCCGCTAGAACCTCAACAAACGACACTAAAGTGACAAGACCAATTGTCAAAGACATTCCCTTTTTTGAAAGCGGCAACCACTTATTAATCAAAATAATTAAGACAATAACAATAACAATCGGATACAATAAAGTTAGCACAGGAACTGAAAAAGTAATTACAGCATTTAAACCAAGATTAGCAATTAAAAAGCCAATCAAAGTAAAAACAGTAGCAAATAATTTATAATTCCCAAAACGAAAGTTCTTATCAAAAAATTCAGATACTGACACAATAAGCCCAACTGTTGTTGTAAAGCATGTCAATGTTACCATAATACTCAAGAAATAACGACCAAAATTTCCAAATAATTTATAAGATGCTTGTGATAATACATAAGCTCCTTTATTAACATTTGGGTCAGCTAAAATATCAGCTGGGACAGGAAACTTATTCCCTAAAAAACCTAAGCCAATATATAAAATACTAAATGCTAAACTAGTAACAATTCCAACAATCCAAATGGTTGATAAATATTCTTTTTTAGTTTTAAAACCAAACTTTTTAAGCGTTTCTGTTGCTACTAGACAAAAAGCAACTGCTGCAAGTGCATCAAGTGTATTATAGCCTGCTAAGACACCACTTCCAAACGCTTTTCCTGCATAGTCAGCACTCGCCTTAGCACTCTCCAAGTTTCCATAAGCAATAGCTCCAACAACAACCAAAGAGAGAATTAAAAAGGCAAAAACAGGCGTTAAGATTTTTCCAACACTATCTAATATACCATTTGGTCTAATAGCGAGATAATAAGCTGCAGCAAAAAAACAGGCTGTAAAACACAAAAGAGCAATCGGACTATGCCCTACAATTGGAGCAACCCCAATTTCAAAAGAAACCGTTGCTGTTCTAGGAATAGCAAAAAGTGGACCAATAGTTAGGTAGAGTATAACTAAAAATGTTAAAGAAAACCACGGACTAAATTTTTCCGACATCTCTGTCTTATAACCACCATTAGTTAGTGTGCCTAGTAGGAGGGTAATAATAGCTAATCCAACTCCTGACAAACAAAATCCTAAAATCGCTGGCCAGAAATCTTGTCCAGATGCTACACCTAATGCTGGTGGAAAAATGAGGTTCCCTGCACCAAAGAAGATACCAAATAAGAGTAATCCCGTTAAAAAGCCTTTTTTTACCATAAGCAACCATTAGTGTAAATAATCTATTTACACCCTTTCCATAAATTCTCCTTATCAAATTCTATCTAAATGCTTAGAATCGATGTCTTTTATTATATCAAAAATAAAAATAAATTCTAGGTCATTTTCATAATTTTCCAACTATTCAGTCACTTTTTTCTTGAAAACAAAAAAAGAGCATAATGCTCTTTTCGATTAACCAATAATTGATCCATTTGCCACTGCTGAATCGACCGTCAACACTGTCAATTTACCATCATGTTCTGCTGAGAGAATCATGCCTTGACTGACATATTTTTTCATCATTTTACGTGGTTTGAGGTTAGCAACAATTTGGAGTTTTTTCCCTACTAACTCTTGTTCATTTGGGTAAAATTTTGCAATCCCTGATAAGATTTGACGATGGCCCTCATCACCAGCATCTAGACGGAAACGAAGAAGTTTATCAGAACCTTCCACTTTCTCAACTTCAATTACTTCTGCAACGCGGATTTCAACAGCGTCAAAATCCTCAAACTTGATTTGACCTTTGCTTGATGTCAATTCAACTTCTTCAGGAACCCACTCCTTTTCCACTGGTGCTTTTCCAGCATTCATTTGTTCTTTGATATAAGTAATTTCGTCTTCCATATCCAACCTTGGGAAAATTGGTGAACCTTTTGCAACAACTCGAACACCTTCTGGTAGATCAGCAAAAGTCAATTTTTCAAGATCGAATGTTGCCCCTAAACCAAGTTGTTCCATAATGGCATCGGAAGTTTCCATCATGAACGGTTGAATGAGGTGAGCAACAACACGTAGACTAGCAACTAAATGACTCATTACAGCTGCTAACTTATCACGATCTGTTTCGTCTTTTGCAAGTACCCACGGTGCTGTTTCATCAATATATTTGTTAGTTCGTGAAATAAGATTCCATACAGCTTCAAGGGCACGTGGGAAATCCACCGCTTCCATTTGTTTATGATAGTTTTCAATACTATCTGTCGCAACAGAAGCTAAATCGGCATCAAAGTCAGTTGCAACAGCAAACCTTGGTACTTCTCCATCGAAATACTTGTTAACCATAGCAATAGTGCGGTTGAGAAGGTTTCCTAAATCATTAGCAAGTTCATAGTTAATACGTCCAACATAATCTTCTGGCGTAAAAGTTCCGTCTGAACCAACAGGCAATGAACGCATGAGATAATAACGGAGTGGATCAAGACCAAAACGCTCTACTAACATTTCTGGATAAACGACATTCCCTTTTGATTTAGACATTTTACCATCTTGCATCACAAACCAACCATGAGCAACTAGACGTTTTGGTAATGGCAAATCCAGCGCCATCAACATGATAGGCCAATAAATAGAGTGGAAACGAAGAATATCTTTACCAATCATATGAATGTCTGCTGGCCAAAATTTATGATATTGACTGAGATCGTCAGACCAACCATAACCAAGAGCAGAAATATAGTTCATCAAAGCATCAATCCAGACATAAATAACATGTTTTGGATTTGATGGTACCTGAACTCCCCATGTGTAAGTTGTACGAGACACTGCTAAATCTTCTAAACCTGGTTCTATAAAGTTTTTAAGCATTTCATTCATACGACCATCTGGCTGAATAAATTCTGGATGCTCAGCGTAGTACGCTTTTAAACGATCTGCATATTTGCTCATGCGGAAGAAATAAGATTCTTCAGAAACTTTTTCAACTTCATGACCAGATGGCGCAACACCACCAATCATATTACCGTTTTCGTCACGATAAACTTCTGCTAATTGGCTTTCAGTAAAAAATTCTTCATCTGAAACAGAATACCATCCGGTATACTCACCAAGATAGATGTCCCCTTGTGCCAACAATTGTTCAAAAATTTTAGCAACCGCTTCTTCATGGTAAGTATCTGTTGTACGGATGAATTTGTCATAGGAAATATCTAAAAGTTCCCATAATGTTTTGACACTTTCAGCCATGCCATCAACATATTCCTGTGGTGTAATGCCTGCTTCTTCAGCCTTTTGTTGAATTTTCTGACCATGCTCATCAAGACCAGTCAAATACTGAACATCAAAGCCCATCATGCGTTTGTAACGTGCCAAAACATCACATGCTATCGTTGTATAGGCAGAACCGATGTGCAATTTACCTGATGGGTAATAAATTGGGGTAGTAATGTAAAATGATTTTTTTTCTGTCATGATTTCTCCTATAAGCCACCCTAATGAGAGGTGTTTTTTATCATGATACATTATAACATAAAATCTTTTTCAACTGGATATATCTCTGAATAATATATCTACTTTTGCTATAATAAAGGTATTAAAAATAGAGAGTTAATATATGGTTAATACAAAAACACTTCTCCCCTACAAAACTATGCCGGTTTGGACTGCACAGTCTATTCCAAAGGCATTTTTAGAAAAGCATAATACTAAGGAAGGCACCTGGGCAAAACTAACCATTCTAAGTGGTTCTTTAGTATTTTACCAGTTATCTCCTGATGGAGAGGAAATCTCGCGGCATATTTTTGATGCTAGTAGTGATATTCCTTTTGTTGATCCACAAGTCTGGCATAAAGTTTCGCCGAATAGTCCAGACTTAAGTTGCTATCTAACTTTTTACTGCCAAAAAGAAGATTACTTCCATAAAAAATATGGTCTCACGCGCACACATTCTGAGGTTATCGCCAGTGCACCTCTCTTATCTGAGAAGAGTAATATATTAGACCTTGGGTGTGGTCAAGGGCGAAACTCACTTTATTTATCGCTGCTGGGACATCAAGTGACTTCTGTCGATTCAAACGGACAGAGCCTTGTAGCTTTAGAAAATATGGCATTAGAAGAAGAGCTTCCTTACAATATAAAAAGGTATGATATTAATACTGCTGCTATTGAAGGGCACTATGATTTTATTTTATCAACTGTGGTATTTATATTTTTAAATCCCGACTGCATTTCTGATATTATTTTACAAATGCAATCACATACTCAGATTGGAGGATACAATCTTATCGTTTCTGCTATGGATACCGCTGAAAATCCTTGCCCGCTTCCATTCCCTTTTACCTTCAAAGAAGGACAATTGAAATCTTATTACAATGACTGGGAAATCATCAAATATAATGAAAATTTAGGTGAATTGCACAGGGTGGATGAAAACGGTAATCGCTTAAAATTACAGTTTGCGACTTTATTAGCTCGAAAATTAAGATCATAAAAGTGAGTAGAAATCTACTCACTTTTATCTTTGGTTAGGTAATAAGTATATTCTAAACCCATACATAATTATCCTATAAAATATATAGAGATGATATTTCAAATCATTATTGTAACAATCAGCTTTAGTATAGCTCTTCAACATAAAACGCCATACATTAGGAGTGCCTTTCTACTTGTAGGTTATAAAATTCATGGCCTAACAGCAAGTTGACATATAAAAGAGGAATTAATATTAATGATAAGCTCCATTCGCCCAGTTTACTTGAAAAATAAGTCGAGCAAACAACACCAAAGATAAATCCTCCAATAATAATAATCGTATTTCTAGCAATTAAGAAAATATCAGAATTTTTTTCGTAAAGTCCCTTTGTTAATAAATAAGCAGCATTCTTGATATTACCAGTCATCATCATATTAGCATAAGGTGCTCCTCTGAGCGATTTAAAGGTATCTACTTGTATTGAAGCAAAGAAGGCTAGTCCTGCCACAGTAAACGACGATGGTAAGAAAGGAGTCAATATAATTGTTACTATAGCAACCTGTGTCAACGCAAAACTAGATAATAGGTACCAGTGCAGTTGATGTTTATTCGCCCAACGATTCATGAAATAAGTAAACGATTGACCTAACATGAAAACCATTATAGGTAGCAAAAAAGCAAGCGCTTGACTATAATGCTTATTACTAAGATGAATAGCAAAAGATAACAAATTCCCTGTTTGTACACCTGCAAAACGTTTTCCTTGTGTTACATAAGTAAAAGCATTGATATAACCTGAAATAAAACAGAGTGCAACCGCACACCTGAGCCCTTCATATATTTGATATTGACGGTGAGACTTTTTAGACATATTTTCCTCTAACTTTATGGCAAACAAAAATAAGACTGGGCAATCTTGCTCAGCACTTTTTTTCTAATAGATTGGTTTAAAATAGTATTAATATTAGCACTAGCTAGCCTAACAGTTCTAAATAAATTATTAAGCAATGATAAATGTAGTTTTAGTATATCATAACCTCAGCATTGAAGCAATCTCACTTTATGAAAGGATAAAGAAAATCTCATAAGTCATTTACCCTTAATTTGAAGTTTAATTAGTTACTTTTAATTTTACTACCAAAAAACTTGCACCATTCTTAACATTTGTTACAATAAATACAACCTATTAGGAGGTCAGTACAGATTATGCACAGCACTATTTATAAATGTCATCATTGCCGTTATCTAATTTATAAAAGTTTTAAAGATATCTTTCCTTTTGCTCTCATTTTTTCTTGGATTGAAATCCTTCAAAAACTCGTTATATCAGATGATTCTTTTTTAGCTCAAACAACAAAGTCCAGTATTTATAAAAACGAGTGGTTATATACGGTTTCCAATACTCTTTATGATTTATCTCATTTACTAATCTACTTTATGGCTAGTTATTTTGTGGCTAGTTTAGTATGGAGAGGCTTATCTAACCAAACTAAAGAAAGTTTTTCTGCAAGTTTACTTGGCTTTGCCACTGTTTGGTTGCTTCTAACTTCAGTTGTTCCAGGTACAGATTATCACTATCCTAGCCAACCCATTTGGCTTATGCTGGCTTTGATTTCGTATCTTTTTATCTTTTTAACTCGACTGCTTCAAAATCGACATCATATTTTCCAGTATAGTATGTTAGCTATACTACTATTAATCTCTTCTATTTTGTCACATATCTTATATCGTTATCCTAATATTGATTTAGAATACCTTATACAAAATCACTTTTCTCAATGGCTGGGTGATGGGCCACATCAATTAATTCCTATTATGCTTTGGTCTATCTTAGCTATTTTTCTAACCTTATCAGGTCTTTTTGTACCAGATATTTTATTTCGTCCTTACTCCTATTTTTCAGTAGTTAGCGAAAATTTAAATGCTGCCTTGAGCCAACATACAGATAAAATCCCTTATCTGTATACCTTTTATACTGTTAAAAATAGCTTTGCTATGTTTGGCGGTATTGGAATCCTATTATCCTTATTTTTAGCAGTTTTATATGAAAGTAGAAAACTACAATCGAAGAATTACTATAAATTGACATTACTGACCTTAACTCCTCTTATTTTTGATCAAAATTTACCATTTTTAGTAGGTCTACCTGTCATTTTACAACCAATATTATTCATTCCGATGGTATTAACAACTATCTTTGCAGAGGCTTTTGGAGCTCTTATGCTCTACCTAAAATTTGTCGACCCTGCAGTTTATACTGTCCCAAGTGGTACACCTAGTCTACTATTTGGCTTTCTTGCTTCAAATGGGGATTGGCGTTACCTTCCAGTCACTGCAATTATTCTAGTTGTTGGCTTCTTTATTTATCGTCCGTTTGTCAAAATCGCTTTCGCTAAGGAGGAGCAATATGAAAAAATTACTTAGATGGCTTCCTCCTGTACTTTTCATTATTATCCTTATAGGAATGACTATCTTAGGTAAGTCCTATATCAATAAAGTAACAGCTCACAAAATAAAACTCTATAACTCTCGAATGACTCCTACTATTTTAATTCCAGGATCCAGTGCTACTCAAGAACGATTTAACAGCATGTTAGCACAGCTCAACCAAATGGGAGAAAAACATAGCGTTTTAAAGTTAACTGTCAAAAAAGACAATAGCATTATCTACAATGGACAAATTAGCGGCAATGACCACAAACCCTACATTGTCATTGGATTTGAAAATAATGAAGATGGTTATAGTAACATCAAAAAACAAACAAAATGGCTACAGATTGCTATGAATGATCTTCAGAAGAAATATAAATTTAAACGTTTTAATGCTATCGGTCATTCAAATGGTGGCTTATCATGGACTATTTTCCTAGAAGATTATTACGACTCTGATGAATTTGATATGAAATCATTGTTAACAATGGGAACACCTTTTAACTTTGAAGAAAGTAACACCTCAAATCATACTCAAATGCTTAAAGATTTAATCAGTAATAAAGGAAATATTCCATCAAGTCTCATGGTATATAATTTGGCAGGAACTAATTCATATGATGGTGATAAAATTGTTCCATTTGCTAGTGTGGAGACTGGTAAATATATTTTCCAAGAAACCGCTAAACACTATACCCAACTAACAGTAACTGGTAATAATGCTACACATTCTGACTTGCCTGATAATCCTGAAGTTATCCAATATGTCGCAGAAAAAATTCTTAAAAATGAGAAAGGTAAATTACCAAAACCTCACTAAAGCTGTAAAATAGCAACGCCCCTGGTATTTTGATATAATATATTGCGAATTAAACTAAATAAAAAAGGATATTATTATGAAACTCATTTCATGGAATATTGATTCCCTCAATGCGGCATTAACAAGTGAATCAACACGTGCTTTAATGTCACGCCAAGTTATTGATACTTTAGTTGCTGAAGATGCCGACATCATTGCGATTCAAGAAACTAAACTGTCTGCCAAAGGACCTACTAAAAAACATTTGGAAGTACTTGAAACTTACTTCCCAGAATATGATTTAGTTTGGCGATCATCAGTCGAACCTGCTCGTAAGGGCTATGCTGGCACAATGTTCTTATATCGTAAAGGGTTAAATCCTATTGTTAGCTTCCCTGAAATCGATGCTCCTACTACAATGGATAATGAAGGTCGCATTATTACTCTCGAATTGGAAAACTGCTATATCACACAGGTCTATACTCCAAATGCAGGTGATGGCCTAAAGCGCTTAGGTGACCGTCAAATATGGGATATTAAATATGCTGAGTATTTAGCAACATTGGATAGTCAAAAACCTGTTCTAGCAACAGGTGACTATAACGTAGCCCACAAGGAAATAGACCTAGCTAATCCTAGCAGTAATCGTCGTTCTGCTGGATTCACAGATGAAGAGCGCCAAGGCTTTACAAATCTACTAGCCAAAGGTTTTACAGATACTTTTCGTTACCTTCATGGCGATGTTCCAAATGTTTATAGCTGGTGGGCACAACGAAGTCGTACATCCAAAATCAACAATACAGGGTGGAGAATTGATTATTGGCTAACAAGTAACCGTGTCGCAGATAAAATTACCAAGTCAGAAATGATTCATTCTGGTGATCGTCAAGATCATACACCAATTATTTTGGAGATTGAACTATAAACCCAAAAAAAGATGATTGAGTTATAACTCAATCATCTTTTTATACTAAGTTGAGGTCTTTATACTTAGTACGATAGCCAATCTGAAGAATTTTATTATCTTTAACTAGCAATGGACGCTTAATAAGCATTCCATCCGATGCCAATAAGTCCAAAGCTTGGTCAAGAGTTAAATCATCAAATTTATCTTTTAAGCCTAATTCTCTGTAAGAATTTCCTGAAGTATTGAAAAACTTTTTAAGGTCATAAGGCGAATTCTCTAACAATTCTTTTAATAACGAAGCTTTGGGAGGATTGCTTTTTATATCAATAGCTTCAAAAGTTAAGCCGAGTTCAGTTAACTCTTTTTTTGCTGAACGACAAGTGGTACATTTGGGGTATTCATAAAACGTATACATATTATTTCTCCTTTTCGTATTCTAATAACCAAGATTTTCTTTCTAAGCCACCAGCATAACCAGTTAATTGACCATATCTTCCTAAAACACGGTGACAAGGTATGATTAGAGAAATAGGATTTTTACCTATTGCTCCTCCAACAGCCTGTGCAGATGGACAATTTAGCTCTTTCGCTAATTCTCCATAAGTTTTGGTATCTCCAAAAGGGATTTTCTGTAATTCCTGCCGTACTCTCGTCTGAAATGCTGTCCCTCTCAATGATAATGGAATACTAGGTAAATTTTGCTGTGAAAAATAAGCATCTAACCACTTCTTACCAAGTAAAGTATAGGAATTTGACATATTAACAATTTCCTCTTGGTTGACTGCTAGCATATCATATTTTTGCCCAACAAAATAAAGCCCTGATAAACCTAGATTGTCTGCTAGAAGGCGAATTTCTCCAAGAGGAGACTGATAGAATTCTTGATATAACATATGATAAGCATAACTTAAAAAGCCATGAAAAGCAATTCATGACTTTTTTAGTTCTTTATTGTTGTTTTGCAATTAAACGTACACGGACGATATTCTCATCACCTTCAAATTCTTCAATTAAAGTAGAAATCTTGTTATTATCCGTTTCATCTAAATCTATTAGTGTGTAGGCGTAGTCACCCTTTGATCGGTTAATAATGTTATCAATATTTATACCTAGCTCTGATACAGCAGTTGAAATTTTAGCCACAATGTTAGGAACATTCTTGTTAATTAAAGTAATACGAAATGGTGCGGTTTGGATTTGATGTACATTGGGGAAATTAACTGAATTAGTGATTTCTCCTGTCTCCATAAAACAACGAATGGTTTGACTTGCCATAATAGCACAATTTAGCTCTGCCTCATCTGTTGATCCGCCTACATGAGGAAAGACTGTAATTCCTTTTTGGTTTAATAATTCTTTGTCTCCAAAATCAGTAATATAGCGCTTGACAACACCAGTTTCTATCGCTTTAAATAGCTCTTGGTTATTGACTAATTCTGCACGAGCAAAGTTGATAATCGTAGTTCCTTTTTTCATGATTGAAAAAGCTTCCGCATCAAAAGTATGCTTAGTTTCATTTGTTAAGGGAACATGAATTGTGATATAGTCACAAGTTTCAAAAATATCCTTAATCTCTTTAACCCTTTGAACATGGCTTGAAATATTCCAAGCTGTTTCAATTGAAACATAGGGATCATAACCAAGAACTGTCATTCCTAAGCGTCTAGCATCATTCGCAATTCTAGCTCCAATAGCACCAAGGCCGATAACTCCCAATTTTTTCCCTGCAATTTCATTACCAGCAAAAGCTTTCTTTCCTGCTTCAATTTGTTTGGGAATATCTGTTCCAGTTAGAGTATTAACCCATCGGTTAGCTCCTAAATAATCACGAGCTGAAAGCAATAAGGCAGCAATGACCGCTTCTTTTACAGCATTAGCATTTGCACCTGGGGTATTAAACACGACTATTCCCTGTGCACTTGCCTCTTCAATAGGAATATTATTTGTTCCTGCACCCGCCCTAGCAATAGCTTTGAGGTTACTTGGGAAATCCTGATTATGCAAATTTTGACTACGAATAATATAGGCATCAGGATTTTCTGACATATCCCCATCAATCTGGAAACGATTCCCTAACTCTTGTAAACCAATTTGATTAATATTATTAAATGTTTTGACACTAAAAACCATTCTTTTTCACTAAGGTTATCTCTTTAGTCATCATTGACTAAAATAACCCCTTTCTTTTTTCTTACATGGGATTTCTTTCATCAATCTCACGATAGATGCTCGTTTCTCCCTTTTCTTTTATCTTCTGATAAGCCAATCGTACCCCATCTAGAGGTACTTTACCACAATATTGATAGCCTAATTTATTTAGAATATGCTGCATAGTGACATTTTTTTCATGAGTATCGCAACGAAAATCAGGTCCTTTATGACCTTCAATTAACCCTTGAAGGAATGTCTGTGCTAGTCCTCTACCACGAAATTGATTTGAAATAGCAATACGATGAAATGTAAGATAGCGATGGTTATCATGGAGCCATTTTCCCTCATAAATAGCATCATAAACCTCTTCATGACCATCAATGACAGCCGCATAAGTCGCTAGCATCCCATCTTCAATACCAACCCAAGCATAACCGTTCAAGATATCATCAATAATATCGTTACGATTAGGGTATCCATCTTCTTTTTGCCATTGATCACTTCCTGTTTTAGCAATTTCGGCACGCGCTTCCTCAATAAGAAGCATAATTTGGTCAATTTCATTTGGAAAAGCTAATCTGACTTGCATTATATTACCCACTTTTATATATTATAGACTTATAATAACGGTTTAATTTTCTTTCGTGATAACATTTACTATGCATTTTCTGCTTCAAATGTTTTCATAAAATCAATTAATTCGATGACACCTTGTTTAGGAAAGGCATTATAAAGGCTAGCCCTCATACCACCTACCGAACGATGCCCTTTAATATTTTTAAATCCACGTTCTGTCGCTTCCTTTACAAATTTTTCATCTAAATCTTTATTAATAGTTATGAAAGGAATGTTACATAGAGAACGACTCTTTTTATCTCTGACAGGATTACTATAAAATTCTGAGGAATCAATATAATCATAGAGAAGTCCTGATTTTTCACGGTTAGCTTTTTCCATAGCATCAACACCACCTAGACTTTTCACCCATTCAAAGACTAATTTAGCAATGTAAATACTGTAAGCAGGCGGCGTATTATAAAGAGAACTAGCATCTGACTGAATCTTATAATCCAACATTGATGATAAAGTTGGTTCCTCATTAATCATATCTTCACGGATAATAACTACCGTTACACCAGCAGGTCCAATATTTTTTTGAGCTCCTGCATAAATCATTGCAAAATCTTCTACTTTATATTTTACAGCTAAGATATTAGAAGACATATCCGCAATAACAGGCACTCCATTAGTTTTAGGAATATCATAAAGCGATGTTCCTTCAATGGTATTATTTGTTGTCACATGAACATAGGCAGCTTCAGGATCAATCTCTTTTTCATCAAACTCTGGAATATAATCATAAACTGATTCTTCTGATGAGGCTAATAGAATTGGTTCAAAAGGAATTGTTTTTGATAGTTTTACAGCCTCTGTATAAGCTTTTTTCCCCCACGAACCAGCAACATGATAGTAAGCTTTACGCCCTCTGGCAATATTCAAGGGAATCATACTAAACTGTAAGGATGCACCACCTTGTAAAAAGATTACTTTATAATTATCCGGAATTCCCATCAAATCTCTTAAGTAACGCTCAGCACCTTTGATAATATCATCAAACTCTTTGGAGCGGTGCGATACCTCCAAAACACTCATACTGGACCCTTGATAATTAAGGAGTTCAGATTGGGCTTTTACAAGCACTGGTTTTGGTAAGACTGCAGGACCTGCAGAAAAATTATAAATTGTCATATAACACCTCCATATAATTGTGTAAGATTATAGCACAGTATTTTGAATATTGTAAAGATTTTTTTGATTAATTTTGCTTTTTATTCGTGATATAATGGTAAAGGCGAACAATCAAGTTTAAAGGAGTAATTTATGATTTTGAGGGAATTTTGTGCAGAGAATTTAACAGACTTAACCAGATTAGATAAAGCTATTATTTCACGTGTCGAGCTTTGTGATAACCTTGCTGCTGGAGGCACTACTCCTAGCTACGGTGTTATCAAAGAAGCTAATCAATATTTACATGAAAAAGGTATTAGTGTCGCTGTTATGATTCGTCCCCGTGGAGGAAATTTTGTATACAATGATTTAGAATTACGTATTATGGAAGAGGACATTCTACGTGCTGTTGAGTTAGAATCAGATGCTCTTGTTTTGGGAATATTAACTTCAAATAATCATATTGATACTGAAGCCATTGAACAACTTCTACCTGCTACCCAAGGTTTGCCACTTGTTTTTCATATGGCATTTGATGTTATCCCGAAATCTGACCAAAAAAAAGCAATAGATCAGTTAGTTGCTTTAGGCTTTACAAGAATTCTCCTACATGGTTCATCTAATGGCGAACCAATTATAGAAAATATCAAACATATCAAAGCATTAGTTGAATATGCTAATAATCGTATTGAAATTATGGTTGGCGGCGGTGTGACTGCTGAAAACTATCAATATATTTGCCAAGAAACTGGGGTTAGACAAGCCCATGGTACTAGAATAACTCAATAAAAAATTCGAAACAGGGCTATAAGTTTCTTTAGTATATTTACTACTAAGTTCTTTCATGTTTTGTAAAACCTGAAAGAACCGGAATAAGAGCATACCATCTTTTATAACCTGCTCTCAGAAATAAAATCCAATTTGCAATGGTATTCAAAAGAGCTGAAATTAAAAATCTTAAGGAAATTGGAAGCACCTTACTTCTTTATTCCAATAGCTAAGTCGGAGATTATAAAAGGTTGCCAAAGAAAACTTTGGCAACCTTTTTATATTATTACTTATAAATCATGGAAACTAGCATAGAGTTCTTGTCTATTGAGATTAAGTTCTTTTGCTACTTTTTTTATCGCTTGATTAGTTTTATCGCCATTAGCGATATATTCTTTTACTAATACTAGTGGATCTTGTTGGCTACTGTCTTTCACTCGCTCGGTATCTCTCTTACCATCAACAATAATTAAGCATTCACCTTTGAGAGGGACTTTTTCAATATGCCCTAAAAGTTGACTAATGGTTCCTCTTTGATACTCTTCATAGAGTTTCGTCAATTCGCGTACTAAAACAACTTGGCGATCTCCGTAAATCTCTTTCATGTGTTTTAGCGTATCAGAGACTCGAAACGGTGACTCATAAAAGATTTGTGTTTCAGGGTAATCTTTCTTTGTTTCAAAAAAAGTTATTTGTTGACCTTTCTTACGCGGTAAGAAGCCATAAAAAATATGAGGTTGTGGAGCTAAACCTGAAGCGATGAGAGCAGTAATACCAGCGCTAGCTCCTGGTATAGATACGACCGGGATCCCCCCTTCAATAGCAGCCTTGACAAGGTCATGTCCTGGGTCAGAAATAGAGGGCATTCCTGCATCAGATACTTGGGCTAAAGATCTCCCTTCTTTTAACAAATCAATTAACCCAGAGATTTTATCGTAAGCATTGTGTTCGTGAAAACTAATTTGTTTAGTAGTAATATCAAAGTGCTTGAGTAAAAGTCCCGTATTTCGTGTATCCTCTGCACAAATAAAATCAACTTCTCTTAAAATCCTAATGGCACGAAAAGTCAT
Organism: Streptococcus sp. HMSC076H09; assembly: GCF_001811765.1. Lineage (NCBI taxonomy): Bacteria > Bacillati > Bacillota > Bacilli > Lactobacillales > Streptococcaceae > Streptococcus > Streptococcus sp. HMSC076H09. The sequence goes on along the minus strand of NZ_KV806604.1, from coordinate 166,292 downwards.
ATCATCTAGATTACCAATTGGAGTTGGGACTAGATAGAGTGTCCCGTAATGTGTATTTGATTTAAAACTTTTTTGAACTTGCATTTCCATCAATCTCTATATAATAATTCAATACAAAAAGCACATTCTTCGTCATTTTCACGACGTTGACCATAGAAAGTATTACAAATGTGAAAGCCATCATTGTAAATGCCTTCGAGTAATTCTCTTCCTTGTTTAGAATTTTTAACTGCAGTTTCTGTTTCTGCTTCAATAACGCTCAGACGCTCACGAAGTTTACCATTTTCAATACGTAGAACAGTATTCTCCTCCAATAATTTTTGGATTTGTTTTTTCATAGTCTCAATTTCAGACAACCCAACTAATAAATTTTGTGAAAAATCATCAAAGGCATCAAACAAGTCTTTTTTATCCATTCACTCTTCCTCTCTGCGCGTATTATTTGTCTAAGAAAGCACCATATACTCTAAACTATTTTGAAAACTAACATTGCTCTTCCACATTTGCTGAGCTCTATAAGTATTTTCTAAATCATAAAGTTGGCCTTCTTTAGCCAGCATTATTGTCAGCCATTGAAAAACAAATGCCTGATCATTTTTATCTACAACTTGCGATGTCAAGCGAGATACTTCTAAATAAGCAGTTTGCCTATCTTTTGCCAAGGTCGTCACAAACTGTTGACTTAAATTCAAGTAATCTAATAACTTTTTGTTAGCCAACAATATTTCTAAATGTTTAGGATCGTCTGCTACTTGAGCTAATAAGCTAGCTTGTGATTTTAGCAATCCTGCTTGTTCAGCTTGATGAACCAACATGTCCAATTGTTTTAGAAAACGAAAAATTTGCGTTCTACTCTTAATTGTTGGCAAAACATTGTTTTCATCATTAGTCAATAAGATGACATAAGATGAACTTTGAGGTTCTTCAATAAATTTCAAAAGGCTGTTGGCTGCATTGACATGCATTTTTTCGCAATCTTTGATGATAAAGACCTGTGATTTCCCTTCGAAACCTGATCTTGAAAAATCTTTAGTCAGCTCTTTTATAGTCTCTGTCTTAATAAGTTGCCCCTGTGGTTCTATGATTTTAACATCTGAAAATTCTCCATTAGCGATTAAACGACAAGCTCTACACTTTTGGCATGGTAAACCACTCTGGCGCTTTTCACAGAACTGACTTTGTGCTAAATAAAGTGCCATATCTAGACTTGCAAAATTTCCCGAAAAAAGATAGGCATGACTCATCCTATCTGACTGTAAAATAGTATTAAACTTTTCCAGCAATTTGGGTTGTGTTCGCTTTAAATCCATGACCTTTGTACTTCCTGATTCATTGGTTGATACGATCTAAAATAATAGAGAATGTCTCAGCTATTACTTCATCTAGCTGTTGGGAGGCATCAATCGTCACAATGCGGTTTGGCTCCGAATCCGCCAATTCAAGGTAACCTTGACGGACGCGTTGATGCATATCTAATTGCTCGAGATCTAGACGATTTACCTCCCTTTGAACACTTTTTTGAATACGCTCTAAACCTACTTCAGAAGGAACATCAAAATATAAAGTTAAATCAGGTTTATGACTATCAGTCGCATAGTCATTAAGCCATTTTATATGTGACTTATCTAATCCTCTTCCTGATCCCTGATAGGCAACAGAACTATCAATAAAACGATCCATTAGGACTATTTTCCCTTCTTCTAGAGCTGGGAGTACCTTTTCCACTAGATGTTGGCGTCGAGCAGCCATGTAAAGCAATAGCTCTGTTTTTTTATCCATTTGCGTGTGTTTAACATCTAAAATAATATGACGAATTTCTTCTGAAATAGTTACGCCACCAGGCTCTCTGGTGGTGAGAATATCTTGTGATAATTTTTCTCTGAGCAAGGGTAAAACAGCTTCTAAAACGGTTGTTTTACCCGCACCATCTGGGCCCTCAAAAGAAATCATTAGTCCTTTTTTCATGGTACATCCTTTATTTATAATTACTACTATTCTATCAAAATTTATCAAAAAAAGACACCCACAACTTGATTGTGCATGTCTGATATTTTTAAGAAAGTGGTTTTTTCACGGTCTTTTCTAAAGTTTCCACAATAACATCATCAAATACTAGTTCTTGTTTTAAAACATCCTTGTCAGCGTATCCTTCTAGTTGTATCTCGACCGCTTTCTTACCTGCTTTTCGTTCAATAATGACTAAACGTTTAACACTTAAATTTGCACTAGAAAGACGATTTAGGACTTTTGATAGTACCCCTATCCCCTCATCAGCTAATATAACCAAGCGATAACCTTCTTGACCATACCCCGCAATTTCAAGGAAGGCTTTAAAAACATCCCTATCCGTGATAATCCCATAAAGTTGTCCATTATCAACTACTGGTAAAACACCGATCTTTCGAGACATCATCAAATAAATAGCGTCCTCAAGGCTAGCATACTGTGAAACAGTCACAATATCTTTAATCATAATATCTCGAATTTTTGTCTTATTAAGAAGATAGTTCATCTCATATATAGAAAGACTGGTTGCTTTAGAAGGTTGTGCTTCTGCCATTGTCCCTTCTGTCACTAACCCCAATAGCTGATCATTTTCAACAACTGGCAAACGCCTTAAGTGGTGTTCTCTCAATAAATCAGCAGCTTCTGCAACTGTAGTGTCTGGAGAGACATAAACTAATTTTTTTGTCATAAAATCTTTCACTGGCATACCTGACTCCTCTAAATATTATCCACCTAAGTAAGCTTTACGAACTTGATCTGAAACTAGTAATTCCTTACCTGTCCCTGATAAAACAACCTTCCCAGTCTCTAGAACATATGCTTTATCAGCAATCGTCAGAGCTTTATTTGCATTTTGTTCAACTAAAAGAACTGTAGTCCCTTGTTTTTTGATGTCTTCAATGATATTAAAAATTTCTTGAATAAAAATTGGAGCTAGGCCCATTGACGGTTCATCTAAAAGTAATAATTTAGGACGACTCATCAATGCACGCCCCATAGCGAGCATTTGCTGCTCACCACCTGATAAGGTTGCTGCATCTTGGTTTTTACGTTCTTCTAAGCGAGGAAAACGATCAAACACTTTTTTTAACATTTTTTGATTTTGTTCACGATCCTTTTGAAGAAAGGCTCCCATTTCTAAATTTTCCATAACAGACAAACTTGAGAAAACATGGCGCCCTTCTGGAACCTGAGCTAAACCATTGCCAACAATTTTTCTAGCTGCTAACTTATGTATAGGTTTCCCCATAAAAGAAATAGAACCCTGACTTGGTCTTACTAAACCAGAAATTGTCCTCAAAATTGATGTCTTTCCTGTACCATTGGCTCCAATTAAGGTTACAACCTCACCTTGGTTAACTTCAAACGAGACATCATTCACAGCTTGAATAACACCATAATGAATAGATAGATTTTCTACTTTCAACATGGTCATTATAACTCACCCCCCAAGTATGCTTCTATAACACGTTTATTATTTTTAATTTCTTCAGGTGTCCCGTGAGCAATCAGACGACCATATTCCAATACATAAATTCTCTCTGTTACTTGCATAACCAAGTTCATATCATGTTCAATTAGCATAATAGTAATATCAAAATCACTCTTTATTTGACTAATTAACTGCGTCAATTCTGCAGTTTCTTGAGGATTCATTCCTGCCGCGGGCTCATCCAAAAACAATATTTTTGGTTCTGTTGCTAAAGCACGAACAATTTCTAAACGCCGTTGTTTTCCATAAGGGAGGTTCTTAGCAAGAGCATCTTGATATGCTTTCAAACCAAAAATCTCTAATAGCTCTAGTGCCTTTTTCCTTAAGGCTTTTTCACTATGATAGTATTTGGGTAATCGTAAAAAACTAGCAATAGGATGTGATAAGTGATGATTACTGAGTCCTACTAGTACATTGTCTAAAACAGTCATATTTTTAAAAAGTCGGATATTTTGAAAAGTTCTACCTAAACCTAAAGAAGCTATTTTAGCTGGTTTCCTCCCATTTAATATCTTACCATCAAGTGATATTGTCCCTTTACTAGGAAGGTATACTCCTGTTAAGAGATTAAAAAGCGTTGTCTTACCCGCACCGTTGGGGCCGATTAAGCCAATTAATTCACCTTTATGTAATTTCATCGAAACATCACCTACAGCAGTTAGGCCACCGAAATGTTTACTTAAATTTTTTACTTCAAGAAGTGCCATCTAATTGCCTCCCTTACTCGTCTTACGAAATAGATGAGATAGAGTTAACTCCTTCGTTCCTAATAAACCGCTAGGTCTAAAAATCATAATTAAAATCAGAGCTAAAGCATAGATAATCATTCGAACAGAAGCGTAGTCTTGTAGTAACATATTCAATAATCCTAATAAAATTGCTGCTAAAACTGTCCCTGTCATTGAACCTAAACCACCTAAAACAACAATAATTAAAACATTGACAGACATCATAAATGAAAAGTCTTTTGGCATAACAGTTCCAACGTAGCCAGCCTGTAAACTACCAGCGATAGAAGCTAAAATAGCTCCAAAAACAAAAACAATTACTTTCACTTTTGTTGTATCCACACCCATAGACTCTGCTGCAATTTCATCTTCTCGTATAGCAATTGTATTACGCCCTAAGGGACTACGCAAAAAATTCATTGCAAGGATAAGACTCACAACTGCCACCCCATAAACTAAAGACCAGGTTGTAAAAGGCGGAATCCCCATGATACCCGCAGCACCATTCGTAATATCACCTCCATTAACCAACAAAATACGGATAATCTCAGCAACACCTAAAGTAGCTATAGCTAAATAATCACCTTTTAGTCTCAAAGTAGGAATTCCTACACCTAAGGCAATACCTCCTGCAACAAGAGTTCCAACAAGTATAGCTATCAAAAAACCTACATAAGTTGGCATTTTAACGCCGATAATAGCAACTGCATAAGCGCCAATAGCCATGAAACCTGCATGTCCTAGTGAAAACTGTCCCGAACAACCTACAATTAGGTTCAAACCAACTGCTAAAATAACATTAATCCCAATTGTTTCAATAATTTGAATATGATAGAGGTTAAATATACCCATAGATATTAGCACGCTAATCAAGAGATACCCTAACACTACTATAGCTAACCAAGATAAAATTGATTTCATATTTTCTTTCATGCCTAGACCTTCTCCTTAATATTTTTTCCAAGAATTCCTGCTGGACGGATCAAGAAAATGAGAATTAAAATAGCATAAACGATACCATCTCGAAAATCTGACACACCAAGTGCAGTCGCTAAAGTTTCTAAAATGCCAATAACAAAACCACCGATAGCCGCTCCCGGAATGATACCAATACCACCTAAGACAGCTGCAACAAATGCTTTCAACCCTGGAGTTACCCCCATAAGAGGTTGAACAGAATTATAATAAAGCCCAATCAGTACTCCACCTGCTCCAGCTAAAGCAGACCCCAGCGCAAATGTAAAACTAATGGTACGGTTAACATTAATTCCCATCAATTGTGCGGCATCGCTATCCACTGATAAAGCTCTCATAGCTTTCCCCATTTTAGTTTTTTGAACGATGAACTGTAAAGTAAGCATTAGTAATAGCGCAATACCTAAAATGATGAGCTGAACATTGGTTATAGTTATCGGTCCTAAATTATATTTAACAGTATGAATGGCTTGCGGAAATGCCCTAGTATCCGCTCCAACAAGGTATACCATCCCGTACTCCAAAAGAAAAGAAACACCAATAGCTGTAATTAACGCGGCAATTCTAGTTGATTTTCTCAGTGGACGATAAGCTAAATATTCAATTACAGCACCTAGGAAAGCAGACCCCAGCATTGCAATTAATAAAGCTAGGAAAAAATTAAGATGAAGATGATTAATCAAATAATAGCCCATGAAAGCGCCCATCATATAGATGTCCCCATGAGCAAAATTAATCAGCTTAATAATGCCATATACCATAGTATATCCTAAGGCAAGTAAAGCATATATGGATCCTAAGATAAGTCCATTAATGAGCTGTTGAAGCATATTATAACCATACTTTCTATTATATATTATTGTCGAATTATTCTGAAAAATTACTTTTTAAAAAAGGGGAGCTGAAAATTAAACTCCCATTTTTCTAGAGAATACTTATTTTGCTGAAATAATGTTAACGCTACTTGTTTTTCCATCGTCTAATTTGACAACGTAAGCTGATTTAACAACATTATGATTTTTATCAATAGACATTTTCCCTGTCACACCTTTAAAATCTTTCAGCTTAGCTAAAGCTTTTTTAAGATCAATTGAAGTTTTAGCTCCTTTAGCAGATTTAGCTGCCATATACACGGCATCGTATGATAAAGCCGAGAACATGGATGGTTCTTCACCATATGCCTTAACGTAATGATCATGGAAAGCTTTAGCTTTGGTTGATCCTTGTGTAGTGAAACCTGTCAAATAATAAACGTTTGAAGCTCCCACAGGTGTTGCCGATTGCACAAATTTCGGACTATCAAAACCATCAGGCCCAAGAACCGGTTTAGAGATACCTAAATCACGCGCTTGCTTAACTATTAATCCTGTCTCGGTATAGTAACCTGGCATCACAATAGCATCATATTCTTTCCCTTTCAACTTAGTCAATGACGCTTGGAAATCAGTATCACCAGCGGAGAATGTCATGCTATCAACAATTTTTCCACTATAACTTTCCTTAAATGATTTTGCTACCCCCTTTGAGTAATCTGATGAATTATCATAAAATAGAACAACTTTTTTAGCTTTAAGGTTGTCTGTAGCATACTGAGACAATAGCTTTCCTTGATAATTATCGACAAAAGTAGCTCGGAAGAAATACTGATTTAAGGTTTTTCCATCAGAACCATAGACTAAATTGTCTTGTGTCGCAGCAGGTGCAATCATTGGAACTGCTGCTGCATTTACTTTTGGAGTTGAAGATGCAGCTGCACCCGATGTTGCTGGTCCGATAATGACATTAGCTCCTTTGGTAACCAAGTTTGTGGCAACCGTTGCTGCCTCTGCATTTTCTGATTTATTATCCTGTGATAGGACTTTTAACTTCTTGCCGCCAACCCCTCCAGCAGCATTAATTTCTTTTACTGCTAAGTCAGCTCCATTCTTCATTGAATTTCCATACGAAGAAACGTTTCCTGATAATTCCCAGTTATACCCTACCTTAATATCTTTCCCTATTTTTGTTCCTGTCGAAGATGCTCCTCCTCCGACATTTCCACATGCTGCTAAAAGAACTGTACTAGCTAAAACAAGAGCTCCTAAACTAAGTCTCTTTTCCATATTTTTCTCCTTTTTTGAAAATGGTAACTAAAATAATACAGAATTATCAGAATATTGTCAATAGTTTTTAAATTATTTTTTTGAAAATTATAGAAACTAAATAAAAAAGAAGGACATCCGAACTCCTTCTTTCTAATAACTACTATAAGTATCTTAGCGATATAAGTTTCCAACAAAATCCTGATCAATATCATCAATTGCTGATAACCGAACATCCTTAACAAATTTTAAATGTTTTATCTCTTTACTAACGCTAACAATATCCTCTTTATTAACATAAATGACTAGATATCTTAATCTACGAGAATGATAATGAACATCTCCGTATTTATATAATTTACGAGCGTCACGATTATAGTAAAGATAAACGCTCATTCCTAAACGCTCTTGTTTATTCAATAATTTTTTCCTTTCTGCGTCATATCTGTAATTACTAAGATTATAACATAATTCCAACAAATAAAAAAAGAGTTGATAAACTCAACTCTTTTAAATCTATTATTGTAGATTATTATTTTCCATAATAGCATCAATAAAGCCATAATCAAGTGTTTCTTGAGCACTCATCCAACGATCACGCTCTGCATCATCATGGACTTTTTCAATAGATTGACCAGAATTATCAGCTAAGATTTTTTCTAAAGTATGACGCGTTTTTAAAAGATGCTCAGCAGCGATAGCCATATCAGATTGCTGTGTGCCTCCGCCTGTTCCACCCATTGGTTGGTGGATCATATATTCTGCATTCGGTAACATAAAACGTTTTCCTTTAGCACCACTCGAAGCAATAATGGTTCCCATCGAAGCAGCCATCCCCATAACAATCGTCTGTACGTCCGATTTAATAAAGTTCATGGTATCCACAATAGCAAGTCCAGCCGATACTGAACCACCTGGTGTATTGACATAAAGGTAAATATCCTTTGTATTATCTTGTGCATCGAGAAACAATAACTGTGCAATGATACTATTGGCCATATTATCCTCAACTTGGCCTGTCAACATAATAATACGATCTTTTAAAAGACGTGAGTAAATATCATAAGAGCGTTCACCACGACTTGTTTGTTCAATAACTACTGGAATCATATCTTTCTCCATTTCTTTTTATCACTGTCACTATTATAATCATTTGGTCAACAAAGGTCAAATAATAACTTTTTTAAGAAAAGGCTTTCTGAGTTCTTCAGAAAAGCCTTATTCATCTCAAATCTTATTTTGTACCAAATAAGCGATCCCCAGCATCTCCGAGTCCAGGAACAATGTAGCCATGTTCGTTGAGTTTTTCATCCAAAGCAGCGGTATAAATATCTACATCTGGATGTGCTTCTTGAAGTGCTGCCACTCCTTCTGGAGCTGCTACTAAACAAACGAATTTGATACTAGCTGCGCCACGTTTTTTTAGAGAATCTACTGCTAAAATAGCAGACCCACCTGTAGCAAGCATTGGATCAACTACAAAAATCTGACGTTGATCAATATCTTCAGGTAACTTAACTAAATATTCGACTGGTTGGAAAGTCTCTTCATCACGATACATACCGATATGACCAACTTTAGCAGCTGGCACAAGGCTTAAGAAACCATCAACCATACCAATACCTGCACGTAAAATTGGAACAATTGCTAACTTTTTCCCAGCTAATTGTTTTTGTACAGTTGTCGCTACTGGTGTTTGGATTTCAACATCTTCTAAAGGCAAATCACGAGACACTTCATAGCCCATTAACATCGCAATCTCATCAACTAACTCACGAAAATCTTTAGTAGATGTTGTAGTGCGACGTAAGATTGACAGTTTATGTTGAATAAGTGGATGTGAAATGACTTGAAATTTTCCCATTATAATGACCGCTTTCTATTTAATTTTGAGCATTAAAAACATTCTAACGCTTGTTTACATTCAAAGTATTATAACATAAAAACCCTTTCTATGCGACTTTTTTTATAGTCTAGTCATTTTTTCTAAAGTTTGTCACTAATCGCAAAACTGCCTCCTCAATAACAGACCTAGGAGCTGCGACATTGATTCTAGCATGTTTTTTCCCTTCTTTTCCAAAAGTTAAACCATCATTTAATATTAATTTGGCATCATATCGAAGTTTTTCTTGAATTTCTAAATGCGTTAAATTATAAGCAGAAAAATCTAACCAAACAAGATAAGTTCCCTCTGGTTTCATCACTTTGATATGAGTTTTTTGCGTTAATTGCTCATAAAGGTATTCTATTGATCCTTCTAACTCCATTTTTAGGGCCTTTAACCATTTTTTCCCTTTTGTAAAGGCAACTTCTGTAGCTAATAACCCCAATGAGGAAATTTCTTGTTGATTGTTAGCTATTTGCCTCTTCTTAAAATCAGAGCGTAACTTTTCATTTTCAATTATTGCAAAACTATTTTTAGTCCCTGCAATATTAAACGTTTTAGTTGCACTAGATAAAATAACACTAAATTCTTTAAAACTAGAATCAACAGTATTGAAGCTATGGTGTACATTATCAAATAATACCAAATCTTGATGTATTTCGTCAGAAACGAGGATAACATTATACCGTTTACAGATATCTCCTATTTTTTGAATTTCTCCTTTTGTCCAGACACGTCCACCAGGATTATGTGGACTACAAAAAATATAAAGCTTTACATTATTTTCAATGATATCTTTTTCTAATTGTTTAAAGTCAATCTCAAAATACTGATTATTATTAAGTAAACTATTTGAAACTAAATGACGATTATTGTATTTTATAGTTCTAGCAAAAGGCGGATAGACTGGGGTATTAATTAGAACAGCATCTCCCTCCTTTGTGAAGGCTTGTATGGCAACTGAAATCGCTGGTATAACCCCATCAATTAATAATAATGATTTTTTATCAAATTGATAACCATGTTCTTGCACTTCCCAATTAGAGATAGCTTGGTATAAACTGTCTTTAGGACTATCATAGCCAAAAACCATTTGGTGTGAAAAATCTTCAATAGCCTCCGACATTTCTGGAAAGATAGGAAAATCCATATCCGCAATCCAGAGGGGAAGGATTTCTTGATCTTTTTGAACCGCCTTCCATTTTATGGCATTACTTGAAAAACGTTCTGGTAAACTTGTGAAATCATATGTAATCATAATTACTCCTGACTATTCTACAGCTAAAAATATCCCTTGTCGCCTTGGTGACTATTTTACCATTTGTTTTTGATACTATATACTAATTAACATTCTAAAGATAAAAGTGACCATTTTAAACGATCACTTTCTTTATTATTTTAATTTATCATTTTCATAAGTATGGCTTAATTCTAAATTAGGAAAGCTTTGCTGCCTAAGGGCTTCATAAACAATCATACAAACAGTGTTTGAAACATTCAAGCTACGCACATGCTCATCGTTCATGGGAATTCGTAAGGCCTTTTCGGCATGCTCGCGCATAAAAGTTTCTGGCAATCCTTTATCTTCACGACCAAACATAAAATAATGGTCTTGATCATCATTATAATTTTCATCTGAGTAAACCTTGTCAGCAAATTTGCTAATTAGGTGAACTTTCCCTCGACATGACAACATAAATTCTTCCAAACTATCATAGAAACTAACATCTAGCTTATCCCAGTAATCCAGTCCCGCTCGTTTCATTTTTTTATCATCAATAGGAAATCCCATTGGTCGTATGATGTGCAAAGGAGCATTTGTTGCCGCACAAGTTCTAGCAATATTACCAGTATTTGCTGGAATCTGTGGTTCAAATAAAACAATATGATTTCGTCCGCTATCGGAACGATGATTTTTCTGCGTTAGTGTTTCAATATTCATCTCATCATCACTTTCTAGAACTCATTCTGACTCGCAAAAAAACCACACTGCTCGGAGTCAATCTCAGCAAACAATGTGGTTTATGGTGGTTTGTTAACTTAAATCATAACAGGTTTGATTTAAACTAACAAATCGTTGACACTATTATAGCACTTCAGTCTACAAAGTCAACCTATTCATGAGTTTTTGGGTTATTTTTTTGATAGATATAATGACAAATCAAACAGAATAATAAGCAAAAACATTGGAAAATTAAAACCGTAAAGAAATTACTTAACAAACTCCCGATAAAGAGGATCAAACCGCCTAAAATTGCTAGAATCGGTGAAACTAAGCCGGTAAATTTATTTTTAATATCTTTTTTGAGATAAAGGCTGAGTACTAAAACATAAAGAATGATTAAACTAGTATTATTAAACACCACAGCAATTTCACTAATATCACTACCCGGCAATAAATTAAATTTTGTAACCATAAAGTGAACAAAAAGCCAAAAAATAGCTACAGCCGTCACCGTCAAACTAGCTGGCAATGACATTTGATACTTCAAATTTATGTTAGCCATCCTCTCACTTTTGATCCATCCGCGTTCCGCAAAAGCTTGAGGTAGACGCATCGTCCCAAGTAAAAGTCCATTGGCAACACCTAATACAGATAAAATAACAATGAAAGATAATAAACGCCCAACACTAGGACCGAAAATAATGTTAGCTGCATAATTAATAGCATCATTACCGGTTGTCATAATAAAGCTAGCACCTAAAATTTGTGTCAAACCATAGAAAAATGCCAAATATGATAATAAGATAAGCGCTGGACCAATGACAAAGGCAAGTGGTAAATTCTTCTTGGGATTCTTGACTTCTGGTGCAATACTAACAAAAATTGTCCAACCATCATATGCAAAATACAATGGTACCAGACCTGACACCCAACTCCATCCAACATTTGACGGCTGAATAGCTGTTAAATGTTGTGGAAGTTGTGGAGCTTTATCAGACCAAAAAGCACCAATTAAAGCAATTAGGACTAAAGGAATCATTTTTACAAAGGTCGTTAAAGATTGGAATCCCCCTGCAATACGCTTAGCAAAGATATTCATGAGACTAAGTGCTAAAATATAAACAGCAGCTAAAATAATCTGTGATTCCAAACTTGATGATTCACCTAAAGTATAAAATGCAGCTACCCATGAAACGATTGCTGTTAAAGTTGGAAGATACAAAAAAGACGCAAACAAGCCTAAAGTTGCTGCTAAAGCTGGGCTAACATATTTTTCGTAGTAAGAAAAAATACCACCACTTTCACTCGTTCTAATAGCTAGCTCAGAAATTGACAAACTTCCAAAAACAATCGAAAAAGAACCTAGTACTAAAATTACCATGCCTAAAAAGACATCTCCACCAGTAAATTTAAGGATGTCATCAACTTTAAAATAAATGCCTGAACCAATCACTACACCTACAATCATAGCAATTGTAGTCATTAATCCATAGGTCTGTTTAATAGAATTATGATTCTCCATAATATCTCCATTTCTACTGTACGCTTAAAGGTTAATTATAACCTAATTTAGGGCTTGTCACAAGTTTATCTGTGTTATTTTTCACCAGATTCTGATAAGAGAATCATATTACTCTTATCAGAAAGATGAAAACGTTTTTTAACCATAATTCTCGTGCATTTTTACTAAAAAAAAGGTATCATAGAGTTTATTATTGGAGGTAAAAATGAGAATAATTGTTGTCGGCGGAGGTAAAGTCGGAACCGCACTTTGTCGCTCACTTGTTGCTGAAAAGCACGATGTTGTTTTAATTGAGAAAAAAGAAAACGTCCTTAAACGTGTCACTAAACAGCATGATATTATGGGAATTGTTGGGAATGGGGCAAACTATAAAATTTTAGAACAAGCCGAAGTCAAAAATTGTGATATTTTTATCGCTATCACTGATCGAGATGAAGTTAATATGATTTCAGCAGTTCTTGCCAAAAAAATGGGGGCAAAAGAGACTGTCGTTCGCATGCGTAATCCTGAGTATTCTAATCCTTACTTCAAAGATAAAAACTTTCTTGGCTTCTCTTCAGTTGTCAACCCTGAATTGTTAGCAGCACAATATATCGCTAATACCATAGAATTTCCAAATGCAACTTCAGTTGAACATTTCGCCAACGGGCGTGTGATGTTAATGGAATTTAAAATTTTAGAAGGAAATAAACTCTGTCATACTTCAATGAGTCAAATTCGTAAAAAATTTGGTAATATTGTTATTTGCGCAATTGAACGCGATGGCAAATTGATTATTCCTGATGGCGATGCAACTATCCAAGTCAAAGATAAAATCTTTGTAACTGGAAACCGTATTGAAATGATACTTTTCCATAATTACGTTAAAAATAAAGTTGTCAAAAACTTGATGGTTATCGGTGCAGGACGCATCGCCTACTACCTACTCAATATCCTTAAAAATACCAATACACACGTCAAACTAGTTGAACTCAACCAAGAACAAGCTGAATATTTTAGTCAAGAATTTCCCAATGTTCCTGTCGTTCATGGGGATGGTACTGCTAAAAATATTTTGTTAGAAGAAAGCGTTACAAGTTTTGACGCAGTTGCTACTTTAACTGGTGTTGATGAAGAAAATATCATTACCTCAATGTTCTTAGAAAGTATCGGTATTCCTAAAAACATTACCAAAGTTAATCGAACTAGCCTACTAGAAATCATTGACGATAAACAACTATCAAGCATTATCACACCCAAGCGTATTGCCGTAGACCATGTGATGCACTTTGTACGCGGGCGTGTAAATGCTCAGGATTCCAACCTAGAAGCTATGCATCATATTGCTAACGATCGCATTGAAACCTTACAATTTGAAATAAAAGAAACTAGCAAATTAGCAAATCGTAGCCTTGCATCTTTAAAATTAAAGCAAAATATTTTAATTGCAGCGATTATTCGCAATAATAAAACGATTTTCCCAACTGGTGAGGATGTTTTAACAGTGGGTGATCGTATCGTTGTTATCACCTTATTAAAAAATATTACTAGAACTAGTGATATGTTAGCGAGGTAGGAATATGAATAAAAGTATGATTCGTTTCCTTCTCTCAAAACTTTTGCTGATTGAAGCTGCTCTTCTAGCGATTCCTCTAACTGTTGGACTTATTTACCGTGAACCGCAAAGTGTCATGATGAGTATAGTCATTACCATGATTATTCTAATCATCCTTGGATTACTGGGTTCTCTCTTTAAACCTAAAAATTATCATATCTACACTAAAGAAGGCATGTTAATTGTTGCACTCTGCTGGATACTTTGGTCCTTCTTTGGCGCCCTTCCATTTGTTATTTCAGGGCAAATCCCTAATATTATCGATGCTTTCTTTGAAGTATCTTCTGGTTTTACGACAACAGGAGCAACTATTCTTGATGACGTCAGTGTCTTATCCCCCGCGCTCTTATTTTGGCGTAGCTTTACCCATCTTATCGGTGGAATGGGGGTTTTAGTATTTGCCCTTGCCATCATGGAAAATTCTAAAAATAGCCATTTAGAGGTTATGAGAGCTGAAGTTCCTGGACCTGTATTTGGTAAAGTTGTCTCGAAACTTAAAAAAACTGCACAAATTTTGTATTTGTTATACCTTCTTATGTTTGCAGTATTTGCAGTAATATTATATTTTGCAGGTATGCCTTTCTTTGATAGTATTATCATAGCAATGGGAACTGCAGGTACAGGTGGTTTTGCAGTTTACAATGATAGCATTGCCCATTATAATAGTCCTCTGATAACTAACTTAGTTTCTATTGGTATGCTTATCTTCGGGGTTAACTTTAATCTTTACTATCTTCTTTTACTCCGAAAAATTAAAGCATTCTTTGGTGATGAGGAACTAAAAAACTATCTCCGCATCGTGGCAATAGCAACTTTCATGATTGCTCTAAACGTCATCGGTATGTATGATAATTTTCGACAAGGCCTCGAACATATTTTCTTTGAAGTATCAGCTATTATTACGACAACTGGTTTTGGCGTGACTGATATCACTCGTTGGCCTTTGTTTTCACAGGTTATTTTGCTATTCTTGATGTTTATCGGTGGTTCTGCTGGCTCTACAGCTGGGGGCTTTAAAGTCATGCGTAGCTTAAGCCTAGCAAAGATTGCACGTAACCAAGTATTGTCTACACTCTATCCTAATAGAGTCATGTCACTACACATTAATAAAAGCGTTCTAGATAAAAATACACAACATGGCGTTTTAAAATATCTAACTATCTATTTAGCTATCTTCATGGCACTCGTTCTTGTTTTAACGCTTGATACTAATGATTTTTTGGTTGTTGTCAGTGCTGCAGCCTCATGTTTTAACAACATAGGCCCACTCTTAGGTAGCAATGAAACTTTCTCATTCTTTAGTCCATTCTCAAAACTCCTTCTTTCATTTGCTATGATAGCAGGACGTTTAGAAATATACCCTGTTTTATTGATGTTTATTCCTAAAACATGGTCAAAACTATAATTACAAATAATAAAACGGATATATCAATCTGATATATCCGTTTTATTACGTCTTAAGCTAAAATGATCAGGGACAGGATCATTTCCTCCGTGGGCTAAGGGATGACATCGCAAAATACGTGCAATCCCCATCAACACACCTTTTAGACCATGTTTTTGAATAGCTTCTATCATATACGTAGAGCAAGTTGGACGATAACGACAGCTAGCTGGGAAAGCTGGAGAAATATTTTTTTGGTAAAAGCGAACCAAGAAAATCAAAAAAGATTTAAGCATTAAGATTTATTAATAGCCGCATTATGCAACTGGCTAATTTCTTTTTTATTTAATCGTCGTGCTTCCCCAGGACGGAGACCCGTTAAATCTAAGGTACCGAATTGTGTACGAGATAGCTTGTCCACTAATAACCCAACTTGTTCAAACATTTTCTTAACTTGATGATTACGACCTTCATGAATAGTTAACTCAACTACTGAACGATTTTTTTCATGATCCACTTTTATGATATTATAGCGAGCAGGTTTTGTTTTCTTACCATCAATAACAACGCCACGCGTTAATGGTCGAAGGTTTTCTTTAGTAGCTATTCCTTTGACACGTGCTAAATAAACTTTATCAATTTCATTACGAGGATGAATCATTTTATCAGTAAAATCACCATCATTAGTCAAAATTAAAAGTCCAGTTGTATCCCAATCCAAGCGACCAACAGGATATATCCGTTCTTTGACTTGTGGCAACAAGTCAATAACTGTCTTACGTCCTTTATCATCTGAGACACTTGAAATAACACCACGTGGTTTATTTAAGAGATAATATACCTTCTCTTCGTTGTAAATTGGACTTCCTTCAATTTCAACCAGATCACCAGCCTTTACTTTGGTCGCCAATTCATTAACCACTTGACCATTAATCGTGACCATTCCTTGCTTGATTAATTCCTCAGCTTTTCTACGACTTGCAATCCCTGCATGCGCAATATATTTATTAATTCTCATTGTTTTCCTTATCTTCTGTATTAATTGAATCCATTGAAAATAACGATACTTCTTCGTCAACTAATTCAATTGAAGAGGCGTCAATTAAGTCATCTAACTGATTAATTCCCATATAATCTAAGAAATAATTAGTTGTCTCATAAAGGTTAGGACGTCCCAACACTTCTTTCTTTCCAGCCTCTTTAATTAAACCAAAAGCTATCAGTCTCGTTATAGCTCCACTGGAATTCACGCCACGAATATCATCAATTTCAATCCTAGTAATAGGTTGTTTATAAGCAATAATAGATAGAACTTCCAAACTTGCCCGAGATAGACTCTGATTAATCGGAGCCTTCGCATAATCTCTCAACAAAGTCATATAACTATCCTTTGTTACCAATTTATAAGTTTGTGCTGTCTCAAGCAATAATAGACTAGAATCGTCATCTTCTTCATATCGTTTAGCCAACTTTTCTAGTTGCTGTATTAATGCTGATGGTGTCAAAGACAATAATTCTGCCATTTGACGCAAACTCAGTCCATCTTCACCTGCAACAAAAAGAAGAGCTTCTATTGAGCCTAAATAAGTCATTTCTCTTCCTTTCTTAAGATAACTTGACTAAAATTACTGTCTTGTTCTACTGTGATTTGATGTAATTTTATCAACTCTAACATTGCCAAAAATAAAGTTATCATTTCAGATTTTGTTTGGCAATCCGCAAACACTTCTTGTAATGTCGTTTTCTTTTTAAGATTAAAATGTCTTTCAATAACGATCATCATATCTTCAATACGGTAGTCTTCTTTCTCAATTACCGTTTGACTATTTGACAATTCTTTTTGTTTTTGGGACATCATTTGAGAAAAAGTCAAAAAAAGGTCCATCACCGATTTATCGTGTAGAAGAATTGCATCTTCAAAGATAACTTCTTGTTTTGGTTTTGAAAAATATTTGGCACGTTCCTGATGCTGATTAGCTAACTCTTCACTTAGCACTTTAAAACGTCTATATTCCTCTAATTGGCTCAACAATTCCATTTCTGGATCATCTTCAATAGGAGTTGACTCCACTACTTTAGGTAATAAGTTACGGCTTTTTATCAACATCAACTGACTTGCCATAAGCATATACTCACCAGCTACTTCTAGACGCATCGCCTGTAATGTTGCTATATAAGCAAGGTACTGCTCAATAACTTCCACAATCGGTACATCGTATATATCAACCTCATATTTAGATACGAGGTGTAAGAGCAAGTCTAGGGGCCCCTCGAAATCTTTTAACTTAATATCCATTATCTATAATATCTCTCTAAAGTGATAGGAGTTTTTAAGCCTAGAAGGCGGCTGAGCTCCGTCATTGTTTTGCCATTTTCTTTTTGCTTTAGAATAAATTGTTCTCGCAGAAGTTGTGCAGTTAGTTGTTGCTCATTCTTCTCATTTAAGAAATCTGTTAATTGATTAAAAAACCATTGTCTAGAATAAGGCTTACCGTTATGCTCAAAGACTAAGTCACCATCTTCCTCTAAAGATTCCAAAAGAAAAGGAAGCAAGTTTTCTGGAAGTTTTAAAATACGCTTCATCTGCGATTTTTCAATACTTAAGATATTAAAAGTTGTATCAAAATCAGCCTTCTTCAAATTAGCAATTTCAGCCGGAGTTAAACCTAAAGATAAAATCAACAAAGCAATCAAACGACCACTCGGATAATCTGTATCTTGATAGAAATTTGATAAATCCATTATTTGAGACTTTGTCTGAGTCAAAGTGATTTTTTCAGTCTCTTGTAGTCTGTAAAATTCCTTCAGCGTTCCTCTATTATACAAAAAGAAAAGAAATTGATTGACTGCAGATAACTTTCGCTTACGAGCTGTTAACTTAAATTCACTTAGAGACTGTTGATACAATGCCAGTTTTTCAGAATTTACATGTCCACCAATTATTTTATAAAATTGCTTTAAATCATAGTGATAGGACTTACGCGAATTGAGAGATAATTTCTTACTCTCAATAAAATTATTAATATCATTTATCATTGTTTTTAGGAGTGATAGTATATTCGTCTGTAAAATCATGTAGGAGGCTATTAATAGCTTTTAAAATCGATTTACGGGTTATAATGCCTCTAAAATCATTTTGATCACTGATAACAGGTAAAAATGGATAATCTACAATCTTATGCATAATTGCTGTCAGAGTAGCTGCCTCATTAATCGGCTCGATTTTTGTATTAACCATCTCAACAATATCAGTCTGTGCCATCTCCCAATCTGTTAATTGACCTTTAGATTGGTAAGCCATAATGTCTGAGATACTAATAGTACCTACATATTTTTTTTCTTTAGTGATAACTGGTACACGTGAAAAACCATTACTTGCTAATAGTAACATAACGTGGTCTGCATTGTGCGTATCCACAAAAATAGCAACGTCTTCAGCTGGAATTAGATAGTGGTCCAAATGACTTAGCAAAAACGACTCAAATTCTTTAGCAATCATCTTGAAAATTCCTTTGTCAAGTTAGGATAGGGTTGGTGTTGGCGAGTATAATACTCTACCAAAACCTTACTATCTGTTATAGTTACAACAGCGTAAAGCTTCTCATTTATTGGTCCTCTTGGCTGCAAAACACTACCTGGATTGATAAAAATAGTTTTACCATTTTTCCAAGCATCTGCACGATGAAGATGACCGTATAAACAAATATCCGCGTCTTCTTGCTGAGCTAATAAATCCAATTTATCCCAAGTAAAATTAATTTGATGGAGATGACCATGGGTTTGAACAATAACAGTATTATCTATTTTTGTAACCAAAACTTCCGGATAACCTGAATCATAATCACAGTTTCCTGTGACCACATGAATTCCTTCCCATATAGGATCTGAGCTAGGAAGTTCGGAATCCCCATTGTGAAAAATAGCATCCACTTTTCCCAAATAATGATTCTTTATATCTTTTACAATGTCACGATCTCCGTGAGAATCACTCATTACAACTAATTTTCTAATTGCCATTTTGGAAATACCTCCATCAATTTACGGACAGCTTGCCCACGATGTGATAGATTATTTTTTTCTTGTGCGCTCAATTCAGCTGCTGTCCTACTACCTTCTCCGACAATAAAGAGCGGATCATAACCAAAGCCATTTTCCCCCTTAGGTTCCGTACCAATATAACCTGGCCACTCTGCTTCAACTACCAAACTTTCTTTATTTGGAGCTGACACGACTAAGGTTGTATGAAACTGTGCTGAACGTCTTTCTTTGTCAAATACCATGGCTAATTCATGCAATAATTTGGCATTATTACGAGCATCTGTCGCGTCAGGACCTGAAAAACGAGCAGACCATACCCCTGGCAAACCACCTAAAGCATCTACTTTTAATCCGGAATCATCTGAAATCACCATTTTCCCAGTTAATTTTGAAATAGTCTCTGCTTTAAGTCGAGCATTTTCTTCAAAGGTCATACCAGTCTCTTCAACTTCTGGTAAATCTGGGTAATCATTTAAATTTTCAACTTTGAGTCCTAATTTCCCAAATAATTCTCTAAATTCCTTAGTTTTTCCTTCATTGTGAGTCGCAATTAATATGGTATCCCCAAAATTATTATCATTCTTTAAATCAAAGAATTTTTCTAAAGAAGTGCCCTCTTTAGGTAAGTGAACTAAGAACAACTGATCATCTTCACTAACTAAGATGGCCCCTTTATGTTGAGTCACTTTGATGTGCCTTGAATACTCTTGATTAATCATATCAACGAGGAATGCTAATAATTGAAAATCCGAAGTCATCTGCACAACGTGAAGCTGTAGACCTTCAACTTTCAAAGTTGATAATAGACGATGAAAAACATCTTGGATAGCTTCGTAAGATTCATCATTACCAAAACAAGTAAAATAATTAAAAGCTTGGAAACTACCTAAAAACCAATTGCCTTCAGTTTTACTTTCAAAAATTGTTTTTGTCATAATACTATACGCTCCACATTTATTTCTTGACTAAGCCATTGTTCTGCAATTTCTTTAAAACCTTTTGGGCTGGCGGTTGTGTAAAAGTGATGACCACCGTGTTTATTTTGCCAATTATGGTTTATCTCAAAATAGTTCAATAAAACAGAAATATCACGAACGGTTTCTGCGCCACTATCAATTAATTTAACCTCAGCCCCCATAACATTTTGAATGATGGGACGTAATAAGGGATAATGCGTGCAACCTAAAATTAAAGTATCTAATTTACCAACTAATGGGGACAGCGTTTCATAAACCACCTTTTTGGCTAAACTAGAAGACATCTGATTTGATTCCACAATTGGAACAAATTTCGGACAAGCAAGGGATACCACAGCAGTATTTGGAGACAAAGCTTGAATTTTTTGACGATAAGCATCTGATTTAACAGTCATGGGAGTACCTATAATACCAACTTTCCCTGAATTAGTTGATTTGATAGCTGCGCTAGCTCCTGGTAAAATAACGCCTAAAACAGGTATGTCTAGTTTTTCTTTAATTTCTTGCCAGGCAACTGCAGTTGCTGTATTACAAGCTATAACAATCATCTTAACATTTTTAGTCAATAAGAAATTAACCATCTGCCAGGTAAACTCTCTAATCTGTTGAGCAGGTCTAGGACCATACGGAGCTCTAGCCTGATCTCCAATGAAGATTACTTCCTCTTCTGGAAGTTGACGGAACATTTCCTTAACAACCGTTAAACCACCTACACCAGAATCTAGAAAGCCAATAGGCCTACTATCCATTTTTATTCCTCCAATATTAGTGACTAAAAGAGGCTGGACAACAGTCCTAGCCTCTCTATACAATAACCAATCAGTCAAATCTACACTTGACCAAGTTTGCCCAAATCTTGTCTAGAAATCTGATGGACTATCACTCACTATTTCATCACTAAACGCTTCAATGCTAAAACACTCTTATTTTTTAGTTTTGATAGCTGTTTTTGCGTGTTTTACAATATTACGGTATGTTTGTTGAACTTTAGCTTCACTAGGTTTTTGTCCCATTTGACTCATCATTTCACGAATAGCATCCGGTGTTAAACGAGGGTGCTCTCCAATCTCTTTTTCAATTTGTTTACGAGCAATAAAAATGCCTCCCACGAGACCACCAAACAAAGCGACGATAATTAATAAAATCCAAATAGTTGTTGACATCTATTCATTCTCCTCATTTATTTACATGACTCATTATAGCAAAAAAAGAAAGAGTTTACAAATATATGTAAACAAAATCAAAGCCTCTATCGTCCTTGTCACGTCAATACACTATTAAATTTTCACTAGAGCATGATTAAGCACATAGCCGATTCCTTTATCTTATCCTAAGTGTTTTCCCCAACTTTTGTGTCATCCATTTCCAAATGAAGAGAGCTATATAAAAATCTACCAATCCATGTAGCAGAGAGCCTAGCCCTATCAAAGAAAATAGTGACCATAAATAAGTTGAACTACTGTTAGAAGTCATTGTGATTATATAAACAGTAATAAATTCGAGCAGACCATGAATTATGTTAATAGCTACAGCAAATAACAATGTTTGCCATTTACTCATCAATAAAGAGGGCTTTGACTTAATCAAGAAAGCCGCAATTAATGCAAATCCGATATGTGATAAAGCTCTAAGAACGATTACAATCGGAAAACCAGCTAGTAGAAATCCAAGTCCTGTCCCTAAAGCTACCAATATTGCAACTGGAACAGATATAAAAATACTTAAAAATAAAGGTACATGGCTTGCTAAGGTGAAAGAAGCAGGCCCAATAATTATTTTAGCAGGCATGATTATAGGAATCATGATTGCAAAAGCTACTAAAATAGAAGTATAAGAAACCATTTGTGTTGTTTTTTTTGACATTTTTATCTCCTTTGAAGCTATTATACAAAATAACCTTACAGGTGTAAAGACACCTGTAAGGTTATTTGTCTATGTATAAAATTCCTGCTTTTTTTAGAGCCTCACATATTTGGTCAAAAACTGACTGATCTTGACAAGAAATCATATGTGTATGTAAACCATCTGTCAAAGAGGATAGCAATTCTGCATTGGAAACTTTTAATTTAGCAGTAAAATTATCAATGTCTTTTTGGCTTTGAATGTTTAAGGGAGCAGTCAGCATCCCATAAATAGGGTGCTCTACCTCCACATTCATAATGATTCCTTGATACCGCAAAATAATTTTCAGTTCTTCTTCTGTCTGTTCTATGCCATGCTGACAAACCAATCTAGCTGTGAATTGATGAGTACTTAGAGCACTGGACATAAGGTATCCTTTTGGGGTAGAAATAATATCACATTGTTGTGCACGCAATAAGGCAATATCTCCAACAATCACCTGCCTACTAACACTAAAAATCTTTGCTAATGTGCTTGCCGATATAGCTTCTTTTGTTCCTTTTAAAGTCGTTAAAATATTTTCTCGACGCTCCTGTGCCTTCATATAACAAATTCCTTCTTTGGTGTTATTTCACAATTAAAAACTGGCTAGAATATCTAACCAGTTAGCCTCAATCATTTCGTGCAAAAAGACGAAGAATATTTAAGAATAGATTAATAAAATCAAGATAAAGGCTTAGTGCCATCGAAACTGCCCAACCATCTGCGACTTGGCCGCCTTGGCTATTGTAGACATATTTAATCATTTGGTTATCATAAGCAATCAATCCAGAAAAGATGATGACACATACGATACTAATGATATAACTCATACCCCCACTACCGATAAATAAATTAACAAGACTTGCAATTAAAATCCCAATTAAAGCAGCCATTAACGCTTTACGCATACCTGATAAATCTTTTTTAGTCTTAGCTCCAATCAAAGCCATTGCAAAGAAAACAGCTGCAGATGTTATAAAAGCTTGAAGAACTGTTGTTTGCGTGTACCTTGCGATAATGAAACTTAAAGTAAACCCATTCAAAGCTGAATAAATCAAAAATAATGGTAATGCAGCTGGTGTGTTTCGACGCGCCGCTCCACTAGCAACAAAGACTAAAACCAATTCTAAGATGATTGCTCCAAAATACAACCCTGGCATTTTTTGCATGATGGCAATCATATTTTGTGGAAACATATACAGCATAATCGCAGAAACAGCAGCTGACAAACCTACTCCTATCCCTACAAGACCGTAAATCTTAGCAAAAAATTGATTCAGCCCTGAATCAGATTGTGTGTAAATGACGTTATCATTCATATGTATTTTCCTATTCTAAATTTTAATGATTGTGACTACCTAAGAATTTGCGACTAAAACGGATAGGTTTCTTAAAAATACGTTTGAGTGGACGAGAAGCCTCTCGTACTGCCCAATACTTATCAACCATAGTCACAATATAACTTTCTTTATAACGTGGTGGTGCAATAGTCGCTCCCCACATGTGTTTCAAAATAATATCTTCTTCTCTAGCGTTTAAATCAGTTAATTTTCGCGCATTACGAACCGCTATCCTTGGATGAACCCAAGCATGGCTCTTGTTAAATTTCGTTACACGCCAATCGTAATAAAAGAAATCATGTAGTAAACCACCTCGAGCAGTACTACTCGCATCCCAACCAAACTTCTTAGCAATTTTATAACTTGTATAACTAACATTTATAGAATGCTCTAAGCGAGTTGAGTGATGATGTTGGACAATAGCTTCGAGTTTTTGGAAACGTGGATGGTCAATAAGGTGACCGACCAAATCCATGAAGTCCTTATCGTCTTGATACTTTTTCATTATAATCACCCCTCTGGGGATATTATAACATATGAACTTAAATTAAGCTGAAAATGACTACTCCCGCAGCTACTGCTACATTAAGACTTTCTGCTTGTCCAGGCATTTCAATATGTGCTAGAACATCTGCTTCTTCTGTCATAGTTTTGGAAATTCCCTGTCCCTCATTTCCCATGATTAAAGCAAAATGATCATATTTAGGGAGATTTTTATAATTTACCGATTGTTCAGATAAAGTTGTCGCAATCATAGTTATCCCTTCTGCTTTACAAAAGTTAACAAACTGCTCTATTTCTACCCTAAATACTGGTAAATGAAAGTGACTGCCTTGCATAGAACGAAGTGTTTTTTGGTTATACAAATCAGCAGATTTCTGAGATAAAAAAACAGCATCAAAATTCGCTGCATCTGCAGTTCGAACCATTGTCCCTAGGTTTCCTGGATCCTGCACATCTTCCAATACAAGAAAACGCCCTTTTTTAATATCTGTCCATCTTGTCTCTTGAAAGGCAATCTCAGCTACAATCCCTTGAGGAGTCTGTGAGTCAGTTAATTCTTTCAAAACATCATCTGTAACAACAATAGCTTCCTCGGGTTTTCTCAAACGATCTATTGCCGTTTCTGTCACAAAAATATTTAAAAATTGTGCACCATATTTTTCAGCTTCCTCAAATAAATGCCAGCCTTCAATAAGATATGAAGATTTCCGATATTTTTTTTGTAACAACTTTTTCGTTTTTTTAATGAGATTATTTGATTTTGAAGTTATAATAGTAGTCATAAACCTATTATATCAGAAAAGAGGTCAAGTTATGAAAAAAGTTCATTTAATTGTCTCAGGGCGCGTTCAAGGAGTCGGATTTCGCTATGCAACTTATTCCTTAGCTTTAGAAATAGGTGATATTTACGGTCGCGTTTGGAATAACGATGATGGAACTGTTGAAATTTTAGCACAATCCACAGATTCAAATAAAATGACACAATTTATTCAGAAAATTCGAAAAGGACCTTCAAAATGGTCTAAAGTAACTTATGTTGATATTAAACTAGATAACTTCGATGATTTTAACGACTTTAAAATGAGGAATTAAAAATCATTCTGCAGAAGTATTGTTTAATTCTTAAAAAAAAAGTAAAATAGATAGGTATATTAAAAATTAGAGGAACTAAAAACATTGAAAAAAACATTGAAACGTATCTTATTCTCTAGCTTATCTTTGTCTATATTATTATTATTGACAGGATGTGTTAGCGTTGATAAGGCTGGAAAACCCTATGGAGTTATCTGGAATACTCTTGGAGTGCCTATGGCCAACCTCATTACTTATTTCGCTCAACACCAAGGGCTTGGTTTTGGTGTCGCTATCATTATTGTAACCATCATCGTACGTGTCATTATCTTACCACTTGGACTTTATCAGTCTTGGAAAGCTAGCTATCAAGCTGAAAAAATGGCGTACTTTAAGCCTTTATTCGAACCTATCAATGAACGACTACGCAATGCTAAAACACAAGAAGAAAAATTAGCAGCTCAGACAGAATTAATGACAGCTCAACGTGAGAATGGCCTTAGCATGTTTGGCGGTATTGGCTGCTTGCCATTACTCATTCAGATGCCATTTTTCTCAGCTATTTTCTTTGCTGCACGCTATACTCCTGGAGTCTCTAGTGCAACCTTCTTGGGACTTAACTTAGGTCAAAAGAGTCTGACACTTACTGTCATTATCGCCATTCTTTATTTTGTACAATCTTGGTTGTCAATGCAAGGTGTTCCAGATGAACAACGTCAGCAAATGAAAACAATGATGTATGTGATGCCAATAGCGATGGTATTCATGTCAATTAGTTTACCTGCTAGTGTTGCGCTTTATTGGTTTATTGGTGGTATTTTCAGTATTATCCAGCAGCTAGTTACCACTTATGTACTTAAGCCTAAACTACGCCGAAAAGTAGAAGAAGAATATACTAAAAATCCTCCTAAAGCCTACAAATCTAATAACGCACGAAAAGATGTTACAAGTTCAACTAAAACCACTGAATCTAATCAAGCAATTATTACATCTAAAAAAACAAATCGTAACGCCGGAAAACAAAAAAGACGGGGATAAAACAAGCATACTAAATAATGGTGTGTTGTCCTAAACAGTTAAAGATTATTATGTAATTCAAGTAAAAAAGACTTAGCTATGTAGAACATAGACTAAGTCTTTTTAGTTTTGCCTAACTTTTCATATAAAAAGCACCCTAAAAGTCAGATAAAAATCTAGCTTTTAAAGTGCAAGTAATCTAGCTAACAGACTACCTTATTAATAAAGTAATCGTTTTTCCCACCAGTCTTGAATAATTGCATAAAGCGTACAAATTACCCAATAGATAAGGGCTACTAAGAT
This sequence comes from Streptococcus sp. HMSC076H09, assembly GCF_001811765.1. Taxonomy (NCBI): domain Bacteria; kingdom Bacillati; phylum Bacillota; class Bacilli; order Lactobacillales; family Streptococcaceae; genus Streptococcus; species Streptococcus sp. HMSC076H09. The sequence goes on along the minus strand of NZ_KV806604.1, from coordinate 139,545 downwards.
ATAGGCGGTCATATAGTCGGAGTAGGTTCCCCCAACTATTTTAGCATTATTAAAGATATCAGGTACCGTAATCATCGCAGTCAATGATGAACCCTTGACCATATCTAGCAAAACATTACTTAAAGAAGGGAGTGCAATTCTTGTTGCTTGCGGAATAATAATGCCTCTATAAATCGTCGGTGTTTTTAACCCTAAAGCTCTAGCAGCTTCCCACTGACCATGATCAACAGCTAAAAGAGCTGCTCTGATAATTTCTGATATATATGCACTAGACATCATGGTAAAACCTACGATAGAAGCAGTCACAGCATCTAACTGTATCCCTATAAAAGGCAAACCAAAGTAGATAAGAAAGAGTAGAACCATTAAAGGAATCCCACGCATTAAGGAAATATGAATATTAGCTAGATACCTCAGTAAGCGGAGATGAGACATCTTCATTAGAGCTACAAAGAATCCTACGATAGCTCCTAAAATAAAACCAACCAAGGATAATCCAATGGTATATGGTAACCCCTGAATAACACTTGGAAAAGCCTTAACAGCTAGTTCCAAATTAAAAATGGCATCCCAGTTTATCACTTATCTACTCCTCTCGAAATATTTTATTTAACTTTAATTACTGGAATTTTATCTGTTCCAGCAGGTTCTTTTGTGAGATCTTGACCAGCATAATATTTTTCAGAGATTTTTTTCAAAGAACCGTCTTTCTTCATATCCTTGATAGCTGCATCAATTTTTGTTTTGAGGCTCTTATCTTTTTTACTCATCACAATACCTTGCTCAGTCGGATTATATTTCACATCACCCATTTTTACTTTGATATCTGGATATTGTTTTGTTACATATTTTACAGCAATGACTTGTGTGTAGTAATCATTCGGAATAAAATCTGTACGTCCAGTTGATACATCTCGAAGGTAAACGTCATTAGTTACGTTGTCATAAATAACAGGTTCAGCGCCTTGCTGTTTTGCAATTTTCATATATTGCGTTCCAGCGCCACCACCAGCTTTTTTACCTTTCCAGTCAGATAAATCTTTTGCTGTGATCTTTGAAGAGCCATCTGCACGTACAATCATACCTCCAACAGAATATTTATAAGGTTGAGAGAAATTGTATTTTTTCAAACGCTCGGGAGTTGTGTCGAAGTTATTGACAGCAACATCCACCTTGCCACTATCTACAGAAGTAAATGATTCAGCAACTCCAACTTCAACAAACTTAACTTTTATCTTAAGTTTTTTAGCGATCGCTTTCATCATATCAATCTCATAACCAGTCAATTTTTTATGGTCATCATAATAACTTGTTGGATAAAGCGTTGCAGGGGTAGCAACCTTAAGGACACCATCTTTTTTAATATTGTCCCATGTTGTTTCTTTGCTAGATTGACCATTTGAGCAAGCTGCTAATGTCATTGCAGATAAACCGACTAAACCAAGTAAAATTGTCTTTTTCATAAGTACTCCTGTAGATTAAATTATATTAAAATGGTTTGGCGTACTCTATCGAAAATTAAATTTAATGAAAATTAATACATAAATTTACGATAATAATACAACCATTGTTAAGAGTACCATATTGTATCCGTTTTCGCAAAAATATTGTTTACTTTTCAAATTAATGGCAAACAGGCCCTTTGAATTGCTTCTCTTTTTCAAACAACTCTGCAACAGCAAGCAATAAATCTTCTCTCCCTTTAGCCGCTGTCAATTGTACACCTAAAGGTAGCCCCTCTTTAGTTAGATGAGTTGGTATGGCTAAAGAAGGTTGCCCAGTCAAGTTTGGCTGATGTGTAAAAGGTGTCCAGGCCATTGAGTCTTCAAACATTTTCCAAATTAAATCCTGTTGTTCACTTACTGAGAATTCTCTCATATGCCTCAATTGTTTCTGGAGTGTCTCGTCTAAATCAAATTGTCCATGAAAAGGAGCTGGTTGATTAGTTGCTGCTGTTAAAATTAAATCATAATTTTCATGAAACCTCGCCATGGTGGCTGCAAATTGATCCCATGAATCTAAGAGTTTACTGTAATCTTTAGCCAATACCCTTTGTCCACTCTGATACATAGCCCAGGTCATTAATTCCATATCGCTAAATTCCATTGAACGCCCTAAACTCTTTTCGATGCCATCAAACATTGCTGCTGTTTCAACGCTATTCATCATACAATAAGTTTTCATAGAATGAATACCATCTAAAGGTTGTTCTACTAATTCTAAATGATTCCCTTTTTGAGACAGAAAATCTGCGGCTTCTTTAATAGCTGCTTTAGCCTCACTTGATACCTTTGTTTTTAAGGGAGAATCCATCAATACTGCTATTTTTAGGGGTTTACTAACGCTAAACTCGAAAAGACTCTCTTTGCTGAGTTTTTTCAGGGGAAATGGACTTTCTACTTGATATGATTGTAAATAATATAATAGTCGTTTTGTATCTCTAACTGACTTTGTTAAAGCAAAATGACTAGAAGCCCCTTGCCAACCTCTATAGGATGAAGGTCCAACAGGTATACGTCCTCGACTCGGTTTTAAACCAATCAAACCATTAAAACTTGCTGGAATTCTGATTGACCCTCCTCCATCACTAGCTCCTGCAATTGGAACCATTCCTGAACTAACAGCTGCGGCTGCACCACCACTAGAGCCTCCAGCATTTCTTGAATGGTCAAATGGAAGATTAACATTCCCGTGAAGTTGACTATCACTAATATTCTTAAAACCAAATTCAGGGGTATTTGTTCTTCCTAAAATAATAAACCCTAATTTTTCAAAGGACTGCACTAAATAGTCTGTTTGTTTAGCATAATAGTGTTTAAATAATTGTGAACCTGAGGTTGAGAGCTGTCCTTTTTGATTCTGTCCCAAATCTTTCAGAAGAATAGGAACTCCTGCAAAAGGAGCATTTGATGCATTTGCGTATTTGGCTGCTTGACGCGCCTCATTATATTGCTTGCTGACAACAGCATTAACGCTTACATTCTGTTCCTCGATCTTGTAGATTGCTTGCTCTACTAATTCTTGCGACGAAACCTTATGCTGTTTTATCGCTTGTGCCATAGCGGTAGCATCTTTAAAAACCATATAAACACCTCATAAAATGTATTTTTATTATAAGATAACAAAAAATACTTAAAAAAAATAGAATAACGTCTAGACTCTAGATATTATTCTATGATTTATACTATTAATTTGTTTTTTCAACACTAATGATTTCAACTTGATAGCTACCAGCAGGTGATTCAATTGTAGCTAAGTCTCCTGTTTTTTTACCAATTAAAGCATGAGCAATTGGGCTTTCATTCGAAATTTTTCCTGAAAAAATGTCAGCTCCAGCAGCACCAACGATATGGTAAGTATCTTTATCATTTGTACCAACTTCTTGGACAAGGACAGTTTTACCAATTGCAACCTCATCTTTAGCAACTGCATCACTATCAATAATTTCAGCATAACGAATTTTTGTTTCTAAAATTTGAATTTGGCCCTCAACAAATGCTTGTTCGTCTTTTGCTGCATCATATTCGCTATTTTCTGATAAGTCCCCATAAGAACGAGCAATCTTGATACGCTCTACAACTTCTGGTCTACGAACTAATTTTAACTCTTCAAGTTCTTTTTCAAGTTGATCTTTTTCCACTTGTGTCATTGGGTAAGTTTTTTCTGCCATTTTATTTCTCTTTTCTTTTCATTTTTTCAAGTCAAAGATATAAACATGATGACTCGCACCATGTTTATAAGCTTAGTTAATTTGACTATTGATATATTTTTCAACGTTAGCCTTGTGTGTTTCAAAGTCTTTAGCGTAGTATACATTTCCGGTCTTCACATCAGCGACAAAATAAAGATAATCTGTTGAAGCAGGTTTTATAGTCGCTTCAATTGCTGAGATACTTGGACTATCAACTGGTCCAGGCATCAAACCAGTATTAGTATAGATGTTGTATGGTGATTTAATTGAAGTATTAATTTGAGCATCTTCAGCTAAACTTGTTTTATCACCTAATTTCCCCATAGCATACAAAATTGCAATGTTACTTTGAAGAGCTTGACCGGCTGATAATCGGTTATAAAAGACACTTGCTATTTTACGGCGATCTTCGTCTGTTGATCCCTCTTTTTCAACAAGAGATGATAATGTCAAAACATCATTTACAGACATATTCTTCGCTTTAATAGTGTTATAGTAAGGTGCCATCTTAGTATTCATTGTTGAAATCATATCTTCAACAAGTCCTTCTAAGGTTGTATCTTTATAATAGTTGTAAGTAGCTGGGAATAAATATCCTTCCAATTGATAAATAGCTTTTGATTTATCAGGTAGACTTCCTAGTAAATTTGGATATTTAGCTACCATTTTTTTAATAAACGTTTCATCTTGAACAAGTTTCAAGAAATCATCAGCTTTATAAGGTGTACTTGTAGTCTTTGTATCAATTTTATTAGACTCAATAGCTTTAGCAATCTGTTTAATAGTGTAACCCTCGGTAATTAATATCTTACCTAAAGCTGGTTTTGTCGGTTCTGCAGTTCCGCCTTTTTCCAATTCAGCAGCAATCTGATCTAAAGTCATACTTTTTTTAAGATTGTAGTATCCACTTTGAAAATTACTATAGTTTTTGAACTTGGAATAGTAATTAAAGACTGTGGCGCTCTTAATGACTCCTGCTTTTTCTAAAATTTGACCAATTAATTTATTCCCAGATCCTATCGGAATTTCAACTTGTACAAATTTATTTGAATTGGAATCAACAGGTTTAATAGCACTATCTACAAAACGATAACCTACAAATGCTGTCAAGAGCAATACAAGTATGATAATTGATATCAGAATACGTGCAATTCGTTTTGCCACATTATCTGCTTTCTGACGTCTTTCACGCTTGTTATGTTTGTTCTTGGCTGACAAAGCTATATCCTCTTCTTCTTTTGACAAATCCTCTACTCGGATAGGTTCCTTTGCTACGGGCTCTAACTCTGATGTCTCACCAAGTTTTACATTTTCACCTTCTGTAGGAATATCTGTTGCTCTCACAAGAAAGATTTCTTCCGTTTCTTGATTAGGCACAGCAGTTGCAACATCAGTCTTATCTGCTTTTAAATCTATGTCAGGTACATTTTCAGTTGTCCTAAATTCACTAGATTTGGAGCCGCTATCAAGCTCTCTTGAAGGTTCCATCCCTTGATTGATAACTTGTTCTTCTTGGGAAGCTAATGCTTGTTCCGCCTGACGTCTTTCTTCTTCTCGAGCAGCTTCTGCCAGAAGTTTCGCCTCAATCCGAGCCTTCTCTTGCTCTTCTAAGCGTTGCTTAGTCTCTAGCGCCTTTGCTCTAGCTTCTTGTTCGTCTTTCAAACGTTGCGCTTCATAATCTGCCATCAATTGTGCTGTTCTGCGAGCAGCTTCTTTGGCTTCTTGCTCTTTTTGATAGAGTTCTTCTTCACGCAACTTTCTCAAACGGTTAGCTTCTTCTAACTCTGCCAGAATTTGTTCTTTAAAACTTTTCTGATCATGGTTAGAATGCTGATCGTCATTAAATTCGGTCAAAGAGATTTCCTCCTAATAATAATCACAGGCAATTATATCTTAAATAGTCTATAAAATCAACAAAACTTTGACAATGTTATCTACTTTTAACAAATTGATCGTGTTGGATTATTCCAAATCATATTATACCAAAGCGAACCACCATGTTGGGAGTCAGATTCTCCCTCATCTTTAAATCCATTCATTTCATAGAAGGAAATTAAATCATCATGGCAAGTTAAACTTATACCATCTCGTTCTTGAGAAACAACCAGGTCTTTCATCGCTGCTAATAATGCTGTACCAATCCCCTGACCTTTAAAATCAGGATGTATTGATAGACTAGTAATTCCTATAAAACCACCTTCCCTTACAGGGATTTCAGAAACTTTATGGAATAAATCGTCCGTTAAGTACCGACCTTTAATAACCGGTCCTTCAATGTAACCTGCTAAACGACCATTAATCTCTGCAACTAAAAAAGTATCAGTCATTATCATTAAACGTTCTTGCATTGCTTTTTTACTCGCAGCCTCTGCTTCTGAAAAATTTATTCGTTCAATACTAATGACTTGCTGTAAATCCTCTAGGCAACCATTTCTAATAATCATACTCATCTCCTTAATTTCTTTATGAAATTCTCTTGATAAAGTCAGATAGAGGACTGAGAAACTTCTCTCAGCCCTTACTATCAACTTATTGTGTATTTTTAGTTAGGTTAGCTAATAATTCTTCAAAAGAGCGCTCATACAATTGAATGTCTCCAGCACCCATAAAGACATAGACAGCATTATCATGATTGAGTAAAGGCGAGACATTTTCGACTGTCACTAAATCTGAGTGTTTGACAATCTTAGCAGCTAAATCTTCTACCTTCACCTCACCATTATCTACTTCTCTAGCAGAACCATATATTTGAGCAAGATAAACGCTATCCGCTTGACTCAAAGCATGGGCAAAATCGTCTAAAAGAGCTATCGTACGAGTGAACGTATGCGGTTGGAAAATAGCTACAATTTCTTTTGACGGGTATTTTTGTCGAGCAGCATCTAATGTCGCAATAATCTCAGTAGGATGGTGAGCAAAGTCATCAATAATGACAGTATCGTCAATAATCTTCTCAGTAAAACGACGTTTTACCCCTGAAAATGTCTTCAAATGCTCAGCTACTAATGCCATATCAATTCCCATTATGTAAAGGTTAGCAATAACAGCAGTTGCATTTAAGATATTATGTTTACCGTATGCTGGTACATGAAACTGACCAATTTCTTCTTGGTTATAGAAAACCTTAAAGTCAGAACCATTAACAGTTCGAGTGATGTCTTTTGCTATAAAATCATTTGAATCTTCAAAACCATAATAATATATTGGTGCCTTAGAAGTGATTTCATGAAGTTTTGAATCTTCTCCATAAATGAATAAACCTTTTTGAACTTGCTTAGCATAGTCATTAAAAGCATTGAATACGTCCTCTAGGCCTGTAAAATAATCAGGATGGTCAAAATCAATATTGGTAATAATTGAGTATTCTGGATGGTACGGCATAAAATGACGTTCGTATTCATCAGCTTCAAACACAAAGTAATTAGCATTAGCAGAACCACGTCCTGTACCATCTCCAATTAGGAAAGAAGTGTCTGTAATATTTTTTAAAACATGAGCTAATAAACCTGTCGTTGAGGTTTTTCCATGTGCCCCAGCTACACCTAGACTAGTGAACTGACGCATAAAATCTCCGAGAAATTCATGATATCGTTTAAAATGATAGCCCTTTTCAATAACATAAGCCAACTCTTCATTGTTATCTGGACGAAAAGCATTTCCTGCAATAATCTCTAAATCCTCACTGATATTATTCGGTGAGAAAGGTAATATAGTTACACCTGCTTGCTCTAAACCACGTTGGGTAAAATAATATTTGTCAACGTCACTTCCTTGGACGTTATGTCCCATTTGATGAAGCATCAGTGCTAGGGCACTCATTCCGGATCCTTTAATACCAATAAAATGATAAGTTTTTGACATGGTCTCTCCTTAATTAATGTCTTTAAAACGTGTCAGATTTAATTCTTGAGCCTTGGCTCTTTCTTTGTGAAACTGATTGTCTTGTTTATTGTAAACTTGACTGCGTTTCAAAAAATCAAAATTATTTTTCTTTGTTTTTGGGTTCGGTGTATTATCAGGTTCTTGAAATATGATTGGAATTTCTGCTAATATATAGCTTTCCTGCTGTAAACGATCAGAAAGATGACTTAGTTCAGTCACCTTTCGCTGAGTTTGTTTTTTCGGTACTGTTGCCTTCAATTGTTGCTGAAAAGCTTCCTTTGATGGCGCCTTAAATTCCTGTTTCGCATAGTAAGCTTGTCGTTTCTCCCGAACAGACCTCTTTGCCTCTTGTCGAGATTTGCTCAACTCTGTCGCTTTTTTTACAAAACTCTGCGGTGGTACAGGATCATTTTCAATTACCTTAGGATGTGATATTTCTTCATGTTCATAATTGCTTTTGACCATGCTTTGATATGTTTTTTCTTGATAAAAGCCTCGAATGTTGTTAATTAAATCTTCATTATCATAAAGATTCATCTTTACAAGCGGAGACATTACTGGTTCATCATCTGCTATCAACGGAAATCGTCTAGAGCCTCTATTCACATTATCACTTCCTTTCTACAACAGACCTATTATAAACTAATTTTTCTGTTTTTTCAAAGTTTTCAACTAAGTAAAGCTTATCAGATTGGTATTTTTCATTCATTTATATAAAAAAGAAAGCGAGAGACCACTTTCTTTTTTATATTATAGTCACATTATCATATTTATTTAGAAACTCCAAGTATCTCTCGAATATCATCTACACTCATGCTAGCATGGGTTTCATTTCCATCCAGAACTGTTGTAACCAAATGTTTTTTAGTTTCTTGCATTTCTAGAATTTTTTCTTCGATTGTGCCTCTAGTAATCAAGCGATAAACCTCGACATTCTCTTTTTGCCCCAACCTATGTGCGCGACTAATCGCCTGCATTTCAACAGCTGGATTCCACCACAAGTCAATCAGAACAACGGTATCAGCTCCTGTAAGGTTGAGACCAACGCCACCAGCTTTTAAAGAAATCAAGAAAGCATCTTTTGATCCTGCATTAAATGCTCTGGTCATTTCATGACGTTCATTTGCTGGTGTAGAACCAGTAATTTTATAAGTTGTAAGCCCCATAGCTACCATCTCACGTTCTGCGATATCTAACATACCCCTGAACTGAGAAAAAATCAGAGCACGATGTCCATTTTCCTTAATTTGTGTTAAAAGTTGATGTAGGCTTTCTAACTTACCGCTTTCACCATCATAATCCATAAAAAGACGTGGAGTGTCGCAAATTTGACGTAATCGTGTGATGCCAGATAAAATTTCAATTTTACGACGATTTAAGTCAGCGTCACTAGAATGTTGGATACTTTCTTGAATTTGGCGTAATTGCGCCAAATAGATAACTTTTTGACTGTCTGTCATTTCATTTGGATAGTTCATTTCAATCAAATCCGGTAATTCTGGGAGAACTTCTTCTTTTCGACGTCTCATCACAAATGGTTTGATATAACGAGCAACTTGTTTAGGGTTCAACTTCAAAAACTCTTTCTTACCAGGTAATAAACCAGGTAAAATGATCTGGAAAATGGACCAAATTTCTAACAGTTTATTCTCAATAGGTGTTCCCGATAATGCAAAACAGTTTTTGACCTCAAAAGATCTCAAGCTATGGGCTATTTTAGTTTGAGCATTTTTCATAACCTGTGCTTCATCCAAAATTAAATAATCATAATTTCCTTCAGAATAAGTCTCAAAATCCTGCCTAAATGATGAATAACTTGTAATGATTACTTGATGACGTTCAGCAATAATTTCATCTCTACGAATCTTAGAACCATAGGCAACTGCTACATCTACGTCTGGCGCAAATTTGTGGAATTCATCTTGCCAATTATAAATTAAACTTGATGGTGATAAAATAAGCACACGAGAATCTCTAGTTAGTTTTGTACTTAAAAATGAAATCGTTTGAAGTGTTTTTCCAAGCCCCATATCATCAGCTAAAATCCCTGCAAAGCCATAATGATCTAACATACTTAACCAACGGACACCTGTAAGCTGATAATCGCGCAAGGAAGCTGAAACAGATAGACCAGGTATTTTAAACTTTTCTGGGTGTCTCAAATCTTCAATCAATTGGTAAAAATGTTGTGAAAAGCTAACATTATCTTGATTTGCAAACAGTTCTGATAATTGAAATGCTGCAATATTATCTAATTCAATATGCCCATTCTTTGCTCGTCTAGCTCTCAACCCTTGCAAAGTTGCACTTACTTTCTTAGTCTCTTCATCAAAAATAACTAATTGCCCTGATTTATTCACAAAATAAGGATTATTGTCAAACAAAGCTACCAGAGCTTGATCAACATCGTTTTCCAGTAAATCAGAGAAATCAAAAGAAATATCTAGCAGGCTTCCCTTAGCTTCAATATCAATTTGCGGTCGTTCTATGAGACGATAACTTTCCAATTTTGCGGATAAGCTCACTGTTCCCATTTTTTTAAATTGTGGAAGCATATAGGTATAAAAATCGTATAATTCTTGTGCACTGTATGCTGGATGGCTGGTTGAAAAGTGGGGTGCAAAGCCATATCTTTCTAAGAGTTTAAATATTTTTTCTTCATGTTTGAAGTGACTAGCAAATGTTAACTGTTCTAGTTCTTGACGATTATGAACAGTTAAATCATTACCATAATCAAATACCATTTGCAATAAAATTTCATTTTGACTATTAATATCGAACTCAAAATTTACCTTAAAATCATGAATAGAGAAGCTCCGTGGAGCATCTACTAGTCCAATCTCCTTAAAATCCAGTAAATGAGCTGCTAACTTATCTTGATCATCTAAATCAAAATGGATATGTTTTGCTAAATCTCCCTCAATGGGAAGACTACGAATAGCCGTTACCATCTTTTCTTGCTTCAAATTAAGATGGTAGAAAGTATCGCGATAAAACAAATAAGAATTCGCAAATAGTGGTTTTAAGTCTTTCTCTTTGATTTCTAATTCAATTGATTGCCTATGGACAATAACCTTAAATTGATAAAGATGATCCTCACCTTCTAATTCCTTAAAGTAGAGGTGATTAAATTGATGAAAATCACTTTCAAATGAAAAATTTTCTAAAGCATTCATCAAAGTAACGCCCTCTTCAAAAAAACCACGAGTGAGACTAAGGTGACGACCTTGATTTGGTAAAATAAACTCTAGATCAATTTTGCTTGAATGACTTGGAATGAGCCTCCATAAAAATTCTATCAATTCTTGACTGGTCTCATCAAACTGTATCAAAGACAAAGTTTCAAAGTATTGTTTTCCAATCTGATAATAAGCTTCTTTTCGAACAGTATTTAAAAAAGCTTTGATGTCACGAATAACATAACTTCTATCATCAGGCAGTCGTCTAATTTTTAAAGTCCACCAGATATCATTAGCATAAGGATTTTGTTCTCCTTGAGCCGATAGTTGATATTTTATAGTATCATCTTCATTAATAATTAGACTATCTAAAAAAACACTACCAAAAGAGGTTTTCTTCTTAGTTTCTTGTTGACTTTCTTGTTGAACTTGAACTTTAGATAAGATTGCTTTACCCTCTGGGTCGTTTTTCAAGAAATGCTCCAGAGCAGCTAAATGTTGACAATAGCCTTTTCTTGCAAAAAAATCACAAGAACATTTTGTTTCTTCTGTTACTAATGAATATTCAATCTGACAATCCCCAACTTTAGCTTTTAATAGATTACCTTCTTGAGAAATCAAGGACACCAAACCTTGTTCGTAGAGTTCTATACCTTGATTTCGAATACGTCCTGGAATCATTCTACTCATTATGCTACCACCTTCATCTTATCCCTCAATTATAACAAAATTCAAGTCCAATTTCTTGTAAAAATACTAAATTGATTGTTTTTTGATACAGTAACAAATAAAAAAAGGCTAAAACAACTGTCCTAACCTTCTATTTCAATTTCAACAATAAGATGTTATTTACGTTTACGTGCTATTAGATTAATTGGTGTTCCTTCAAAAACAAATGCTTCACGGATTTGATTTTCTAAGAAACGAAGATATGAAAAGTGCATCAATTCTTCTTCGTTAACAAAAACAACGAAAGTTGGTGGTTTAACAGCAACTTGAGTTGCGTAGAAAATCTTAAGACGTTTTCCTTTATCAGTTGGTGTTGGATTAATAGCAATAGCATCCATAATCACATCATTTAATACAGCAGACGGAATACGTTTGTTTTGACTTTCGCTAATACGTTTAATCATATCTGGTAGCTTGTGCAAACGTTGTTTTGTCTCTGCAGAAACAAAGATAATTGGCGCATAAGACAAGAATTGGAAGTTATCTCGTATATCAGCTTCCCACTGACTGACAGTATGATTGTCTTTTTCGATAGTATCCCATTTATTAACTACAATAATAATACCTTTACCAGCTTCATGTGCAAACCCTGCAATACGCTTGTCATACTCACGAATACCTTCCTCTGCATTAATCACCATAAGAACAACATCTGAGCGGTCGATGGCGCGCATAGAACGCATAACAGAATATTTCTCTGTGTTTTCATATACCTTACCAGATTTACGCATACCAGCAGTATCAATCATAGTATACTCTTGCCCCTGGCTATCAACGAAATTAGTATCAATAGCATCGCGCGTAGTACCAGCAACTGGGCTAGCAATAACACGGTCTTCCCCAAGGATGGCATTAATTAAACTAGATTTCCCAACATTTGGACGTCCAATCAAACTAAAACGAATAATATCTGGATTTTCATTTTCCTCTTCTACCGGAAGATTTTCCACAATAGCATCCAATATATCACCAGTACCAATACCATGAACTGATGACAAGGGATAAGGATCCCCTAAACCAAGAGAGTAGAAATCGTAAATATCATTACGCATCTCAGGATTATCTACCTTATTAACAGCTAAAATAACCGGTTTATTGGTCTTATAAAGAATACGTGAGACATACTCATCTGCATCAGTCACACCTTCTTTACCCGACACAACAAACACAATAACATCAGCCTCTGTCATAGCAATGTCTGCTTGGTGCTTAATTTGCTCCATAAACGGTGCATCAACATCATCAATCCCACCAGTATCAATTAATGAAAACTTACGATTTAGCCACTCACCCGTTGTATAGATACGATCACGAGTGACTCCTTCAACGTCCTCAACAATGGAAATACGTTCTCCTGCAATTCTGTTAAATAATGTTGATTTTCCAACATTCGGACGACCAACAATAGCAACTGTAGGTAATACCATAATTCTCCTCTCACTATTGGGAATACTCCCAATTCCATTCTATTTTATTAACGGCGATTCGGTCCTTCTAAGTGGAATTCTATCGCTAAATACCGTACGCGCTCCATAACTCGTTTCGCTTGCCAAGTTTCGTCGCTTCCTTTTATATTAGCCCATTTTCTTTCCAAATCGTTAAAACTATAATTTGACGTAAAGAAAGTGGGCAACTCTTCTAGCATACGATGTTGTAATATAACTTGTAAAATCTCGTCACGAACCCAAGACGTTGCCTGTTCAGCCCCAATATCATCTAAAATCAAAATTGGAACACTTTTCACAGCATCAATTTCATCTTTTACAGTTCCGCTTGAAATAGCATTTTTGACATCAATAGCAAAACTAGGGAAATGAAGAAGAGTCGTTGACACACCCTTTCTCTCTGATAATTCCCTCGCCATTGCTGCCATTAAATAGGATTTCCCAACCCCCATATCTCCATATAAATAAAGCCCCTTATGATTATATGAAGGATAAGTCTCTACAAAATCAAGCAGTTGTGACATAGCTTTCATTCGACTCTCGTTATTAATATCAAAATCAGTCATTCTGATATTCCGATAGGACTTGGGTAGATTAACTAAATTAATACGATCACTGATAGCTTGTTTTTTTTGTGCTTCAATTAACTCTCGTGTTTCTAAATAAGAAACATCTGCATAACCTTCATTCATAACCAAAATAGGCTCATAGCCTTTAGCAATATATTGACTATCCTTATTTTTAAATTTCTGACGCTCAATCAAAAATTGATTAAATTTAGACATGCTGATATTTATTTCACGCTGAGAAAGTTGGTGGGTTTTAATGAACTCCGCTACCTGAGCATCTGATAAAATCATTTGAATAAGCTCATCATTTGTATTGCGAGGCACTCTCCCTTGATTTTCTAATGCTTGTCCCACTGATTTCATGATTCACCATCCTTTCCTAATCGTTCTAAACGCTTGAGGGCATCCGTTTTAAACTGTTCTAATTCAATTTCTTTTTCTGGGCTAACCTCATCTTTATAATCAGGATTACTCCATTCAGGAACATTCGATTGTTTCTTCTTCGTTTCTGTTTTAGTCCTTACTTTTTGATCTGAAAAATCACGAATTTTAAGCACAGCATCTTCGGCCGTCATAACATTCTGAAAGGCAAAATCATTAGCAACTTTCATGATATAGGCCTTATTTAAGTTAGCAGATTTTGTCTTATTCAAGGTATATAAAACCATAACATTAATGACTTCGTCTAGGAAATTCATTTTTGCCAAATCCTCAAGTAAAGTCTTCTCACCACTTGTTGTCACTGCCTTACGGCTTCTCTTGATTTTTTCAAGGAACACTAGAGCACTATCATTTTTAGATTCCCTTAGTATGACCTTTTCATTATTTGTAAAACTCTGATTATCTTTAATATGCTGCCCCTCATTTTGTTGAACTTTCATTCGCTGAGGCGCAATCATTCCATTGATAGCTGTTTGTTTTGCTAATTGATAGGTATCATACCAATTTAAATGATAAAGTTCTGATACACTATAAATACCTAAGACATCATCTTTTTCATTGTTAAAGCGTAAGCCATCTCGCATCATCAAACGTTTGAAACTTTCCAAGTCAAAAACATTTTTACTCCGGTTTACCTCTTGTTTTGGTTGTCCTAAATCCGAGAAAACATCTGTAAATTTTTTAGAGATATCTCTAGCATTTTTAGGTATTTTCATATCTAATTCTGCCACTGCTACCTCTCCTATACGTTTTTCTAACAAACGACGATAGATGGGATTAGATAAAAATAACTCATTTGACATAGCTTGATTCAACTTAACAAGGTAAGTACCTGTGGCTTGGTAAACAGTCAACAAATCCAAAGCTGTTAACATTACCAATGCATCTTGAAATCTTGGCATCCCGTATTGCAGATGATTGAGAACCTCTGAAAATTTATGACGTCGTATTCCGTCATCAAAAAAATGAACAAAATAATCATAGAGTGCCATGGCATCACTTCCCATAATTGGGAAATACAATTGTATTAAACTATTACTATCATAAACAATCTTATTTTGCTTAATATATGTAAACTCATCTATTGGACTCATCACACGCTACCACTCTTTTTACTCCGTACGCGCTTTGTAATTTGTTGAAGTAGTTCTTCAATTTCGTCTACATCTTTAAAAGATTTATAAACACTAGCAAAGCGCACATAAGTAATCTCATCTAATTCGGCGAGTTCATCCATCACTAAATTTCCGATAGTGATACTAGAAACCTCATCTTCATACTCACTCCTAATTTTACGTTCGATACGTAAAATACAATTTTCAATATCTTCGCTCGAAACAGGGCGTTTTTGAGCACTCTGAATAATACCATTCAAAATTTTATCTCGAGAAAATTGCTCGCGAGTACCATCTTTCTTTATGACTAAAAGAGGCAATTCTTCCAAACGTTCAAATGTTGTAAAGCGGTTGCCACATTTTTCGCACTCTCTCCGGCGTCTAATAGTCGTACCTTCTTCAGCTTGTCGGCTATCAACCACACTAGATTTATTATAGCCACATTTTGGACAACGCATGTCAACACCCCTATTCTATCATATCATTTAATCATCTTATTTTAACACAAATTCAGTAATAACAAAAGAAGCGCCTCTCTTATCACCTCATCATATCAAAACACAAAATAATCCTTATGCCTTTTATCATTAAGCATAAGGATTTTTCTTATATTTCTTTAGTTTCTTCAAATTTTTTTATAGGAATGCGAACAATGAATTCAGTCCCTTGATTTAGTTCACTTTTAATATCCACCTTTAAATGGTAAGCATCCATAATTTGTTTAAACACTGAGAGCCCGATACCTAAACCAGCTTGTGTACTTTCTCTGTTACGTGATTTATCAGTTCGATAAAAACGATCAAAGATAAACTCAATATCTTCATCTGAGATACCTTCTCCTTTATCTTTTACAACTACTGTCGCAAAATCATTGTCTACTGATAAAACAACACTGACTTCTTTATAACTAGGAGAATACTTGATAGCGTTATCAATTAAGATCATGAGAGCTTGCTCAAAATGTATCTTATATATCTTTCCCCAAACGATATCTGAAATATTATTTTCAAAAATAAATTGAAAATCTTCTCTCAAAATACGGAAATTTTCAATAACAACTGATATAGAGCTTGATAAATCTGTCACTTCATCTTGATGAAGTTCCAAGCTTCCTTGGACACGGATCATATTTAACATGTCATTAATCATTAAGGACATACGATCTGCCTCATGGTATGCCGCTGCTAAACTTTCTTCAAGAATTTCTGGATCATCTTTCCCCCAACGTTGTAATAAACCAATATGACCCTTTACAACAGCGACAGGCGTTCTTAATTCATGACTAACATCACTAATGAATTGTGATTGTCGACGAGTATAGTCTTCCAACTGATCCAACATCCCATCAAAAATCCTAGACAATTCTCCAATTTCGTCTTCTGAACGGACCTTACTTCTAATTTCTAAGTTACTAGGATTTTCAGATATCTGATGCATTAAGTCGTGTAAATTTTTAACCGGACGAACAATACGCTTAGTAGCACTATTAATAACGACCAAGGCTAAAACAGTCCCTAAAACTTCCATCATAATCAAGAAAACAATGATGTTTTGCCTCATACTATAATAACGACCTAAATTATAGAAAATTTGAACGTATCCAAGCAACTGTCCTGTTTTTTGAGAGTAGATTGCTTTTGTACCAACAAAACCTTCCATATCTGCAACTTTAGAGATGATAACTTTTCCCATGGATTTACCAATAGTTGGCATACCCGTTCTCAGTGTAGAAAAAACTGGTTTCCTGTTGACATCGTATAGGGTCATTTCTTGATTAACATAAAGAATACTATCGATTGACTCGCCCGTTCTAACAATTCCATTTTGACGCTTATGAGGATAGATGTCATCCGCAAAAACCTGGTTGTACAGGATCTCTAAAATATCATCGGATGTCAAACTAGAGTTCGCTTGCGACAAACGAACTCTAGTTTTTTCTAATGACCTACCGACATTAATTTTTTCCCTGTGAAGGACGTATCTTGTTGCCGAAGTATAAACTAAAACAGAAAATACTGTAAATAGGCTAAAAAATAAGATAAAAACTAATTGCGATAATTTTTTTGACAGAGGTTGTTTTACCCCTATAAACTGATCTTTTTTATTTTTCACGAATCACATAGCCCATTCCGCGAACAGTTTGAATATATGATTCACGACCTGGGATATCAATTTTACCTCTTAGGTAACGGATATAAACATCAACAACGTTTGTCTCTGCTGCCACATCGTATTTCCAAACATGTTCTAGCAACTCTTCTCGTGTCATAACACGATTCATATTTGTCATCAAGACATTCAACAAATCAAATTCACGTTTTGTTAGTGAAATTTCCTCATCACCACGCATCGCTGAACGATTATGAGTATTTAATGACAAATCACGGAAACTACCACTATCACCTTTTTCTTTTGTCTTCGTTTCAATTTCTTGGCGTCGGAAAATCGCTCTAACACGTGCTAATAATTCTTCGATTGCAAACGGCTTAACAATATAATCATCTGCTCCACGATCAAGACCAGCTACAATATCCATAACAGAATCACGTGCTGTCATCATCATGATATAGGTTGTTTTTTCAGCCTGCAGGCGACGTGTGATTTCGAAACCATCCATCTCTGGAAGCATTAAATCCAGTAGAATCAAATCAAAATCTTTTTCTAATGCTGTGTCCAATCCTTCACGACCGTTTGTTTCAACAACAACATCATATCCTTCATGTAGTAGTTCTAACGAGACGAAGCGAGCTAAATTTTTCTCATCTTCGATTATTAAGATCTTTTTACCCATCTACACCAACCTTCTTATTCTTTACTTAACACTATCAATTATTTTTTAGAATATCTAGATAAAAAACAAGATAGCCCACATTTTACTAACGTTTCTTTAAATAAATAAATCGCCATCCCAAACAATTGTTCGATAGCGAGACTTAATTTTTATTATTGAGTAGTGTCCTCTGTCACTTTTCAATTCTACTAAAAAAAAATTAAAATATCAACTGATGTTATTAATAATTTTTATCTAATCACTATCAAACATACCTTCTAAGGCTGCGAAAGGATTAGATTTTTCTTTTTCTTTAGCTTGTTTTTCTTCATACTGCTTTTCAGTCATTAACGACCAATTTTTACCTGATAAATCCGCTTCTACCCCAACCTCATCAGCTGCCAGAACACGAAGAGGTATATTTAACAAGATATTATCGATAACGCTTTCTTCTAAATTAATATCATCTTCCTCTAATATTAAGACCAAATCCTGATCAACGAGCTCTTTTTTTGTGCTAACATTTTCAGCTTCAATAAAAACTTCATTAATAGTTTGCTTTTCAGATAAAACAACTGGTTTCATAGAACGACTAGACGGTAATGTAATATCGTAAGCCATATTATAGTCAAGTAGATAGAGACCATCTTCATACACCACATGACCTGAAACTTGAATATCAGAAATATCCATTATCTCTGAATGACGCTCCATAAGCGACTCTTTGATATCTATTTTTTTATCAAAATAAAGCCCCTCTGGTGATTTTTTGATTTCTGTAAGTAACACGTGCCATCTCCCTTTATAGTATATGTCATATTATATCAAGTTTTAAAGGCTTTGTCTTAAAAAAACAAAACGCAAGGCATAACTACCCTACGTTTTGTTAACAGCTACATATGACGCAAACGCTCAATACGATCTGCAATTGGTGGATGCGTATAAAATAAAGACTTTAACCCTTCTTTTTTCGTTGGGTCATTGATATAGAGAGCCGCACTAGCATCATCTACTGGATGCCCCATAGGTTCAGAACGATCAAGTTTTTCTAAAGCAGAGATCATCCCTTGTGGATTTCTTGTTAACTCAACAGAACTAGCGTCTGCTAAGTATTCGCGCTGTCTTGAAATAGCTAATTGAACTAAACTAGCGGCTAATGGTGCAAGGATTAGTGATAAAATAGAGAAAATCAAAACCAAGATGTTTCCTCCATCTTCTCTGTCATCATCACGCCTACGACCTCCGCCGTAAAATAACATACGGCTACCAATGCTTGATATTAGAGTTACAGCACTCGCTAAAGCTACTGCAATGGTTGAAATACGGATATCATAATTACGAATATGACTAACCTCATGTCCAATAACACCCTCTAGCTCTTCGCGGTTCATAACAGCTAATAGGCCCGTTGTTGCTGCAACAGCAGCATTTTCTGGCTTAGAGCCTGTGGCAAAGGCATTTAGGGAGTCATCTTCAACAATGAAAACGCGTGGCATAGGTATCTGAGCTACCATTGCCATATCTTCAACAATATGAAAATAATTTGGCGCCTCATCTTCTGTAACTTCACGCGCATTGTTCATTGACATAACAACATTAGTTGATTGAAAAATCATACTTACTGCATAGATAACCCCAATAATTAGAGCTAGAACAAGCCCAAATTGGTAGCTGCCTAATACCAAATAACCTACAGCTGCTCCAATAGCTGCTAAAAGACAGAAGAAGACAATTAACAAGACAACTGTTTTTCTCTTATTACTTGCAATTTGTTGATACAGCAAAAGCCTCTCTCCCTTCTCAATTAAAAGTCAAAGGAAACTTTTGGCACTTCTTTTTCTTCTTCAGGAGTTTCTAAGAATTGGCTTGGTTTGAACCCAAATAGTTTTCCAACAATATTACTTGGGAAAGTTTCTAATTTTACATTATAATTAGATGTTGTTGTGTTATATAACTGACGTGAATAAGAAATTTTATTTTCCGTATTAGTTAGTTCTTCTTGAAGTTTAACAAAGCTATTGTTGGCTTTTAAATCTGGGTAATTTTCAGCAACCGCTAAAATACTTGAAAGCTGTCTTGTTAGCTCATTACTTGCTGTCATTGCTTCAGCAGGTGTGTTAGCTTTAGCAACTTGAGCACGCAGTTCTGCAATCTTCTCAAGTGTTTTCCCTTCGTACGCAGCATAGCCTTTAACAGTTTCGATTAGGTTTGGAATTAAATCGTTACGACGTTTCAATTGAACGTCTATTTGACTCCATGATTCTTTAGTATGCATGCGACTTCTAACTAAACTGTTATAAGCAACAATCAACCAAATAACAAACAAAGCAATAATTGCTATTAAAATCATAGTTCCCATAGTAGTAGCTCCTTTACATTTTTTCCATTATAGCAATTTTCTTTAGATTAGGAAAGTCCTGTTATTCCCATTATTAGTATTTGTGATAAAATAGAGTCATTATACGATATAGAAATTGAGGTTTACTATGACACCCCAAGCATTTTATCAAGTTCTGATAGAGCATGGTATTACACTTACTGACAAACAGAAAAAACAATTTGAAACTTATTTTAGACTTCTTGTTGAATGGAATGAGAAAATTAACCTAACAGCTATTACAGATAAGGAAGAGGTTTACTTAAAGCACTTCTATGATTCTATTGCGCCGATTTTACAAGGTTATATTGACAATAGTCCTCTTAGCATTTTAGATATTGGTGCTGGTGCAGGTTTTCCTAGTATTCCTATGAAAATCCTTTATCCTGAAATTGATATTACTATTATTGATTCACTGAATAAACGCATTAATTTTCTAAACATATTAGCTAATGAACTTGAACTTTCAGGAGTTCACTTCTTCCATGGGCGCGCTGAGGACTTTGGTCAAGATAAAGTATTTCGAGCTAAATTTGATATCGTAACAGCTCGTGCAGTAGCTAGAATGCAGGTTCTAGCAGAATTGACAATACCTTTTCTTAAAGTTAATGGTCGCTTGATTGCACTGAAAGCTGCAGCTGCTGAAGAGGAATTAATTTCTGCAGAAAAAGCTTTGAAAACACTATTTTCACAAGTAACTGTAAATAAAAATTATAAGTTACCTAATGGTGATGACCGAAATATCACAATCGTTAGCAAGAAAAAAGAAACGCCTAATAAATACCCTCGTAAAGCTGGTACTCCAAACAAGAAGCCTTTGTAAAGTTGGGAGCTAGTATGAAACATTTCTTTGATTACAAGACAATGTCTGTCGCACGTAAACTCAGCATTAGTTTTATCGCTGTTATCCTATTGGGAAGTATTTTACTTTCACTTCCAATTTTTCAATATGCTAACGCCCCTAAAACACATTACATTGATCACCTTTTCACGACTGTTTCAATGGTATGTGTAACTGGTTTATCTGTTTTTCCTATCAGTAAGGTTTATAACGGTTGGGGGCAGATTGTAGCTATTTTACTCATGCAAACAGGGGGACTTGGTTTAGTAACACTAATGTCGTTGTCTTACTATACCCTAAGACGTAAAATGTCGTTAAATGATCAGACCCTTTTGCAGTCAGCGATAACTTATAACAGTTCGACAGATTTAAAAAAATATCTCTATATGATTTTTAAAGTAACTTTAACTTTAGAAGTTTTAGCAGCCAGCATTTTAGCCATAGATTTTATTCCTCGATTTGGTTTGGGTCATGGTATCTTTAATAGTATATTCTTAGCTGTCTCAGCCTTTTGTAATGCCGGTTTTGATAATCTAGGGGCAACGAGCTTAGCTCAATTTAAACTAAATCCTTTGGTTAACATTATCGTTTGTTTCTTGATTATTTCAGGAGGACTTGGATTTGCCGTATGGAAAGATTTAATTGAAGCTACTATACAAACATCTCACAAGGGACCAAAATTAATCAAGACATTTCCAAAACGCCTCAGCAACCATTCTAAACTGGTTTTAAAAACAACAACCATTATTTTACTAACAGGAACTTTGCTTTCTTGGTTGTTAGAGTTTGGAAATTTTAGAACAATTGCTAATTTATCTCTACCTAAACAACTAATGGTCAGCTTTTTCCAAACAGTTACGATGCGTACCGCTGGATTTTCAACTATTGATTATACCCAAACTGATTTCGCAACCAACCTTGTTTATATTATCCAAATGTTAATTGGAGGAGCTCCTGGTGGAACGGCAGGAGGATTTAAAGTCACTGTTATCGCCATTTTACTCTTACTATTTAAGGCCGAACTGAGTGGCCAAAGCCAAGTGACTTTTCATTATCGAACAATTCCTTCCAGTATTATTAAACAAACACTATCGATTTTAACTTTCTTTTTTATCATACTTATTAGCGGCTATCTCCTTCTTCTGGAACTCAATCCCCATATAGATCCTTTTTCTCTTTTCTTTGAGGCATCTAGTGCCTTAGCAACCGTGGGTGTGACAATGAACACTACCAATCAATTAAGTCTGGGCGGTCGAATTGTAATTATGTTCCTCATGTTTATTGGTCGAGTCGGTCCAATTACCGTACTGCTATCAATTCTTCAGAAAAAAGAGAAGGAAATTCACTATGCTGAAACAGAAATTATTCTAGGTTAGAAAAGGTCTTTTATGAAAACAAAAATTATTGGTGTACTTGGTCTAGGAATATTTGGACAAACACTCGCACAAGAACTAAGTAACTTTGAACAAGATGTTATTGCTATTGACAGCAATCCTGAAAATGTACAAGCTGTCGCTGAAGTTGTTACAAAAGCAGCTATCGGAGACATTACTGATTTAGCTTTCCTAAAACACATCGGGATCAGTGACTGTGATACTGTTATTATTGCTACAGGAAACAGTTTAGAGAGCTCAGTATTGGCCGTAATGCACTGTAAAAAGTTAGGCGTCCCTCAAGTTATTGCTAAAGCTCGAAACCTTGTATACGAAGAAGTACTTTATGAAATTGGTGCTGATTTGGTTATCTCTCCGGAGCGAGAATCTGGGCAAAATGTTGCTGCAAACCTCATGAGAAATAAAATTACAGATGTCTTCCAGATTGAATCTGATATTTCTGTCATTGAATTTAAAATTCCCAAATCATGGGTAGGGAAAACTGTCGAACAATTAAATATCCGTCACAAGTTTGATCTTAACCTCATAGGTATTAGAAAAGCAAAAAACAAACCTGTCGATACCGAAGTTCCAATCAATAGTCCACTTGAAGAAGGTATTATTCTAGTGGCTATCGCTAACTCAGATGCCTTCCAACGCTATGACTATTTAGGATACTTTAACTAAAGAAAATAAAAAACTGACTATTAAGGTCAGTTTTTTATTGCCATGGGTTATAGAAACGTCCATGATTAAGGTGAATTAAATAAAGGCTTACAAACAGACTAGCTAGAGCAAGTATGATTAAGACAATGTCACTTTTTTCCAAAGATTGCTTAGAGTACCAAGTACGTCTTTTATTTTTACCAAATCGTCGAAGTTCCATAGCAGTTGCTACTGTATCAATACGTTCTAGAGAGCTAAAAATTAATGGTGTGACAATCTGTAAATTCCCCTTAATGCGTGCTACTAAGTTCGATTTTTTTGATAATTCTATTCCTCTTGCCTCTTGTGCTCGACGTATTGTATAAAATTCTTCTTGAACATCAGGTATATATCTAAGGGTCAAACTAACAGCATAAGCTATTTTATATGATAAACCTAATTGATTTAAACTTGATGCGAACTGACTAGGATTAGTTGTCATCAAAAACAAAAGAGCTAAAGGCACTGTACAAAAGTATTTTAAAATCAGATTAAAGAGGTAAAACAACTCTTGGCTAGTCACATCATACGGGCCAATTCCTTTTAACAATAAAGAAGAACTACCATAAATCTTATCACCATAATGGGGAGCAAAAAGATAGACCATTATAATATTTAAAACAGCGAATACAACAACTAAAGTCATAACAAAGGACACCTGTTGCCATTTGATTTTTGCTAATCTAAATAAGACTAGCGATCCCAATGAAACAAGAATTAAAAATCTTGTATCATAAGTGGTCATGCAAGCAACAGAAACTAAAATAAAAAATAGTAACTTACTGGCACCTGATAGTCTGTATAGAAAGCCATAACCCTCTTGATAACCAATTAATTGATTAGCCATTCTTACCTCCTTGATTATCAATGTACCATTGTGTTAGTTTCTGTGGAGATATCCCTAATCTGTCTGCTAAAGCAAATAAACTCGTTTTCTTTAAATGAGTCTTTTTCAAAAGCTCTGTATTTGAAAGGATGTTAATAGGATGATCATCTGCAGCAATAAGACCATTGTCGATTACAATTGCACGATCTGTATACTCTAACATAAGCTGCATATCATGTGTAATCATAACAATGCTATGTCCATCACAACTTAGTTTGTCAAGGAAAGACATCATTTCAGTATAATGCTTCATATCTTGACCAGCTGTTGGTTCATCCAAAATAATAACTTCTGGATTTAAAATCAGTATCGAAGCAATCGTAACACGTTTTTTCTGACCGAATGATAGAGCCGATATAGGCCAATTCCTAAATTGGTAGAGCCCACAAACCTTTAATATATCGTAGACACGACTTTCTATATCATTATCACTAAAACCTCTTAAACGGAGACCCAGAGCAACTTCATCAAAAACCATCGCTTGACTTATCATCTGATTGGGATTTTGCAAAACATAGCCAATTCGTTCTGCTCTTTCTTTTATAGAGTCTTGACTGACATCTTCATTATTATAAATTAGAGTAGCATTATTAGGGATAAATTGACATAACGCTTTAGCTAAAGTAGATTTACCTGCACCATTTTTCCCAACGATAGCTAACCGCTGACCTTTATATAAATCAAACGAAACATCATCTAAAGTATTATTCTCTAAATCATATGACACCGACAAATGCTGTACTGATAATAATTTATCTGTATGTTTATCTAAATCTAATGCTCGCATTTTAGGTATCAATAGTTCACTGAAATCAAAGTCATCAATAGACGTCATTGTATTTTGTTTTTCAAAGTCATATCCTAAATTTTTGAGGGCAGAAATATACAGTGGTTCTCGAATACCATATTCAGATAAAAAATTAGTTTTTAAAAGTTGATCCGGCTCCCCATTATAAATAATTTGTCCATCACTAAAAAGAACTACACGATCTACTCGCTCATAAAGAACATCTTCCAATCGATGTTCAATAATAATAGTGGTCGCATCTTGCTCTTGATGAATACGGTCAACCAATGCCATGATATCTTGTCCCGATTGTGGATCTAGATTAGCCAAAGGCTCATCAAATAATAGAATTGGGCTATCGTCTACTAAAACTCCAGCTAAACTAACCCGTTGTTTTTGTCCTCCCGACAAGTCTTGTGGACGTTTAGACAAAAGAGGAGCTATTTCTAAACGTTTTGCCCACATTTCAACGATAGAGGCCATTTCTTCCTGTGCTACAACGTCATTTTCTAATGCAAAAGCAATATCTTCTACTACTGTCAATCCTATAAATTGGCCATCTGGGTCTTGTAAAACCGTAGAAACTAAATGAGACTTGTCATATATTGACAAGTCAAAAGCATTTTTATGGTTAATCGTAAAAATACCACTATATTGGCCTTTATGAGTATTTGGGATAATACCATTTAAACAATGACCAAGCGTTGACTTCCCCGACCCTGAAGGTCCTAATATCAAGACCTTTTCACCTTTAGGAATGCTTAAGTTAATCCCTTTTAAAGTTGGTTCAGATTGAACGTCATATTGAAAGGTAAAATCCTTCCATTCAATAAAATCTTTCATAGATTACTCTCTTATCCTAATCTTTGGATAAACTACCTTTTTGTGGTCGTGATTTAGCGTATGCTAGCAACAAAAGCGTACCACCTACTCCAATAGTAATGGAATTCACAAGACTTGATAAGAAACCTTGTGCAAAAACTTTGCTTGCAGGTTCGCTATAAAAGAAAATATCACCATACGGTGCAACGACAGACCAACCTATAAGGTTAGCAATAACTTGAACTACATTAAATAGAAGCAAATCCTTCTTAGTCATGCCAGATAATTGAATAGCTAATTTTTTAGCAAAAAAGCCTATCATCAAACCTAAAAGACCACTAACTAAAACCCAAGTCCACCACGGAGAACCATATTGAATCGAATCTTTCAATGCGTGTCCGATAAAACCAGTAAAAAAACCAACTCCTGGTCCATAAATAACTGCAAATAATGCTAAAACCGCATACTGCAATTGAATATTAGTATTTGGAATTGGTGTTGGTATATTAACTAGCATACCTATAATGATAAAAAGTGCAGCTCCAATTCCAGTCGCTACAACCTTTTTTATTGTGTTTGTATTCATAAAAACCTCTCTGAAAAACAAGCTTAAACAGTCACTTACAATCTGTTTTATTTTATCATATTTCAAGCTGATTTGAAACCTTATTGACAAGAAGAACTGAAAAACGATTGAAAATAATATTAAATACCAAAAAAGATCTCAGATAGAATACCTAAGACCTTCATTAGTTTATTTTTTTCCAAAAACTGATTTTTCAGCTACAGCCGTGAACAGAACATCTGTCGATGAATTTAAGGCTGTCTCACACGAATCCTGTATCACCCCTACAATGAAACCAACTCCTACGACTTGCATTGCAACGTCATTTGAAATACCAAATAAGCTACATGCCACCGGAATCAATAAAAGTGAACCACCAGTTACACCAGAAGCTCCACATGCTGATACAGCAGCAACCACACTTAATAAGAATGCTGTTGGAAAATCAACAGTAATTCCTAAAGTATTTACTGCTGCTAAAGTCAGGATATTAATTGTAATAGCTGCACCAGCCATATTGATAGCTGCACCAAGCGGGATAGATACTGAGTAAGTGTCTTTATCTAATCCTAAATCCTCACATAGTCTCATATTAACAGGAATATTCGCCGCAGAACTACGTGTAAAGAAAGCTGTAATACCTGAATCCTTTAAGCATCGTAATACCAAAGGGTAAGGATTTTTACGCATCATAACAAAAGCAATGATTGGGTTAACGACAAGAGCTACAAATAACATCGTACCCACCAAAACTAATATTAAAAGACCATAATCACCTAGTATAGCAATACCGTTTTCTGAAATGCTAGTGAAAACCAACCCCATAATACCAATTGGGGCCAAATTGATAATCCATTTGACAACTTGTGAAGTAGCATCAGCAAAAGTTTGCATTAAATCTTTTGTACGCTGATTACTGCTTCGCATCGCCAAACCAAAAATAACCGCCCAAAATAGAATACTCATATAATTGGCCTCGGTAATGGCATGAATGGGATTATCAACAATTTTCAACAAAAGAGATTGAAAGACTTCTGAAATCCCCTTGGGAGGTAATAAGTCTGTCTTTGCTGGCGTTTTCAATATCAGTGTCAAAGGGAAAATATAGTTCACAACAACAGCGATTAGGGCCGCTGCAAAAGTTGCAGTGATATACAAACCAATTATCGTTGACATATTGGTCTTACCGCCCTCACGGTGTTGCGACAAGGCACTAATAACTAAAGTGAAAACTAAAAGAGGGGCAATAGCTTTCAACCCTCCTACAAAAAGTTGACCAAGTAAACCAATCGCAGAGGCTTTAGGGACTAAAATACCCAAGAATAAGCCAATAACGACTCCAATTGTTATTTTTTTTATCAAGCTTGTTTTTCTCCAAGCTTTTAAAAATCGTTTCATACTAAACTCCTAAAAAATTCTTAAACTCTATGATATGATAAAAAAAAAGATTCGTCAAATACCTTTTTTATTTTTTAGAGGTTGACGAATTCTAAATTTTTCTGATATAATTACTTTTTGAAATATTCAATCAATTTCGAAAATAAAATATTTTTTTGTACAGAAAGGTACATTGATGAAACTAAAAAACACTTATATCATTATCGGCTTGATGCTTTTTGCGCTGTTCTTTGGAGCCGGTAATCTTATTTATCCAGCCTACTTAGGTATCTACTCTGGTTCTAATTGGGCGTGGGCTATCATTGGGTTCTGCTTAACAGGCGTAACTTTACCCCTACTTGGTGTTGCAGCTGTGGCGTACTCAGGAGCAACCGATGTTGAAAGCTTCACCAAACCTGTCTCTAAAACATATGCTATTTTCTTTGCAGTAGCACTATACCTATCTATTGGACCTTTCTTTGCC
This sequence comes from Streptococcus sp. HMSC076H09, assembly GCF_001811765.1. NCBI lineage: Bacteria > Bacillati > Bacillota > Bacilli > Lactobacillales > Streptococcaceae > Streptococcus > Streptococcus sp. HMSC076H09. The sequence goes on along the minus strand of NZ_KV806604.1, from coordinate 111,507 downwards.
ATTCCTCGAACAGGGGCAACCTCATTCTCAGTTGGTATTCAACCTATCTTAGGCGACAGCTCCTTAGGCAAAATTATCTATGGTTTAATTTTCTTTGGTATTTCTTATTTCTTAGCTATTAGACCTAGTCAGATTGTAGATCGTATTGGTAAATATCTAACTCCCTTTTTACTAACTGTTATTAGTATTTTAATTATTGCCTCACTCATCCATCCAGCTGCTATCGTTGGAACACCACATAACGCTTCAACGAATGTCAGCGATGCTTTCAAGGATTTACCATTCCTAGCAGGACTGATTCAGGGGTATGGTACAATGGATGCCCTTGCATCAATTGCTTTTGCTATTATCGTTATTCAAGCAAGTAAACAGTACGGAGCAATTACCAAAAAAGAAATTACTTCTATGGCACTTAAATCTGGTGCTATCGCTACATTTCTTTTAGCTTTTATTTATATTTTTGTAGGACGTATTGGTGCAACTTCACAAAGCTTGTTTAAATTTGCAAATGGTTCCTTCTTACTTCACAATACTCCAATAGACGGTGGGCATGTTCTTAGTCAATCAGCTAACTTCTATTTAGGAATTGTGGGACAAGCTATTTTAGGTACGGCTATTTTTCTTGCTTGCTTAACAACAGCTACTGGATTAATCACTGCTTGTGCGGAATACTTCCACAAATTACTTCCAAAGATTAGTCACATTACTTGGGCTACAATCTTTACTTTAATTGCTATTACGTTCTATTTTGGTGGTTTATCAGAGATTATCCGTTGGTCACTACCAGTTCTCTACCTTCTCTATCCATTAACTATAGTCTTAATTTTCTTAGTCTTTTTTGATCAAAAATTTGAAAGTAGCTGCATTGTCTACCAAACTTCTATTGCCGCCACTGCTGTCGCTGCTTTATACGATGCCTTATCAAAACTCGGCGAAATGACTGGTTTATTTACCATTCCATCCGCTTTGACCACATTCTTTACTAAAGTTGTTCCTTTAGGTGAATATTCTATGGGATGGATTAGTTTTGCAATTTGTGGTGTCTTAGTTGGTCTTATTCTAAAAAAAGTAAAAGCATAATAATTTAAAGCAGTACGAAAATTACTGCTTTTATTTTAAAATAATTATTGTAACCGATTTCTTTTGGTGGTATAATAGCCTTGAAAATAAATAATTTTTGAAGGAACTCTAATATGAGAGCTGCAACTTATCTTTCAGCTAATGAATTATCACTTACTGATAAGGCTAAACCTCAAGTAATAAAACCCACAGATGCGGTTGTAAGACTTGTCAAAACAACCATTTGTGGTACTGATCTACATATCCTTGGTGGCGATGTTCCTGCTTGTAAACCAGGAACAACTTTAGGTCATGAAGGCATTGGTATCGTCGAAGAAGTTGGTTCTGCTGTCAATCATTTTAAAGTCGGAGATAAAGTAATTATTTCTTGTGTCACTGCCTGTAATACTTGCTATTACTGTAAGCACCAGTTGCCTTCACATTGTGAAGATGGCGGGTGGATTTTAGGACATCTTATTGAAGGTACTCAAGCAGAATATGTTCATATTCCACATGCAGATGGTAGCCTTTATCATGCACCTGAAGGTGTTTGTGACGATGCATTGGTTATGTTATCTGATATTTTACCAACTTCATACGAAATCGGCGTCTTACCTTCTCACATTAAACCAGGTGATACTGTTTGTATTGTAGGCGCTGGACCAATTGGACTATCTGCCTTACTAACTGCACAATTCTATTCTCCTGCCAAAATTATTATGGTTGATTTATCTCAAAAACGACTTGAAGCCTCTAAAAAATTTGGTGCAACACACACCATTCTATCAACGTCTACTCAAGAAGTTAAAGAAGAAATTGATAAAATTACCAAAGGCCGTGGCGTTGATGTCGTATTAGAATGTGTTGGTTATCCTGCAACATTTGATATTTGTCAAAATGTAGTTTCTATTGGAGGACATATCGCAAATGTTGGTGTTCATGGTAAACCTGTTGAATTTAACCTCCAAGATTTATGGATAAAAAATATAACCCTTAATACTGGATTAGTTAATGCTAATACAACTGAAATGCTCCTTGAAGTTCTTGAGACAGGCAAAATCGATGCAACACAACTAGTAACACATCACTTCAAGCTATCTGAAATCGAAGAAGCTTATAAGGTATTTAAAGCTGCTGAAGAAAACAATACTCTCAAAGTTATCATCGAAAACGATATTACTCCAGCCTGATAATTTTTAAACAAATGAAAATGTGAGAAGAATAGCCTTCTCACATTTTTATTTATGACTCAAGCGACGTGTTAAAAAATCACCTAAAAATTGGATAAAGAAAATTAATAATAAAATCAGAATAGTCGCTACTAAAGTAATATCATCACGAGAATAGTTATATCCTTTAGTAATAGCAACAGAACCCAATCCTCCTGCACCAATAGCGCCAGCCATAGCTGTTTCACCTACTAAAGAAATCAAAGTAACCGTTGATACTCGAATTAAATCTGGTAGACCTTCACGAAGATAAACTACAATAATATCCCAAAGTGTTCCACCTGAGGCTTGTGCAGCCTCAATAACTCCACCATCAAGTTCAGCTAAAACAACTTGAACTTGACGAGCAAAAAATGGGAAAACTGCCAAAGAAAGAGGTACCAAAGCTGCTGGTGAACCAAGTGTTGTTCCTACAATTACGCGAGTTACTGGCGCAATCAAAGCAAGAAGAATAATGAAGGGCAGAGCTCTAAAAACAGAAACAACTTTATCTAAAACTCCAAATACTAATTTATTAGCAATAACTCCTCTAGGACTAGTTAAAACAAGGAATAAACCTCCTAACAATCCCATTAAACCTCCAATAAGGAACGACCAAAAAGTCATATAAAGGGTTTGTACAATAGCTGTCTGCCAGCCGTAAGCACCTTCCCAACCCATTTGATATACATTTGGTAAATGTGTTTGAATCCACTCTATCATGCTTTACCACCTTCTTTCAATAACGTTAATTGAACTTGCGAATCTGTAATTGCTTGGCAGGCTTGTCTTAATTTTTCTTCGTCACCTGATAAGATAACTACCATTTCTCCAACTGGAATACCATCTAAAATTTCAATATTCCCATAGAGGATGTTAGCAGTTACTTCAAATTCTTTATAAATTTGATTTAAAAGCGGCTCATCCGTGCTATGCCCAGCGTATTTCAGTTGAACTAATTTGCTACCTACTGGTAGATTTTTGACAACTTCTTGTTGCTCAATCTTAAGCATTGCCTCATCAATCCCAGTAGCTATTTTTATAAAATCTTGTGTAAGACTCTCTCTAGGATGTGAAAAAATGTCTAAAACTGATCCTTCTTCAATCAATTTACCATTTTGCATAACAGCAACGCGATTAGCAATGTCTTTGACAATTTGCATCTCATGTGTAATCAAAACAATCGTAAGTCCCAATTTTTTATTCAGATCTTGGAGAAGGGCAAGTATTTGTTTTGTTGTTTTAGGGTCAAGTGCAGAGGTAGACTCATCTGAAATTAAGATTTTAGGATCGTTAGCCAATGCACGCGCAATGGCAACACGCTGTTTTTGCCCTCCTGATAATTGTGAAGGATAGTTTTGAGCACGATCGGATAATCCAACAAGTTCTAATAATTTAGCAACCTTAGCTGCTTTCGCCTCTTTTGATAAACCTGAATGTTTAAGAGCAAAAGCTACATTCTGCTCTGCTGTCAACTGTGACATTAGGTTAAAATGTTGAAAAATCATTCCAATTTCACGGCGCTGTTCGCGTAATTGTGTGCTAGTCAGTGTCACCTTGTTGTCGTAAATAACTTGGTCATCAATAGTAATTTTACCTGCTGAAGGTTCTTGTAGCAAATTAATAACACGAACAAGGGTAGATTTTCCGGCTCCTGAATAACCGACAATTCCATATATATCACCTTGATTAATATGGATAGTAACATCTTTAACAGCATTAATCTCACGTTTCTTTTGGTGGAAAGTAACATCAATGTTGTCTAATTTAATAATTGGTTCTTTACTCATATGATTCTATTAAAGCCTCCACTAATTCAATATGGGTGTAATAATCAGCAATACTAACATTTTCATCAACGCCATGGTCTCGACTATTGGCATGTCCTATGCCAAAAGCTGCAATTGGCGCTCTTAGAGCTTGATGAACTAAATACATTGGTCCTGTACCTGGTGAGGTGGGTAACAGAGATACCCCTTCTGGATAAAATTGCTCAGCTAAATCAACAACTTTTAGGATAGATGGCGCTGACATATCACTACGATAAGACATTTCACCAAGGGTATAGGTTAGCTCAATGTCATTAAAGCCATTCTCTTTCAAATGATTTTGTATTGAATCTAGTACACCTTTCGGGGTTAACCCTGGCACTAACCTAACCTCTGCTTTACATTTAGCATAAGCAGGTAAAATTGTTTTGACGCCTTCACCTTGATAACCTGAGGTTATACCTTCAATGGCTATAGAAGGTTCAAAATAAAGCTTTCTCAAAAAAGTTTTATGACTATCTGCTAAACTGGGCAAAACTAATTGGTAAGCATCTTCTAGCGCCTTTGCAGATCTATAAGAATATTTTTCAACTAATTCTAACTCTCTCTTAGTAGGGGGAATAACTTTATCATAAATACCTTCTACCAATATATGACCTTTGTTATCCCTTAACGTATTGAGGGCTTGAATTAAATACCATGTCGAGGAATCAACAACCCCACCAAAGGATGAATGAATATCAACATCCGCTGAACTTACTGATAAATCAAAAGTGACAATGCCTTTATTTCCACCAGCAATTTCCAACTGTCCTTTAGGATTTTTAGGGCCATCTTCCCACACGATCAAATCAGCTCCTTGTAGCTGCTCTTGATACTTTTCTAAATAATAATCAAGGCCTACTGAAGCTGATTCCTCCGCTCCTTCCACAATAAAAGTGATATCTAGAGGAAGTTCCCCTTTGTGTCTTGATAAATATTTTTTAACTGCTGATAAACGTGCGGTAATGTGACCTTTATCATCATCTACACCACGTCCATACATCTTACCATATCGAAGTGAAAGTGTAAAAGGGTCCTCAGTCCACTGTTCTACCTCATCTGCTGGTACAGTATCATAATGATTGTAAAAAATAATACGCTTAGCATCTACTTTTGATGATTTGAAATTTGCCACAATAAAGGGAGCGCTATAGCTGTCATCTATAATGACTTCTGCGCCAGCTTTTCTAAAAACTTCTCCAAGATAGCTTGCTAAGTCATTTAAACCAACTTTCTGAGCAAAAATTGACTTAATTGCAATTAAATCTCTTAAAATATTGATATCATCCTGAACAATAGTATCAGATAGAAACTTTTGAATTTGATTTTCTTCCTTTGTTAAAGTCATCTTTCATCCACCTTCCTTCAAAAACAATCCAAGAGCCTGGCACATTGTATTCGTCCCAGGCCCTTTATGGCTATATGGCTGATAAGTTGTATCCTATTAGGATTCCCTGTTAAACTTATACAGTCAATTCACGTTACCATTGTGGAATATCAGCTGAAGTATCTTTGATAACTTTTTTCACTTCATCTGTGTGATAAGCATCCAAGATAGCTTGGATAGCTTTAGCGTTCTTTTGCTTTTTCCAATTTTTACGTCCCGCAATGATATTAATCCATTGTTTTGAATTTTTATCTGATTTCTCAACAAAGATAGCATCTGAAGGTTTTAAATTAGCTTGCTCAATGTATGTATTATTAATAATAGCTGCATCTACATCTTTGAGTGCACGTGGTGTTTGACTCGCATCTAACTCCTGAATATTAATATCTTTTTTATTAGATGTGATATTAGCAACTGTTGCAACCTTCTTACCAGAAACATTCAATTTGATTAAACCTGCTGACTGAAGGACATACAATGCACGGCTACCATTTGTTGCATCATTTGGAATTGCAATAGTGGCTCCTTTTTTCAATTTTTTAAGAGATTTTACCTTCTCAGAATAGATACGAATTGGGGCTAAGTAAGTCTTTTCAAGTGGAATTAAGTTTTTCTTATTTTCCTTATTCCAGTTTTCTAAGAAATTGTAATGTTGAAAGGCATTAATATCCACATCCTTATTGGCTGTCGCTTGATTTGGTTGTGTATAATCTGTAAATTCTGTGAATTTGATTTTAGCTTTATCGCCTACTAGCTTTTCAATTTTATCCCAACGTGCTTTTTCAGTGTCAGAAAAGGTCATAACACCAACTTTAACAACTTTACTTGAAGTTGAGCTTGCTGAAACTTCTTGATTACTAAATGTGACTCCTAAAAGTGTTGTTAAGGCTAATCCTAAGACAATATGTTTTAACTTCATAATAAATTCCCTCAATTTTTGTGATAAAGATATTATCCCATAGGAAGTTATTAGAATCAAATTGTTATAAACTGTCTCTTGTTATAGTTTTAAACTATATAACAAAAACTAAGGATTGACATCTCCTTAGTTTTTTATTACTACTTCTCCTTAGGAGTAACGAGATCTTTCTCATTTGGTACGTAATCACCTCCAAGGTATTCTTTAGCTATTTTTGAAAGTGTCCCATCTTTACGTAATTGTTTAAGGCAATTATTCACATACTTTTGCAAGTCTTTTTGATCCTGACCAAAGATGAAATAAATATAAGGCTGATCTCTCATAGTCAAAGGGATGGTTTTTAAATTCGTGAGACCTTGATTCTTTATGATAGCGTTAACCGTTAGTCCGTCAAAAAGTTTAAAATCAGCTTTTCCATCACTCAAATTCGTTAGAATCTGTGTAATATTTTCATTAGTATATTTTAGAGTAACAGGATTTTTCTGATGCTTTTTATTGAAATTTTCTAATTGCTTGGCAGTTGTCGTTCCTTGGACAACCTGTGTTTTATGACCAGTAATATCATTATAAGCTTTGATATTACTATTCTTAGGAACTGCTAAAACTGAAGGAGTAGAGCCTATTGGGTATGAAAATAAATATTTTTGAGATCTCTCTGATGAATAAGAAATATTATTTCCACCCATTTGAAACTTTCCTGAATCAATACCGGTAAATACCGATGACCACTCTGTTTTTTTAAAAGTGACTTTATAGTTATCTGAACCTTTAAAAACAGCTTTGGCTACTTCAATATCAAAGCCAGTCAGTTTCCCATCCTTTACATAAGAAAAAGGTGCCGTTGTTCCGACAGTTGCAAAATTAACTTCTTTTTTGCCCGTCTTGGTAGTATGAGATTTTGAGCTACAAGCAGCTAGAGACGCTACTGTCACTAAAATAATTCCTGTTACACTTAACACTTTTTTTATTGTCATCTTTTTTCTCCTCTTTAATTGTACACGATATCATAATATCTTTAAGTTTTTAACTAACACTTATCTTCTATCATCTGAGAGTTTTTGCTATTATATGGATGCTACGTTTCATTAACAAAATAACCAAATAAGGTTTGGTTTTCAATTTGGTGAAGCATTAATTCTGGATGCCATTGAACACCTATAATACATTGTTCTGTTCGACTTTCATAAGCTTCTACTGTCCCATCTCTAGGATCTCTAGCACTAACTATCAGACCTTCAGCTAACAGTTTAACACTTTGTCTATGAAGAGAATTGATCCTAAAATCACCTGATATAAAGCCTTCTAGAAAACTCCCTTTTTCCACATTTAAATAATGAGCAAATCCAATGTAAGGCTCTTGATAGTGATTATCAATAGATTGATTAAGTGTACCACCAAGTGCCACATTTACTAACTGCATGCCACGGCAAATCGCAAAGATTGGTTTATTTTGTTTCAACGCTTCGTCGACTAATGCAAATTCAAAAATATCACGCGCAAGTGAATAATCATCACTCTCAATTATCTTCTCTTCACCATAATAGGATGGTAAAACATTTTGGCCACCAGATATGATCAGCTTATCTATCATCTCAACATAAGCTTTGGCACTTTCTGCTTCACTTATTGGTAGGATAACTGGTAACCCGCCTGCGTTTTTAACTCCTTCCGAAATATGCCTAGATACCGAATCATAATAATAACCTGGAATATCTGACATTTCTCTTTCATTTCCTGTAATACCAATAATAGGCTTTGTTAACATTTTGCTCCCTCATCAACCAATAACTGTCTAATAATTATCATTTTACACCTAAAAAAACTTTTTGAATAATATTTTTTACCTATCACTTCTTTAACAATACCTATCAACTCTCACAAAAATAAAAACCATAGTATTAATACTACGGTTTTATTTTTTAGAAATCTGCTACATTATGATAAACTTTTTGAACATCATCATCTGATTCGAGTGCGTCAATAAGCTTTTCAAAAGTTTCAAGGTCATCACCTTCCAATACTACTTCTGATTGAGGAATCATTTCAAGTTCAGTAACTTGGAATTCTTCTACACCATTATCGCGAAGTGCTTGGATACCTTTATGAAGATCTGTTGGGGCGGTATAAACTGTTATTGTTCCCTCTTCTGCTTCAACATCATCTACGTCTACATCCGCTTCAAGTAATTGTTCGAAGACAGTGTCAGCATCATCACCAGCAAAAACGATGACACCTTTTTTATCAAATAAGTAGGATACCGATCCTGAAGCTCCCATATTGCCACCGTTCTTACCGTAAGCAGTACGTACATTTGCTGCCGTACGGTTAACATTTGATGTCAAAGTATCCACAATAATCATTGAACCATTTGGACCAAAACCTTCATAGCGTCCCTCTACGAAAGTTTCATCTGTGTTTCCTTTGGCTTTATCAATCGCTTTATCAATAACATGCTTTGGAACTTGTGCTTGCTTAGCACGGTCCAAAACGAATTTTAGAGCTGAGTTTGACTCGGGGTCTGGTTCACCTTGCTTTGCAGCAACATATATTTCAACACCGAATTTAGCGTATACTTTTGAGTTAGCACCATCTTTAGCAGTCTTTTTAGCAACAATATTGGCCCACTTACGTCCCATTGGAAAATCTCCTTTGATTTCATTTTTAATAACCTGCTGGCTCATATTGGCAAGCAATCTTAATTTTAACTCTATTATTATAGCACTTTGATAGCAATTGGTAAAATGGAAATTCTATCACCAAGCTCTAGCATCTGTCTTATGTTTTAAGTAATCAATCCATCTACTATCCTTTACACGACACAAGGTAACTGATAAACCAGCCATATCTAAACTTGTAATTAGGTGGCCTGTTTTAATAAAAGGTAATTGTAAATCGTCTAAAGCCAGAAATTCCATGACAGCATTTGTAAAAAGTAATTCCTCCATTTTAGAACTTCCTCCAAGATTATTTATCAATAGAATGAATGCTTCTCCATCTTGCCAACGTAATTTCATTTTCAATTTGTTAACTAGTTCGTTTGCCAAATGTTCCATGGACACGAAAGGCATTGTCCGGTATCCTGGCTCACCATGAATACCGATTCCAAATGAGATGTAACCTTCTTCTAAATCAAAAACAGGTTGATGCTGACCTAAAATAGTGGCTGACTTACTTGCTACACCTAAAGTAGCCATTGAAGTTGTCAAAGATAGTCCTAGCTGTTCTAATTCATCTAAGCTTGCTCCTTCTAAAGCAGCTTGTCCAATAATTTTATGTAGCAACACAGTACCAGCAACGCCTCGATGACGAATTTTAAAATTTGATGTTTCAACAGAGATGTCATCATGAGAAACGATGTATTTGATTGGAATGCCTTCTTGACGAGCCTGTTCAATCGCTTGGGAAAATTCTTCCAAATCAGCTTCGAAATTTTTGATAATAACAAAAACACCTTTGCCTCGATTGATAAATCTAATAGTCTCTAGAATATCACTAGCACATGGTGGTACAAAAATAGGACCACTAATCGCTGCCGATAGCATTCCCTCACCAACATATCCAAAGTGAGCTGGCTCATGTCCGCTGCCTCCTCCTGATAAAATCGGAATTACTTGTTCGGATTGCCCTAAATAATGAATAGCGGGCAAATCTTTTATTTGCTCTACTTTAGGGTTAGTTTTAGTGATTGCTTTTATTGTTTCAAAAACATATTCCATTTTATGATGTTCTGTTTTTCTCATATCTTTGTCCTAATAATTTTCTATTGATGTTCTGATAATTTTTTCAATGACTTTCCTATTAAATAATTCTTCTTTTGAGTTATTTATTAACTCATATTTTATAAAATAAGAGAGGGCTTTACTATGATAATTGATAAATGTAACTCTTTCTTTCTGACTAAAGTTAGATTTACTATAATCAGAAAGAAGCTTATCTACTAACTGCTCACAGTAAGACTCAAAATACGAAGAAAAATCATTTTGATCTTCAATTTGAAATAATTTAATATAGAATTCTTGATTCATTTTAAAAAAAGTCAACAACTCTGATAACAACTGAAAACCTGAGATATAGTCTAAATTATCCGTAACTTGTTCGCTTAATTCTGTTTGGAAAATCCATTCTAATAAAGCATATTTATCAACAAAGTGATTATAAAATGTTTGACGTCTAATACCTGCATCTTCCATAATATCACTCACCGATATTTTGTCAAAAGCTTGCGAAATAAATAAACGTTTAAATGACTTGGCTATTTTTTTCTTAGTAATAAGCGAAGAAGCCATAATTTCTCCTTTATTTTATATTGAATTGCTGATGATTTATTATGGTTTAGTGTAACATGATTTATGATTATTGAAAACCCTAACAAAGCGGACAAACAAGAAAATCTGTCCATTCCGGAAAAGGCTTACAAATTTTATAATAAAAGAGAATTAAACATAAAAGGAGTTTCCAAATGAAAAAAATTCTCAATCAACCAACTGATGTTGTTACTGAAATGCTAGATGGATTAGCATATGTTCATAATGATTTAGTACATCGCGTAGAAGGTTTTGATATCATTGCTCGCAATGAAGAGAAGTCAGGAAAAGTGGCTCTCATTTCTGGCGGAGGAAGTGGACATGAGCCTTCACATGCTGGTTTCGTAGGCGAAGGAATGTTATCTGCAGCTGTGTGTGGTGCAGTATTTACTTCTCCAACTCCTGACCAAGTTCTTGAAGCAATTAAAGAAGCTGATGAGGGAGCTGGAGTTTTCATGGTTATCAAAAATTATTCAGGAGATATCATGAACTTTGAAATGGCACAAGATATGGCTGAAATGGAAGGCATTGACGTTGCAAGTGTGGTCGTTGATGATGATATTGCAGTCGAAGACAGTCTTTACACACAAGGAAAACGTGGTGTAGCTGGTACGATACTTGTCCATAAAATTCTAGGACATGCTGCTCGTCATGGCAAATCACTTCAGGAAATCAAAGCTATTGCTGATGAATTAGTACCAAACATTCACACTGTTGGACTTGCACTAAGCGGGGCTACTGTTCCTGAAGTAGGCAAGCCAGGATTTGTTCTTGCAGAAGATGAAATTGAATTTGGTATCGGTATTCATGGTGAACCAGGTTATCGTAAAGAAAAAATGCAACCTTCAAAGGCTTTAGCGACAGAATTAGTTGATAAGTTAATTGAATCGTTCGATGCTAAATCTGGCGAAAAATATGGTGTCCTTATTAACGGTATGGGTGCAACCCCACTTATGGAACAATATGTCTTTGCTAACGATGTTGCCAAACTCCTTGAAGATAAAGGCATTGAAGTGAATTACAAAAAACTTGGTAACTATATGACTTCAATTGATATGGCTGGTTTATCACTAACCTTGATTAAACTGGAAAATCAAGAGTGGTTAGAAGCACTTAATAGTGACGTTACAACCATTGCTTGGTAATCATTCCTGTTAATTAGAACAAAAGAAAGGAACTCTTATGGAAGTAAAAACTGCAATAGAATGGATGCACACTTTTAACCAAAAAATTCAATCCAACAAGGACTATTTATCCGAACTAGATACTCCAATAGGTGATGGCGACCATGGTGGCAATATGGCGCGTGGTATGACTGCTGTTATTGAAAACCTTGATAACAATGAATTTAGTAGTGCTGCCGATGTTTTCAAAACCGTATCCATGCAACTTTTAAGCAAAGTAGGCGGAGCATCTGGACCACTCTATGGTTCTGCATTTATGGGAATTACAAAAGCTGAACAGAGTGAAAGTACCATTTCAGAGGCACTTGGCGCAGGACTTGAAATGATTCAAAAACGTGGTAAAGCTGAACTTAATGAAAAAACAATGGTTGATGTTTGGCACGGTGTTATTGAAGCGATTGAAAAAAATGAATTGACTGAAGACCGTATTGATTCCTTAGTAGATGCTACAAAAGGGATGAAAGCAACAAAAGGACGCGCTTCTTATGTTGGAGAACGCTCATTAGGACACATTGATCCAGGGTCATTTTCTTCAGGATTATTATTTAAAGCATTACTAGAAGTTGGAGGTGTCTAATGTCTGATATTGGTATTATTGTTGTTTCTCACTCTAAAAATATTGCTCAAGGAGTTGTTGATCTTATTTCAGAGGTAGCAAAGGATGTCTCAATAACTTACGTGGGTGGAACAGAAGATGGTGAGATTGGTACTTCTTTTGATCAAGTTCAACAGATTGTAGAGCAAAATGATAAAAAGACGTTATTAGCTTTCTTTGATTTAGGTTCAGCAAAAATGAATTTAGAGTTAGTAGCTGATTTTTCAGAAAAAAATATTATCATTAACTCTGTCCCAGTAGTGGAGGGAGCTTACACCGCTGCTGCTCTTCTACAGGCAGGTGCTGACCTGGATAGTATTCAATCACAATTAGCTGAATTAACTATCAATAAATAAGGAGATATTATGACTCAATTTCTTGGGGAATTTTTAGGAACATTTATTTTGGTTCTTCTTGGGGATGGCGTAGTTGCAGGAAATGTGCTCAGTAAAACCAAAGAAGAAGGAACTGGATGGACTGCTATTGTTTTTGGTTGGGGAATTGCTTGTACCGTTGCTGTTTATGTTTCTGGATTATTTAGTCCTGCTCATCTAAATCCAGCAGTCACATTAGCAATGGCTTCTATTGGAGCAATTTCTTGGGGACAAGTTATCCCCTTTATCATTGCACAGATGTTAGGAGCAATGGTTGCGGCAACGATTTTATGGTTACACTATTATCCTCATTGGAAAGAAACAAAAGATAGTGGACTTATCCTTGCCAGCTTCTCAACCGGACCTGCTATCCGTCATACACCATCGAATCTCCTTGGTGAAATTATCGGTACTGCTATTCTTGTGATTACAATTATGGCAATTGGTCCTAGTAAAGTTGCAGCAGGTCTTGGTCCAATTATCGTTGGTATAGTTATTTTCGCAGTAGGATTCTCTCTTGGTCCAACAACTGGTTATGCTATTAACCCTGCACGTGACCTAGGGCCTCGTCTTATGCATGCTATCTTACCTATTGAAAATAAGGGCGACTCAGATTGGTCATACGCTTGGATTCCAGTTGTAGGTCCAATTATCGGCGGTGTCCTTGGCGCTATCTTATACAATATTGCTTTAACTTTAATTTAACTAAAAAACCAGAAAGTATTAACTTTCTGGTTTTTCGTAGTTGCAGTATGCTTTCAAAATAGAAAAAACACCAAAATACTTAGTGTTCTTTCTGGAGATTTTATGAAAAAAGTTTAGGATGTTTATAGTATAACCGCCCTTACTTAACGTTTCCTTAAAAGCTCGGCTATTTAACATTACTTCCTAAATTACTATTTATATTCTCCAAGAAATGACTACTGTTAAGCTAAAAAGCGCTATTGACATAGCGCTTTTTAGTCTAGTATTATTTAGTTTCAGAAGTAACTCCATCAAAATCTTCTTCATTTTCTTCAGCTTCTTCTCTTGTGGCACGGATAATACCATCTTTGTGATGAGCTGGACTGTAAATTGTATAGAGTTTTAACATCTCGGTTTCAGAAGTGTTAATTACGTTATGTTCAGCACCTGCCGGAACTATTATAGCGTCTCCATCTGCAACTTCATATTCATTACCATCAATGACAACCTTACCATGACCAGCTTCAAAACGGAAAAACTGATCATTTTCTGCATGAATCTCGCTACCAATTTCTCCACCAACAGGCAGTGTCATTAAAACGAGTTGACAATGTTCTGCGGTATAGAGGACTTGGCGGAAATTTGTATTTCCTAGTGTCAATTTTTCGATATTCCCATGAAATCCTTTCATAACGGTACCTACCTTTCTATGCCTACAGTCTACTCTTTTTGCCACTTACTGTCAAAAATTTAGATAAGAGTCTGACATTTTTAATAATATCTACTCCCCCTTGATTCCTATCATTTCATTGCAAACCTAAAATATAGCCTACTGACAATAGCTATCTATAGCTTTAGAAACAAATAATGCTGTTCCCTGGCCTCCCCAATTATCAATAGACCTTTGGAAACGCTCATCTTGGATGTACATTATTCCAAGACTTGCTAATAAATCGTTAGTGCAGTTGTAAAACTGAGCTGTGATATAATCTTGTAAAATCTGAACTTGTTTTTGAACTTTCTCATCTGTCGGAGAAAGTTCTTTCAACTGTCCAAAGTCTTTAAAAATCTGACTCATAGCTTGTGAAATCATTGAAAAATCATTCTTACTATAGCTATTTTCAAATTCTTTGTAACTATCTGTATCCCCCCAGCGTGTTCTAGCTTCCTCTTGAAATGCTTCTAATTCTTCTTGATTATAAGCTGTAAAATCTGACATATTTTTACCCCTCTGGATAGACTTAGCATGTTCAATTACTTCTTCTAGTCGCTGTTTCTTTAGTTCCAGCCACCTAATTTGATCAAGAAGTGCTTGATTACGATCATAATTTGGACTATCCATTATCTCTTTTATTTTTTTAAGAGGAAATTCCAGTTCCTTAAATAACAAAATTTCTTGTAACTTAATCAGTGATTCATCATCATAGTAACGATAACCATTCTCTCCTACAAATGAAGGAGGTAACAAATCTATTTCATCATAATAATGAAGTGTGCGCACACTAATACCAGAAATGTGACTTATTTCTTTAACTGTTTTCATAATAACCTCTCTAAAAAGAGTATAATGTATAACGTTACGTAAGGGTCAAGGGAAAAATATTATTTTGTGATGATTAATTTATAAAGCTTAAATCAAAGGTCGCTTTGACTAACAGATTGATGAAAAGGGATACGTCCCCATGTTTGCTCTGCTATATTAGCATTTCCCATCTGATAAACAGAATCTGCTCGTTGCGTCAAACTATCCCACGTTTGTGAACCAATCCTCGTCACGATATCCACAGACTTCTTCACAGACTTTAAATGCTGTTGACCTTTTTGTGTAAAACCTAAGACATGAATAGCATTTGGTATAGGACTTTCCACAGCATTTATCAAGATATAGGTTAATAAACGTCGAATTCTTGCTTTGGTATACCGTTTAGTTGCGACTTTATCAACTAACTCATCCACAGTCTCCACATAACGAATTTGACTTTTTATACGATTGGCTATCTCTTCATTCACTTGATAAATTTGTGTCAAATCAGAATGCGTCATTATCTGATATTTGAGTAAACTAAAATAATCTTGCCAAACTACTTGTGGACTATTCAAAAACAAGTCACTGTTAGGCATACCTTTTTCTACAAAGAAACGATCAGATTGATGTTTACGAAGACTTGTTGCGGAAGCAAATATCTCTGTTTTTTCTGATGAATGATAACCAGCTCCTTGACGTTGTATCGGATTTAATCGAATACCATTTTGGCTAGCTGCTTTGGTGTAGGCTAAGCCTAAAATGTGATTTGGGGTTTGTCCCGAAAATGCAATCCCTGCAAATTCTTGCCACATAGCTTGCGTTTTTTGTGGATAGGAAAGAGAATCCGATTGTTTTTTCAAAAAAGCTTCCATCTCCTCTTTTTTATTCACATAAATATCCCCAATACGGTCATAATCAAGCATTTCTTCGGTACCGAAGCATAAGTTATCCACACCTAATCGTGCCAGGATAGACACAGCTCCACTAGCGAAATAATCCGCTGACTGTACCGAAACCAAAAAAGGGAGTTCAATCACTAAATCAGCACCATTTTCTAGTGCCATCTGGGCACGGGTCCATTTATCTACAATCGCCGGCTCACCACGTTGCATAAAATTACCCGACATGGCTATTACTTTTATTCCTTGAGCTTGTTCTAAAAGGTACTTATGGCCATTATGAAAAGGATTAAATTCAGCAACAATTCCTGTAACTGTCATACTTCTTTCTCTTTCAATTGATTATTTAAAGTAACAGCATCAATAATATCTAGGTGATAAGTTTTACGAAGGTATATGAGACGATCTGTTTCTTTTTCAAATGGTTTTAATGCCGATAATAAATCCAAATGAAGTTTAGGGTTCATCAATAATCCCAAAATAACTTTAGACTTTTTCTGACTTACCCGTCGTTCAATAATATAAAGTATCCCAAATATCATCAGACAAGCGTATAAGAATATTATCATCTTTTTACCTCCAAATTATTACTTATTTATGAGCTACAAAAAACCAGCGAGCAGAAGTTGCAGTTGGTTTTTTATCTTCAAAATCTGCATACACCTTAACATCTTTAAAACCTGCCTGTTCAAGTAAAATATCATAAGTCAAAATATCATAAGTACGCTCTTCATGAACTTCATCATGACGTGTAAATCGACCATCTTCTTCTTGAACAAAAAATGTTAATTCATGGACAATAGAATGAGGTGCATCATCTTCATAAGTATCCCACACCATAGCAAAGTCATCTGCATTTTCATGATAAGAATAACCAGGAAATACTTTATCTGTTTGATAAGTCGAATGAACATCAAAAATAAAGACGCCATTTTCTTCTAAGGCCTTATAGACTTCGATAAAAACATCACCAACCTCGACTTCATCTTGCATATAACAAATAGAGTCTGAATAGCACGTGATGAGATCATATTTACCAACATTAGATAAATCTAACATATTTCCTTCAATAAACTGGATACTTTGGTGAGCAGAAGTTGCACGTTTTTTGGCAAGTTTCAGCATATCGCCACTAAGATCAAGTCCTGTAACAGCATAACCAGCTTGTGAAAATCGAACAGACTGAATTCCCGTACCACATGCTAATTCCAAAAGTTTTTTCTTACCTTTTGGAAAATGACGAAGTGAAAAATCAGTCCATTTATCATATAAAGTATCATCCATGACAGCATCATAAACAGCTGCAAAAGTTTCATACGTTGCCATATAATAGTTCTCAAATCTTTCTTGATATTACATCTCTCAAAAAGCAGTCCCAAGACTGCTTAGCTTTATTCTGTCATAAAGTCTTCAGCATCAAGCAATGGTGCTTCATGCCAAAGTTTTTCAAGGTTATAGTGCTGTCTCTCATCTTCAGAGAAGATATGAACCACGACGCTATTGAGGTCAAGAAGTACCCAACCAGCTTTACTATCGCCTTCAAGGTGGCTAGCATCCCCACCATTTCCTTTTACTTGTTCACGGATATTGTCTGCGATTGCTTCTAACTGCCTACTATTACTTGCACTCATAATCACAAAGTAATCTGCAACACTCGTTACAGGCTGTAAATCTAAAATTACAATATCTTCTGCTCGTTTTTCATCTGCAGCCTTAACGACTAGCTGTAGTAAGTCTTTTTCTGTCATTTTATTCCTCGTTTATTAATTTCAATAAGTTATCTTTTGCTACCATTGTCGCAAAACGATGATGCCAAATATTCTCGTAATGTTTTTTAATAGAATCCCCACTTAAAGTTGGTGTATCAAATGTTAGGTGTCCACCTTGTGGAATAAAGATATCATAACCATATTCAAAAGCAACTTTTACTGATGTATCAAAACAGTATTCTGTTTGAAGTCCCATCATGATCAATTGACTAATATGCTTACTTTGCAAGTAATCATGTAAATGAGTATCTTTAAAACAACTATTGTAAGTTTTATCAATTATTTTGTGATGCGTCACAAGATGTCGCCGTTCCCAAATTTCCCACTGTGGAGAACCTTGAGGCAATTCCTCATCATGATGCCTTATCCATATCACTTCACAATTAGAACCTTTGGCACTTAAAAGTAAATCATCTAAAAGCTCTGCAAAATTTGTTAAATGCTTTGGTTTCTTATCCATAATACCTTGTTGGATATCAATTAGTAAAAGTGCACAAGTCATACTTTCCTCCAAAATGACCACTGCATCGCCAAACCTATCATGACCATTATTTCAATAAAAGAATTAGTCGAGATAAGGTATATAAGCATTATAGGTTTCAATCGTTTTAGGATAGATAGGCTGAGCCTTACTTGCTAAAAACGAAACTGTTCTAGCAGTCTCATAAGCTACTGCTTTATTAAGGTCAACTTTCGCTAACTCACGAGCTTCTTCAACTCCTGGAAAATCTCGATTGTGTTCAATGTAATCTGCTACATAAACGATTTTATCCAATGTGGACATTTGGGCTGAACCAACAGTATGTTTTGCAATAGCAGCTAAAATATCTTGATCTTTGATAGCTAGATCCTCTTGTATTTTATAAATGCCAACAAGACCATGCCAAATATTATTACCCCATTTTTTTAGGTCGGGATCTAGTTGGTATTTATCAATTAATCTAAGAAATTCATCATCAGATAGTTCTTTAGCATAATCATGTAATAAAGCAGCTAGGCCCGCTTTTTCCTTATCATAACCATACCGTTCTGCTAATTCTATTGCAGCACGCTCTACTCCTAACACATGATTAAAGCGCTTGTCGGACATCATATGACGCACTTTACTCAAAAGTTCAGTCCGATCTAAACCTGTGTAATCTTTGTAGGTCATTTGTAAAGACCTTCTTTCCTGATATAATCTAATACCTCTTTAGGCAGTAAATAGTTGGGCTGACGATTACTTTTAATAAATTGACGAATCATACTTGATGAGATATCCATCAATGGCAGATCCACCCAAATAACGGGATATGATGTACCAGCTTTATATTTTGGACGTTGAACACCAACAAACTGCACCATTTTAACAAGTTCATCAATACGATGCCACTTAGGTAGATATTCCACCATATCTGCCCCAATAATGAAATAATAATCAACATCTGGATTTTTTTCAATTAGAAGCTTCATCGTATCGTATGTATAGCTGATACCTTTACGTTCAATTTCAATCGGTTCAATAGATAAACCATCAATGCCTTCTATTGCTAATTCAAGCATCTTGAGACGATGCTGTTCATCAATTGTCTCTTTTTTATCAATATGTGGTGGCTGAAATTCAGGCATCAACAGAACTTGGTCTAAACACAATTGCTGACGTACTTGATCTGCAACAACAAGGTGGGCGTTATGAACAGGGTTAAAATTTCCTCCCATAATTCCAATTTGTTTTCTGTTAGTATCTCGCTTTTTCTCTTCTAATTCAACTTTTGTAAATGGTGTTAGCAATTCGAGTGCCATAATTCCTCCATGAACAAGTAGTATCTCTAAAAAAACAAACACTGATTATCATGATCAGCTATCATACGGAAGTGTAACTTAGGTAAATCGTTTTTTAGTTCTATACTCTATTTCTTAATCTATTGTAGTTTAGTTTGATTTTACTGCTTTTACTTTAACTGAAATTTTACGATTTTCTTTGCGCGCTGACTCTTTATAAAGAATCAAGATACGTCCTATTTTAAGGACAGTATCGCAGCCAATTTCATCTTCCAGAACTTCAGCGACATCGTGGATATCTTCATCGGTATTTTGTAAAAGGGTTACTTTGATTAGCTCACGTGCATCGAGTGCATTACGTACGCTTGTTTTGATTTGATCATTTAAACCATTTTTCCCAATTTGAATAATGGGTTTCATAGAATGTGCTTCTGATTTTAAGAAAGCACGTTGTTTAGATGTTAACATATTAGTTTCCTTTTTATCTATTATAGGATTATGACTGTATCATCAGTTAAATTAGATGAAAAATCGTCATATGTTGCTGGTTAATTTAGTTATTAAATTAAAGCTTTGCGTAAAACAACTGCCACGCCTTCTGGAGCCCAAGCAGCTACTACTACTGGATTTTCTGCTTCTGATTTCACACGTATCCAACCAAGGCCCGAATAAACAATATCCATTTTATTCTTGATTGTAAATTCATGACGAACTAATTTAGGAAAATCTGAAACTTCCTTACCTGTTGGTGGTGTTAATAATTTTCCAACATGTTTAGTGTAAAATTCATCTGCTCCAACTAGTTTAGTGCGGTGTAAATTCAGGTTATTATCAAAATATGCCGTAAAACCTTGTTTTTGACCAGAAATAAAATCAAAACGTGCTAGGCCAGCCAAGAATAATGTTTGTTCTGAATTAAGCTGATAAGTTTTGGGTTTTATTTCTTTTTTAGGACTAACATATTTAAGATTTTTTGCTGTCAAATAATGAGCCATTTGATGACGATGAATAATACCCGGGGTATCAAAAATATAGCTACCATCATCAAGAGGTATTTCTATTTTATCTAATGTTGTACCTGGGAAACGTGAGGTCGTAATAACATCACGACTACCAGTGATTTCACGAATAATAGCGTTAATAAGAGTTGACTTTCCAACATTAGTAACCCCAACAACATAAACATCTCGACCATGACGATACTTTTCAATCGTATCAATCAAATCCTTAATAGCATGATGATTTTGGGCACTTGTCAAGATGACATCAACAGGACGAAGCCCCTCTTCATGAGCTCTCTCAGTTAACCATTGTGTTACTTTTCCATCTTTAACCGATTTGGGAAGAATATCTTTTTTATTTCCTACTAAAAGAACATCGTTTCCTGCAACGAAACGACTAAGACCAGGAATAATTGAACCATTGAAATCAAAAATATCAATGACATTCACCACAAGGGCATCACTATCTCCAACCTCATGTAGTAATTTCAAAAATTCATCATCAGTGATATGAACGTCAGTAATCTCATTATAGTGGCGCAATCTGAAACAACGCTGACAGTATAATTCTCCTGTCTCTAAACCTTTTTCAAGTGCTGCACGAGGTGTATAGCCAGCAGCATCTTTATTTTCAGTTTGAATCCTGGCTCCGCAGCCAATACAAAATAACTCTTCCATTAAATTCCTTTTTGATATACGATTTTACCGTAATTCTCTTCTATTTTTTTCCAAACGCGACGTTCACGTAAGCGATTGAACTTGGTATTCCAAGCATCAGATTTAACAATTGGTTTTACCAATACGGACTTTATTCCTGCGCGATGACTAGCACGAATATCTGTCATCAATTGATCTCCAACCATAATCACCTCGTCACGATCAAAGCCATAACGCTCAATTGCCATGTTTATACCACGAGTAAATGGTTTCATCGCACGACTTACAAAATCCACACCAAAACGTGATACTGCACGTTCTACGCGAGCATGATTGTTGTTAGACACTACTACAACTGAAATATCCGCTGTTGTCATCTCATCTAACCATGCACGCACCTCAGCAGTACCATCTGGATTATTCCAAGCAATGAGTGTATTATCTAAATCAACTAAAACCGCACGAATGCCATGACGTAATAAATCTTCTGCTCTTAAATCATAAACTGCCTCAACCACGAAGGTCGGCCTATAATCATCTATACTCAATTTCATCTCCAAAAAATATATTTTACTATTCATTCTACCATAATTCTCAAGAGATAGCGAGTAAAGAAAAAAGGTCTTTAAAGACCTTTAAATTAGGGTTTCAACCCCAAAAGATACTATTTTACTCGTTTCATTTTCTTCAATGCAATTAAATCTTTGTAAGAGATTAGAGTTACAGCAAGGAAAATAAACAACATCCCAAGTAAATCTATTGGATAAAAAATTTCTCCTAAAACAAGTACTGTCAAAAACACCGAAGAAACTGGCTCTACCGATGCTAATAAGCTACCCTTGACAGCACCTACAATACTAACCCCTTTAAGGAAAAAAGTGTAAGCAAAAATGGTCCCAATACCAATAATGCCAATATAAGCAAGTATACTCATCACATTAATTTGTAAGGGGTATTGCCACGCTTTTGTCACCAAACTAAATAAAATCCCACCTATAAACATTCCTGAACCAATAACAATCGTACTTCCCCATTCATGAATAAGTTTTACAGGTAATAAAATATAAATAGAATAAGTAATGGCTGAACCAAGCCCCCACATTAATCCTTTCGGTGTGATAGCTAAACTTCCTAATTTCCCATGCGTTGCAATCATATAGGTTCCTAAAATTGCCATAGCAATTGCTATTATTTCAAAAGATGTTGGTCTTTGTCTGTTTAGGATACAAACAATACTCAAAATAAGTATTGGTGCCATATATTGCAAAACCGTTGCAGTTCCAGCATTTGTTAAATGAATCGCTCTGAGAAAAGCATATTGATTTAAAACTAAACCAAATATAGAAAAAAGTAAAACCTGCTTTAAAAATTTTGGCTGTTTCCACGCTGCTACTAAATGCTCCTTTTGTTTTGATCTAGCTAAAGACAAGAGAAAGATACCTGTTATCAACAATCGTAAAGAAGTCAAAAGGTTAACGTGTACTCCGTGCGACATCAAGTATTGACCACTAATTCCAGAAATGCCCCATGCTAGTCCGGCAGCTAAGGTCATCATTGTTCCTTTTTCTTTTTTAGTCATTTTTCCCCTCATTTTTATTTCTTAAACACTGTAGTTAGAGTCATCTGATAAATATCTTAGCTTCTTAATTATTTATCCCTAGGCGTTCGTGCTAAATTAGCGAATAAAAACCAGCCAAAAGGCTGATTTCTATTCTTCTTTTAATTTTGCTAATTCTTGCGCTAACAGCTTCAGAGCAACTTGTGGATTAGCTTGTCCTTTTGTTGCTTTCATTAGATAACCTGTGAAGGCCTTATCAGCATTGCGTTTTCCTGACTTAAAGTCAATCACAGCAGCTTCATTATCTGCAAAGACTTGATGAATAATTGGGATTAATACTTCAGGATCTGAAATTTGAACTAAACCAGCCTTTTTAACGAATTCTTCAGCTGAACCACCATTTTTAGCTAAATGCACAAAAACTTTTTTAGCAATTTTGGATGAAATTGTACCGTCAGCAATCAAGCTAATCATCTCAACCAAATTCTCAGGAGTCAGACCAATTTCTTCGATTGATTTTGATTCACTGTTAAGAAATTGCGCCACTTCTCCTTGTAACCAATTGGAAACTTGTTTTGCATCACCCCCAATAGCAACAGCTTTTTCAAAGAAATCAGAAGTTGCTTTTGTAGCTGTTAATTGGCTAGCATCATAAGATGATAGACCAAAAGACGATACATATTTCGCACGACGTTCCTGTGGAAATTCTGGTAATTCTAAACGAACTTGATCAATCCATTCATCCGAGATATCAAATAGTGGTAGATCTGGTTCAGGGAAATAGCGGTAATCTGATGAGCCTTCCTTGACACGCATCAAAATAGTCTCACCTGTTGTTTCATCAAAACGACGAGTCTCTTGCTGAATTTGACCACCAGATCGTAAAACTTGTGCTTGACGTTTTTCTTCATGTATCAAACCTTTACGTACATTATTGAATGAGTTAAGGTTCTTAAGTTCTGCTTTAGTACCAAACTCTTCTTGACCATAAGGACGAAGTGAAATATTGGCATCTACACGCATAGAACCTTCTTCCATTTTAACGTCAGAAATTCCAGTATATTGGATAATCTCTTTGAGAGCTGTCAAATAAGCATAAGCTTCCTCAGGAGAACGCATATCAGCTTCTGATACAATTTCAATCAGTGGAACACCTTGTCTATTAAGGTCAACATAGGAATAACCATCTGTCCCATGTGTATTTTTTCCTGCATCTTCTTCGAGGTGGGCACGCTCAATACGAATTTTTTTTCGTGTACCATCTTCTAATTCGATTTCAATCCAACCATTGTAACCAATAGGCTCATCAAACTGTGAAATTTGATAAGCTTTAGGATTATCTGGATAGAAATAATTTTTACGGTCAAAATGCATGTTCTGATGGATATCCATATTCAAGGCAAGTGCTGCCTTGATTCCTGCATCAACAACTCCTTTATTCATGACTGGAAGGACACCTGGGAAAGACCAGTCAATTACATTTGTATTAGCATTTTGTTCCTGACCAAAATGAGCGGAAGAAGGTGAGAAAATTTTAGAGTTCGTATTTAATTCAACATGGACTTCAAGTCCAATGACTGTTTCAAAATTCATTAGTTCTCACCTCCAAAAATTTTAGGTTGTTGTTTATGATAATCTGTCGTTGCTTCGAAAGCAGCAGCAACCTGATATATTGTTTCTTCACTGAATTTCGGACCAATCAACTGCATACCAACCGGTAGACCTTTATCAAAACCAGCAGGGATTGAAATACCTGGTAAACCAGCCAAATTAACTGGTATTGTTAGAATATCAGCTAGGTACATTGCAACTGGATCGTGATTTAAAGAATCTAAGTCAAAGGCTGTTGTTGGAGCTGTTGGACCTAAAATCAAGTCATAATCTGCGAAAACTTTTTCAAAATCTTGAATAATCAAACTACGAACTTGACCTGCTTTTTTATAATAAGCATCGTAATACCCAGAAGATAAACTGAACGTTCCCAGCATAATGCGACGCTTAACTTCGTCTCCAAAACCTTCAGATCGTGTATTGACATAGATATCATCCAAGTTTTTATAATTTTCTGTACGGTATCCATAACGAATACCATCAAAACGTTGTAGGTTTGAAGAAGCTTCCGATGAAGCAATAATATAATAAACAGCAACACCGTATTTAGAATGCGGTAAACTAACTTCCTCAATAACTGCACCTAGTTTTTCCAGATGTTTTGCGGCCTTAATAATCGTTTCTTTAACTCCTGGCGCTATTCCTTCTCCCAAATATTCTTTTGGTAAAGCAATTTTCATTCCTTGAATATCTTGACCAATTTTAGCAGTAAAATCGCCTACAGTACGCTCAGAAGAAGTTGAATCTCTTACATCATGCCCAGAAATAACTGTCAAAAGCTGTGCATTCTCTTTTACTGTTTGAGACATCGGTCCAATCTGGTCAAGCGAACTACCGAAAGCAAACAAACCAAAGCGTGATACACGTCCGTAAGTTGGCTTCATACCAACGATTCCATTAAATGAAGCCGGCTGGCGAATTGAACCACCTGTATCAGAGCCCAATGACAAACGTACTTGTCCTGAAGCTACTGCTGCTGCAGAACCACCTGATGATCCTCCCGGAACTTTACTATGGTCCCAAGCGTTATTTGTCTTTTTAAAATAAGATGTTTCTGTAGAGCCTCCCATGGCAAATTCATCCATGTTTGCTTTACCAATCACAATCATATCTTTAGCATATAACTTTTCAACAGCCGTAGCATCAAAGATTGGCTCATAGTTATAGAGCATTTTAGAAGCAGCTGTTGTAAGAATCCCCTTTGTTGAAATATTATCTTTAACTGCTAAGGGAATACCTGACATAACATTATCAGCATCAATTCCTTTATCATCAATTTCTTTGGCTTGAGCTATTGCCATATCATCAGAAATAGTAATAAAAGATCCAACCGCTTGTTCACGCGCATGAATATCTTCCAATGTAGCTTTTGTTAATTCAGTTGCTGAAATTTCTTTTTTAACGAGAAGATCATGCAACTGATCAATTGATTGATTATTAAACGACATTAGGCATCTCCTCCATCCTCAAGAATTGCAGGTACTTTAATATAATAATCTTGATGCTGTGGTACATTTTTAAATAAGTCATCACGATTATTGCCTGGTTGAGCAATATCTTCACGCATCACGGTTTTGCGATCTGCCATGGTCGTTGTTACTGGTACGCCTTCTGTGTCAACTTCATTTAAGAGTTCAATCATATCAACAATCTTTGACAAACTTGACGCAAATTCTTTAGTCTCTTGATCAGAAAAGCGCAATTTTGACAGATTGGCAACATGACGCACTTCTTCTTCAGAAATTTTCATGAGTTCTCCTTATATCTGTATCATTTTCGTTTTAAGATAGTCTCTACTATTATAGCATATTAAACTCTCAATGTTATCACATTATCCCAGCTTTTCATAATAAACGCTTCTTACCTATGATAAGAAGCGTTTACTGTTTATTTATCTATTGTTATATCATTTCTACTTTGTTTGATTTTAGCCTGTGCAGCCGCTAATTTAGCAATAGGAATTCTAAACGGCGAACACGATACATAATGTAACCCCTGTTGGTAACAGAACTCAATAGATGATGGTTCTCCACCATGCTCTCCACAGATACCTATTTTAAGGTTTGGCTTAACTTCTTTTCCTAACCTCACTGCCTGCTCAATAAACCTTCCTATTCCTTTTTGATCTAAAGCTTGGAAAGGGTCTTTTTTTAGAAGTCCTTTATCAACGTATTCTCCTAAGAATTTTCCAGCATCATCTCGTGAAAATCCAAAGCTCATTTGTGTTAAATCATTGGTCCCAAAACTAAAGAAATCCGCAAACTTTGCAATATCATCCGCTATCATACAAGCTCTTGGTGTTTCAATCATTGTCCCAATAGGAAATGATAAGTTAATTTTTTTAGATTTACTCTCCTCAATAATTGTCTCTTCAATCAGATCACGTATTATAGAGATTTCTTCATGCGCTGACACTAAAGGAATCATAATTTCTGGCTTTGCCTCATATCCCTCTTTCATTGCAAGTATAGCGCCTTGTACAAGAGCTCTCATCTGCATTTGGTAAATTTCCGGATAGGTAATCGCAAGTCTACAACCACGATGACCTAACATAGGGTTGAATTCTTCTAATGTTTGAATCCGTTTTTCAATAGCTAAAGTAGATATCCCCATTTGTCTTGCCATAGATTCGATAGACTCTTTATCATGGGGTAAGAATTCATGTAAAGGAGGGTCAAGCAAACGAATCGTACAAGTTTTACCTTTCAATACCTTAAAAATTTGATAAAAATCGTCTCTTTGGAAAGATAAAAGCCTTTCTAGAGCCTTCCTTCGACTCAATACATCATCTGCTAAAATCATTTCTCTAACGACTGGAATACGTTCATCGTCAAAAAACATATGTTCCGTGCGACAAAGACCTATTCCTTCTGCTCCAAAGTCCAAGGCCTTTTGAGCATCTCTCGGATTATCTGCATTTGAACACACCATCATATCTCGATTTTCATCTACCCATTTCATAAATATCTCAAAATCACAATCTACGCTAGTCTCTGCCATCGGAACTTGTCCTATATAAACATTTCCTGTAGCACCATCGATTGATAACATCTCACCTTCTTTTATCGTTTGATGCCCAATAGAAATTTCTCGTCTTACTTCATCAACCAATAATTGACTACAGCCTGCAACGCATGGTTTCCCCATTCCTCTGGCTACTACTGCCGCATGGGAGGTCATTCCGCCTCTTGCTGTTATAATCCCGTTTGCACTAACCATCCCCTCGATATCTTCAGGTGATGTCTCTTGTCTGACCAATAGCACTGGATTTCCCTTTTTCATCTCTTGAACAACATCTTCTGCATGGAAATAAACTTTCCCATAAGCAGCTCCAGGAGAGGCTGGAAGTCCTGTCGTCAAAAGAATAGCTTTCTTTAAACTTTCCAAGTCAAAAGAAGGGTGTAATAACTGATCTAATTGTTTAGGCTCGATACGTAGTATAGCTTCTTCTTTACTAATTAGGCCTTCATTTACTTGATCTACTGCTATTTTGATAGCTGCCTTCGCTGTACGCTTACCGCTTCTCGTCTGAAGCATATAAAGATTACCATTTTCAATTGTAAACTCCATATCTTGCATATCGCGATAATGAGCTTCTAACTTTTGGGTAACGCTTACAAACTCTTGGTAAATAATAGGCATTTGTTCTGCCAACTTTGATATGGATTGTGGTGTTCTGATACCTGCAACAACATCTTCTCCTTGTGCATTAATCAAATACTCACCAAATAAATTTGCTGCTCCAGTTGATGGGTTTCGTGTAAAAGCAACTCCCGTTCCGCTGTTATTTCCCATATTCCCAAAAACCATAGCTTGAATATTAACGGCTGTTCCAAGCGTCTCCGAAATATCATTTAATTTACGATAAATCTTAGCTCTTGGATTATTCCATGATTTAAAAACTGCCTCAATTGCTAACAAAAGCTGCCTTTTAGGATCTTGCGGAAATTTTTCTCCTGCTTCTTTTTGATATAGTTCTTTGTAAAATTCAACAAGTCTCTGTAAATCTGAACCAGTTAGTTCTGTGTCATCTTGATAACATTTATCTGTCTTAAGTCGATCTAAAATGGTATCAAATTTATATTTTGGAATGCCTGTAACCACATCTGCAAACATTTGGATAAAACGACGATAACTGTCATAAGCAAAACGCTCGTCTTCTGTCTTTTTCACTAAACCTTGGACACTACGATCATTTAACCCTAAATTTAAAACTGTATCCATCATACCAGGCATCGAAAAAACTGCTCCTGACCGAACTGACACCAACAAAGGATCATCAACACTTCCTAATTGCTTGTTCTGTTCAACCTCCAATTGTGCCATTGCTTGATCAATTTGACTAAGAATACTCTCTCGGATATGGCAAGCGTTATCATAATAATCATTACAAGCCTGTGTTGTAATAGTAAAACCTTGTGGTACCGGTAACCCAATACTCGTCATTTCAGCTAGATTAGCTCCCTTACCACCTAGCAGTTCCTTCATTTCCTTACAACCTTCATCAAAATGATACACAAACTTAGTTTCCATCAGCGTCTCCTTTTACAGATTTTTAGCTACTTGTCCATTTGTTTTTAAGATTTCTAAAATAATCGTTGCTGTTTCTTCGATTGCTTTATCAGATACATTAATGATTGGGCAACCTAAATTTTTCATAACTTCTTCAGCATACCTCGTCTCCTCCAAAATCCGTTCTAAACTGGCATAATTTGCCGTACTAGAAAGACCTAAGGACTTTAATCGAACTTTTCGGACTTGATTAAGATGATCAACCGAATTAGTTAGTCCGATAATTCTCCTAGAATCAATCATACGTAATTCTTTAGGAACAGGAACCTCTGGAACCAAAGGAATATTAATAACTTTAATATTTTTATCTGCTAAAAACATACTTAATGGCGTTTTAGAAGTTCTTGAAATTCCTATAATAACTAAATCTGCTTGTAAAATACCTCGCGGATCTCTCCCATCATCATATTTTACTGCAAATTCTATTGATTCTACTCTTTTGAAATAATCATTGTCTAAGCGTCGTAAAATCCCTGGTTCTCCCAAAGGATCTATACCCGATATCCTTGATATTCCTTGAATAACATTTGTTAATAAGTCAACATAAGCATAATGTTCACTTTCACATCGTTTCTGTGCATAGGAAGCCAAAGCAACATCAACTAAACTAAACATCATAAATACTGTCTTCTGGCTAGCCTCTTCAAAAACTTGTTCTAAGCGTTCCTGACTGTTAATATAGGAAAAACATTGAAAATGCCAATCATCATGTCCTGGAAATTGTGACAAACACGCTTTTGCAATAGCTTTGGCTGTTTCCCCTAAAGAATCTGAAATAATAAATATAGTGAGTTGATCTTCCATCAGTTTCCTCCTAATAATCTCTTATTTCTAAAAACAAACTAGCGAGGATTGTTTTAGATAATTTCCCGATCACTTTAAATTTTTCGGGATATTGCTTATCATGACGAACGACAGGGAGACTATCCACTTTTCTGCTCACTAATTTATCAGCTGCCGCAAAAAGACTTTCATTTTCTAAAACAGTTGTCACGTGTGGCATACGTGTCATCACCATTCCTATTGGCATTTTAGAAAGATCTCCTCCGCCAATACTGGTCTTTAATAAATCTTTACGTGACACGACTCCACAGAGAAAATCATCATCATCCAAGATAAAAGCACAACCAGCATCTTCCATAAAAATATGTACAATAACATCATAAACTGAATCTTTTTGATGAACTGTCAGAGGGATCCCCATAATTTCTGAAACTGTCATCTTTTCAAAATGACTTGTCCCTATTGAAGCATGATACTGTCCTAAATAAAAATAACCAACCTTAGGTTTTGCATCTATGATACCTAGCATACTTAAAACCGCCAAATCAGACCTTAGTGCTGCTCTTGTTACTCCTAATTTCTCAGCTATTAGCTCACCAGTAATGGGCTGAAACTGTTTGATAATATCAATAATTCTTTCTTGCCTTTGATTTAATTGAATAAGATCACCTTCTTTATATATTGTATACTATTTATTTTATATGTTATATTATATATCTTTTTTTACTGAAATCAAGTAAAAAAAGATACTATTTTAAAAATAATCATACTATATATTTGCTTTTAGACATATCTTTTGTTAAACTTTCTTCGAAAACGTTTTCGAATATAAGTATCGGAGGTTGTAATATGACAATTAAAAATCTCACTGTTGCAGGAAGTGGCGTTCTAGGTAGTCAAATCGCCTTTCAAGCAGCTTACAAAGGAATGTCTGTCACCATCTATGACATTAACGATGAAGCTTTAAATAAGGGAAAAGAACGTATCAAAAAATTAGCTAAAGTCTATCAATCAGAAATTGAAACAGCAAAAGAAGCATATAGTGATAAAGCTAAAAGTATCAAGTATAATAAAAACTTATTGCCTAGCTTAGACCATATTTTTCTTTCAAAAGTTGCCGATTCATTAGACTTGATTGCTGATTTACCAAACCAAATTACTTTTTCAAAAAACTTAGACCAAGCTGTAAGTGACGCCGATTTAGTAATCGAAGCTGTCCCAGAAACAGTTAGTATAAAAGAAGATTTTTACAAACAATTAGCTAAAGTGGCACCTTCAAAGACAATCTTTGCAACAAATTCTTCAACACTTGTTCCAAGTCAGTTTGCTGATATAACAGGACGGCCTGATAAATTTTTAGCAATGCATTTCGCTAACAATATTTGGCAAAATAATATTGTTGAAATTATGGGACA
The DNA here is from genome assembly GCF_001811765.1 of Streptococcus sp. HMSC076H09. NCBI lineage: Bacteria > Bacillati > Bacillota > Bacilli > Lactobacillales > Streptococcaceae > Streptococcus > Streptococcus sp. HMSC076H09. Next base: position 80,431 of record NZ_KV806604.1, on the reverse strand, counting down.
TAAGGGAACTGACGACGAGGTTGTCAAAGAAGCTTTGGCATTCTCAAAAGATATTGGTATGGTACCTTTACATATTCATAAAGAACAACCTGGCTATATTCTTAATTCAATACTAGTTCCATTCTTAGAGAGTGCATTAGCATTGTACTATAATAAGGTTTCTGATTCTGAAACTATTGATAAAACCTGGAAGTTAGGAACAGGAGCACCGATGGGACCTTTAGAAATTTTAGATATTATTGGCATCGATACCGCTTATAATATCATGAAGAATTATTCAGATACCAACAGCGATCCTAATAGTCTTCATGCTCACCTTGCAAAAATGCTTAAAGAAGAATTCATTGATAAAGGACGTACCGGTAAAGCTGCTGGACACGGCTTTTATGATTACGACTAAACTATAAAAGAGGTTAGATAAAAATCTAACCTCTTTTATAATTCAACTAAAGAATAGTTGCACCAAGAACAGTTTTAAAATGATTTAAAGCCCATTGATGATTACTATCATTTAAGCTAGCTACAGCTGCTGCTGGGACCTCAATTTTATAACCTAAGTTATAAGCATCAATTGCTGTGTGTAATACACAAATATCTGTCAATACTCCTGTCAATATCAAAGTATCTATTCGTCTTTCACGTAGGCGAATATCTAAATCAGTGCCAGAAAAGGCAGAATAATGGCGCTTATCTATCCAAAAAACACGACTATCTTCCTTAATAGTTTCATATAGAGTTCCCAAAGGACCATATAGGTTTCTACCAGAAGTCCCTTTAATATTATGCTCAGGAAAAAGATTGGTCTCTGGATGAAAAACATCTCCAATATCATGATTATCAATCGCAAAAAAAATATAATCCCCTGACCGGTATGCTTTCTCTGTAACGTCAGCTATAGCTGAAGCGATAGATTGCGCTGGTTTACCTGCCGTTAATTTCCCATCATCTGCCACAAAATCATATGTGTAGTCTATTGAGATGAGTGCTTTTGTCATTTTTCTTCTTATCTCCTCTTGATTTCAAAAAAGGAACTGAAAGCTACTCCCAGTCCCATGCTATGATTAATTATATTCTTTTAATTTGTCAAAAATACCTTCGTTAATAACTTTGAGGTATGTTCCCTTCATACCGAGTGAGCGGCTCTCAATGATTCCCGCAGACTCCAATTTACGAAGAGCATTTACAATAACGGAACGTGTAATTCCAATACGGTCTGCAATAACAGATGCCGTTAGGCGTCCTTCAAGTCCATCTAATTCTCCTAAGATAGCAGCTACAGCTTTCATTTCTGAATAAGATAGAGTGTTGATAGCCATTGTCACCGCTGTTTGTTTACGAATATTTTCTTCTAGATTTTCTGTTTGAAGGTTAAGTAATTGAATACCAACAACGGTGCTTGCAATTTCAACTAAAATCAAATCATCGTCGCTAAATTCTTTATCATTACGCCAGATAATAAATGTTCCCAAGCGCATTCCACCACCATAAATTGGAGCGATTGTTGTAATACCATCTTGGAAGTTTTCCTTTGTCTCAACTGGGAAAATTGACAAATCATTATCTACTGATAAGTTAGCTTCTGTATCATAAACACGACTAGCAGATTTAACATAGTAATCTGGGAATTGTTTTGTTTCAAAAAATTCTTCCACACGGTCAGTGTTTGTTTTATATTTCATGGCATAGCCAAGTAAGTTACCACCACCATTAATAATACATGCGTTACAGTCAATAATATCAGCTAGTTGAGCCGCCATTGTATTATATGGTAATTCGGCATCTAAGCTATCTACGGAACGCTGTAAGATGGATGTAATTTTTCTAGTTTTTTCTAATAAATTCGGCATTTCCTTCATCCTTTGTATGTTTTGCGTTACAATTATATCAAAGCATTTTAGCTTTTGCAAATCGATATCAGTACATTTTAAGAACTTCTATTATTAATTTAATGTTTATCTAATAAAAATTCATTCTAGCGCTTGTATTGGCTTAAAAAGCGAGCCATTTTTTCTTGTAGTTCAGTCAATTCATCAACACGTGGTAAGTAAACAATTCTAAAATGGTCAGCGGTATTCATATTAAATCCTCTACCGTGTGTTAGTAATACTTTTTCTTGTTTTAAGAAATTAAGCACAAACTCTTCATCATTATCAATACGGTACATATCTGTATCAATTTTAGGGAAAAGATACAGTCCAGCATTTGGTTTTACAGCAGATAAACCAGGTATTTCATTAATTGCTTTATGGATATAATTACGTTGCTCGTAGATACGACCTCCTGGCAACAACATACTATCAATAGATTGCTGTCCGCCTAACGATGTTTGAATAACCTGTTGAGCAAGAACATTTGAACACAGCCTCATGTTAGCTAACATATTCAAACCTTCAATATAACCTTTAACATGTTGTCGCGGACCAGACAATACCATCCAACCAACGCGGAAACCACAGATGCGATGTGATTTAGATAAGCCAGATAAAGTAACTGTAAAAATATCCTCTGCAATAGAAGCAATTGGGATATGCTCCATTCCATCCATAACTAAACGGTCATAAACCTCGTCTGAAAAAATAATCAAGTCATTTTGTCTAGCAATATCCACAATCTCTTGCAAAATTTCACGCGGATAGACTGCTCCAGTTGGATTATTTGGATTAATGAGGACAATTGCTTTTGTTTTGGATGTGATTTTTGATTTGATATCATCAATATCAGGATACCAATTAGCTTCCTCATCACAAATATAATGCACAGCATTTCCACCAGCAAGGCTAACACAAGCTGTCCATAACGGGTAATCTGGCATTGGAACTAGAACCTCGTCATCATTATCAAGCAAAGCTTGCATTGACATAGAGATTCCCTCACTAACACCATTAACAATGTATATATCATCCATGTCAACATGGATGTTTTGTAACTGGTAATACTGCATAACAGCCTTACGAGCTGAAAAAATACCTTTCGAATCAGAGTAACCTTCTGATTCACGCGCATTCGTAATTAAATCACGAATGACTTCATCTGGCGCTTCGAAGCCAAAGGCAGCTGGATTTCCAGTGTTTAACCGCAATATCTTTTCACCATTTGCCCTCATGCGGTCCGCCTCTTCTAAAACAGGGCCTCTAATATCATAAGCCACATGTTCCAGCTTCATTGATTTATCAAATATCTTCATAAAAATACCTCGTATCTTCCATTATAAAACAAATATTCTCAAAATTGAAACATTTACTGCGGTTTATCAAGCGATTAAGTTAATATTAAGCTATTTCAGAAAACTAACATAAAACGCTTTCATTTTTCTAGAAAAAACGTTATAATATAGCTATAAAATGAATAACCAACATATCTAACTTACTCATCACTCACTCCTTCTGATAAGATGGCTAGTTGAGTACAAGAGGTTATCTCTTTTTGGTTATATTTAGAGGAGGACAGGCTTATGTCACAAAAATATGAACGCATCCTTGTCGCTATTGATGGATCAACAGAATCTGAACTTGCTTTTGAAAAGGCAGTTAACGTTGCTCTTCGCAATGATTCTGAATTAATCTTGACACATGTTATAGATACACGTGCTTTACAAAGCTTTGCGACATTTGATACTTATATCTATGAAAAATTAGAAAAAGAAGCAAAAGATGTCCTTGAGGAATATGAAAAACAAGCTCGTGAAAAAGGAGCAGATAAAGTTAGACAAGTTATTGAATTTGGTAATCCCAAAACATTACTTGCACATGATATTCCAGAAAAAGAAAAAGTAGACTTGATTATGGTTGGTGCAACAGGTCTTAATACCTTTGAGCGTTTCCTTATCGGATCTTCCTCAGAATACATCCTTCGTCACGCTAAAGTAGATTTACTCATTGTACGTGATCCTAATAAAACAATGTAAATTTAAATACGCTCACTTTCTAAAATATCCTGAGTTATATTAACTCAGGATATTTTTATTTTCGATTTAAGGATTTCTGAATTTGGCTATCTAATTCACGTCGAATTGATGGCTCAGGAGCGAAATGTTCTTCCCAGTCGTCTGGTTTTAAAATTTTATGAGTAACAGGATCAAAATGAGCTTTGCCATCTGGAAAGATTTTACCCATATTGGCCTCATGTACTGTATCAAAAAGAGGTTTTGGGTCGACTCCCATAAGAACAAAGGAGCCATAAGTCAGATAAAGTAAATCTGTTAAGGCATCCACTTCTCCCACTAATGGTGTTTCTGGATGGTCTTTAGAAATAACCTTATCTCTTGCTTTATCAATAGCTAAGTGTAAATTACGGATAGATTGGTCAAATACTTTTTGGTTACCTTGACTAGCAGCATACAAGAACTCAACGATTTCTTCTACTTTAAAGTCTGACCTGAAACCAGCTTCCTTACTGTCATATAAGCGTGGCGTTTCAATAGTTTCACCATCCATTAATAGATGGAAGGATTTTACTTTATTGAAATTCTCGTCACGACTACTGAATGTTTTTTCAATCTCAAATTGAATAAGTCCATAATGGGCTAATGCCTTAGAGATACCATCATCATTATTGTCAGCAGTTGTATAACGTGCATTTTCTTTCACTTGCTGACTGGCGTTCCCCATGGCAACACCAATGCCAACTTGAGATAACATCTCAATATCATTATCAGAATCTCCAAATGCTATCACTTCGGATAAATCAAAACCATAGCGTTGACCAACACGTTCAATTCCCTTAACTTTTGACTGCTCTTCAGAAATGACATCCATTGAGTAAGGACTGCTTCTTGTTAATTTAACACGAGGAAATTGTTTTTGAATTCGCTCTGATTCGCCCTCTGTTGCAACTAAAACGACCTGATAAATAGGTTCTCGTAAGATAATCATGAGGCTATCAATATTTTGAGGTTTAATCCGACGAATAAAATGCTTAAAGCTTCGTTCAATCGCTTTTGCCCATTTTCTCGGAACAAGGCTAGATACAATCTGCCCCAAACGGCTAGTTCCTAGACCAATAATACCTGAACCGAGTAATCCCGAGGCTGTTCCTAATGAAATTTCTCTTCTTCTTGCTCCAGCATATCGAATCAGACGATAGACAGTTGTCTTAGATAATTGATTGGTATAAATAATTTCACTTCTACTATAGATATATTGACCATTATAGGTTACAGCAAAATCTAAACCAAGGTTTTCTAAAAAAGGTTGTACAAAACTAGGACCTCGCCCCGTTGCTAAACCGACTAGTATTCCTTGGTCTTTCAAATTTCGAATTGCTTTAATTGTTGACTTTTGTACATTCTTACGATCATTAAGAAGTGTACCATCAATATCAAAAAATACTGCCTTAATTGCCACTGGGTCAACATCCCCTCTTTTTTATGATAAAATAAATTATATCACAACTTGAAAGAAGTATAAAATCAATGAAAAAAATCCTTGTTCTACATACAGGTGGAACGATTTCCATGAATGCTAACGAGAAGGGACAGGTCATGTCCAGCGCCGATAACCCAATGAAATACGTTGATTTATCATTAGATGACCTTGATTTGACTGTTGTAGATTTTCTAAATCTTCCCAGTCCTCAAATCACCCCTCATCATATGCTTGATATCTATCACTATCTGAAACAACATGCCAGTAATTTTGATGGTGTTGTCATTACGCATGGGACTGACACTTTAGAAGAAACAGCATATTTTTTAGACACAATGATACTCCCTAAAATCCCAATCATCATTACTGGTGCTATGAGAAGCACAAATGAACTTGGTAGCGATGGCGTTTATAATTACCTATCAGCCCTCCGTGTCGCTAATAGTACTAAAGCTGCCGACAAGGGGGTGCTAGTTGTCATGAATGATGAGATACATGCTGCTAAATATGTCACAAAAACACATACAACAAACGTTTCGACCTTCCAAACCCCTACACATGGGCCCCTTGGGATTATTATGAAACAAGACCTGCTTTTCTTTAAAGCAACTGAAGAGAGAGTTCGTTTTGATTTAGATAAAATTACAGGAACTGTTCCTATCGTGAAAGCATATGCTGGCATGGGTGATAGTGGTATCATTAGCTTTTTAAATTCTCAAAATATTAGCGGATTAGTTATTGAAGCACTCGGTGCAGGGAATATGCCCCCAAAAGCTGCACAAGAAATCGAAGAATTAATTGAGCAAGGTGTCCCTGTTGTTCTAGTGTCTCGCTGTTTTAATGGTATTGCTGAGCCAGTTTACGGATATGAAGGTGGCGGAGCAAGATTACAAGAATCTGGTGTCATGTTTGTTAAAGAACTAAACGCTCCCAAAGCCAGACTCAAATTACTCATTGCACTCAATGCAGGTCTCACAGGGCAAAATCTAAAAGACTATATTGAAGGTTGATAAAAAACTCTAGAAATATTTCTAGAGTTTTTTATTAATTTTCAGTTTGTAATACTCTCTCAACACTGCTAATAGGCATTTCTTGATTCGTTATTAATTGAAATGCTTCTGCTCCTTGATAAATCAGCATCCCTAGACCATTATAAGCATGTTTCACTCCATTTTGTCTAACAAATCGTAACAATGCTGTTTCTTTAGGCTTGTAAACCAAGTCGACAACTACTAAATTGGGTGTTAAAATTTCTGGATCGTTAATTAAACTATAATTATCTAATGGCCTCATTCCTAAACTAGTAGCATCAATATAAAAATGACTAGTTCTAATAGCGTCTTTAAATGCTGTCTTATTTTCTAGATAATCAACGACTACCTTTATTTGAAACTGTTTTTTAATTTTATCTGATAAGTCAATGACCTTATCGTAATTTGAGCTATTACGATTAAATAATCTAATTTCCGCAACTCCCTCCATAGCTGCTTGAACTGCAACTGCTTTACCTGAACCACCAATACCAGCTATTGTAACTATTTTATTTTTAGCACTGAAACCTTGAGCTGCTAAAGCTTTAAAACAACCAATGCCATCTGTCATATGGCCTACTAAACGTCCGGTTCCACCTTGATTAACGATAGTATTTACAGCACCCACTAATTTAGCTTGAGGAGATAAATCATCTAGCAAAGGGATAACACTCTGTTTAAATGGCATTGAAACATTAACACCACGAATACCCAATGCCCTGACACCTCGAACAGCTTCTGTTAATTTACCCTCTTCTACTTCAAATGTCAGATAGGCATAATTCATGTTTTTTTCTTGAAAAGAGGTATTCCACATTAACGGGGATAGAGAGTGGCGTGCAGGATTGGCAATTAGACCAGTTAGTAAAGTTTCCCCATTTAATGAATTCATTGTATAACCTTCTTTCTTAACAATTTATTTCAGTTCATTTTACCAAAAACTGACTCAATTAAAAAGAGAGTATGTAATTTATACTCTCTCCCTTAGTTTAAGGCAATATATTACCTGCACTACGGTAAATATCATACCATTCTTCACGGGTTAAAGCGATATCATTAGCCTTATCAATTGCCTTTAAACGAGATGGATTCATTGAACCAACAATCGCCTGTATTTGGGCAGGATGACGTAAAATCCATGCAATCACAATAGCTTCGCTGCTAACATTGTAGTTTTTTGCCAGTTTAGCTATGGTTTCATTTAATTCCTTATAATCCGGATGATTAACAAATAAACCACGAGATAAATCAATTTGAAATGGAGACCAAGCTTGAATGGTAACTCTTTTGAGACGACAATAATCAACAATGCCATCATCATGTTCAATTGAAGCTTTATTTAACATGTTAACATTTAACCCTGCATCAAACATTGGTGTATGTGCTGGCGATAATTGAAGTTGATTCACTGCTAAGGGCTCGTCAAGGTAGGATTGTAACAATTCCATTTGAAACCGGTTTTGATTGCTAACACCAAAGTGTTTTACTTTACCTTCTGCCCTTAGTTTAGTAAATGCTTCAGCTACTTCTTCAGGCTCAACTAATACATCTGGACGATGAAGAATGAGAAAATCTAAATATTCTGTCCCTAATCTTTCTAAAATACCATCTACTGATGATAAAATATACTCTTTAGAAAAATCAAAGTAACCTTCTCGTATCCCACATTTAGATTGAATAATCATTTTGTCACGATTGACATTTAAATGTTTGATTGCATCTCGAAAGCGTAATTCAGATAGCCCTCCCCCATAAATATCAGCATGATCAAAAAAATTAATACCCAAATCTAATGCTGTTCCAACTACTTCTTCAGCTTGTTTTCCTTCCAAGTCACTCATTCTCATACAACCTAAAGCAATTCGAGTTGCTTGAATGCCTGTTTGTCCAATGTTTTGTAACATATGCACCCCATTCTAATCTGTTTGTATTAACAGAAAGATTAATCAATTCATTATAACAAAATTTCTATGAAAAGGCTTACTATTACAAATGCAAAAAGCTGAGTAAATTTAACTCAACTTTTTTTCTGATACTCATTATTGACTAAATAAGTCGGTAAGAAAAATCTATTCTGAAAAGTACTATTATAAATTACAGTAATCATTATTGTCATAACATACCTCCACATCTGTGATAGGAATATCATATGACAGCAAGCTTAAACTGAGCTTAGCACAGCCTTAATAGAAACTTAATCAAAATCTGAATGTTGGCGTAAATTATCTAGAATAAGTGCCCATTCTGTATTTTCTTTCCAATTATTATCTTTGACAATATCACTAGCAACACGTCTGGCTTCTTCTAAAATAGGATAATCCTCAACGATATCAGCTACTTGAAATTCTGGAATTCCAGACTGACGAGTACCAAAGATTTCACCAGAACCACGCATTTTTAAATCCGACTCAGCTAAAACGAAACCATCTGTCGTTTCTGTCATGATTGTCATTCGTTTTTTCCCAGAATCAGTTTTGGGATTAGCCACTAAAACAGCGTATGATTGTTTATATCCACGACCAACACGCCCACGAAGTTGATGTAGCTGGCTTAATCCAAAACGATCGGCATCCATAATAATCATGATCGTTGCATTTGGGACATTTACCCCTACTTCAATAACTGTTGTAGATACTAAAATATGACTTTTTTTATCCTTGAAATCTTGCATTATAGCATCTTTTTCATCATTTTTCATACGTCCATGTACAAGAGCAACCTTAGCAATTCCTTCAAAATAAGTAGATAATTCAGCATGCAATGCTACTGCATTCTTTAAATCTAAAGCTTCTGACTCTTCAATCAACGGTGAAATGACATACACTTGAGCATCTTTTTGCAATTCACCTTTTACCCATTCCAACACAGTACCTAGCTGCTCGTGTTTCACCCAGCGTGTAATAATAGGTTTACGACCGGCAGGTAATTCATCAATAATAGAAACATCCATTTCTCCAAAAGCTGTGATTGCTAGAGTTCGGGGAATTGGGGTGGCTGTCATCATTAAAACATCAGGATTTTCTCCCTTTTCACGGAAAATTCTACGCTGTTTAACACCAAAACGATGTTGCTCGTCTGTAATTACAAGCCCCAGTTTATGGTACTGTACCGAGTCCTGGATAAGAGCATGAGTTCCTACAATCATATCAACCGAGCCATTTGCAATAGCTGCTAAAACCGTACGCTTAACAGCTGCTTTCATACCCGAAGTTAATATAGCGATTGATAAATCTGGAAATAACTCTTGCAGACTAATGTAGTGTTGTTCAGCTAGGATTTCCGTTGGAACCATCAAAGCCGATTGAAAACCTGCTGTATAAGCTGCATACATTGATAGACCAGCAATGACTGTCTTTCCTGATCCTACATCTCCTTGCAATAAACGATTCATATGAGCTCCCGATGACATATCAGATAATATTTCATCTAAAGAGCGCTTTTGAGCATTCGTTAGAATAAAAGGTAAAGAGGAAATTTTTGTCTCCATAGCATGTTTACTATAAAGAATAGGCAAACCATTTGTTTCAGATTTATTTTCGGATTTCAAAACTTGAAGGTTCATTTGAAAGTAAAATAATTCTTCAAATTTAATCCGACGGAGCGCTTGCTTATACTCTGTGATATCTTTTGGGAAATGCATAGCTAAACAAGCCTGACTACGACCCATCAATCGGTATTTTTCCAATAAAGTAGCTGGTAAATTTTCCTTCAATTCCAAATGCGCACTGATTTCAAAAGCTGACTTAATAGCTTTAATCAAAGTAGACTGTGAAATTCCCTGAGCTACGCGATAAACAGGTTGCATGTCATCTTCAACTTGAGCTAAAACCTTCATCCCAGTAATAGCTGATTTAGTTGCATCCCATTTACCAAAGACAGCTACCTCTTGACCAAGTTCTATTTTATCAGCTAAATAGGGTTGATTAAAAAAACTAACATTTAAGACAGCTTCCCCTTGACGCAACTTAAAACTTAAACGGTTACGTTTAAAACCATAATATTGTACATTAGCTGGAGTAACGACTAGGCCTGTAATGACTGCTTTTTCACCATCCACTAAATCAAAAACAGATTTTGATTTAAAATCTTCATAGCGAAACGGATAATAAAGAAGTAAATCTTCTACTGTATAAATATCTAATTTCTGAAATTTTTCTGCTGATTTTGGTCCAAATCCCTTAAGATTAGAAATTGGTGATTGTAATAGCATAAGATTCTCCTTCTAATATCTTTTATTATACTAAAAGATCACCAAAAAGGCGCCTCAAGAGCGCCTTTATTATGTCTAATTATTTATGGCCAATAACATAAGTTAATTGTGCAGCTTGTGCTGAACTAAAAGTACGGTAAGAGACAATACCACGTCCCATTGCATTAGATTCTGAAATAAGAACTGAACCATCTTTTTTAACTTCTTCAACAATAGCTACGTGACCGTAAGTGCCATCAGCACCAGCTTGTCCTGGTGAAAATGATACAGCATAGCCTACTTTTGGTGAATGTGTTGTTTCAAAACCAGCCTTATGTTGCCAATCTCCACCATTACCCATAAATGGATCAAATGTATAACCTAACTCTTTAGCGCGGTTAAAGACATACCATGTACATTCACCCCATGGATAAGTTGATGCAATATAGCTAGCTGTGTTAACTGCTGTTGATAAGCTAAAACCACTTGGTAAATCTGCTAAACTTGCTGTCGATAAAGCTTTCAAGGCAGCAGGAATTTCTGGTGTCCCTCCATGTTGATCAATCCAGCGGTCTAAATCTTCCATAATCTGGGCACGACGTTTACCAGTTCCAGAGTTATCTGTATAATAAACACCACCCTCAGTAACTGTATTAAGTTGTCCAGAAGATAATTTCTGTGCTTTCAAATCTTGGATTTCAAAGCTAGAGTTGTTGTTTTTAATAATTGTATTTTTTGTCAACAACATAATTGCTTCTTCATCATTATAAGCACTAGCATGGCTAGAGTCATGATCAAAGGCACCATAACCAAACATATTAGCACCTGGCATCTTAGCCACTCCTTGAGTTCCCAATGAACTTTCAAGGACAGCAATAGCTACAATAGCACGGACATCTAAACCACTATCTTTTTCCCATTGTAATAACTTAGCACCATTGATACGATTAGAATCATATTGAATCCCTAAAGATTTTAAGTACCCATCTAATTGTTCAGCTTTGATACCGTAACGATGTGACAATAAATAGTGAGAGTAGGCATCCTGACCAGACCAGTGTTCTACGTAGAATGGCGTTGCTGTCACTGGTGAAATCGGTGTTGATAATAAATTATCATCAAAGGATAAAGCAGGAACAGAAGCATTCTGATTTGTCTGAACACTTTCTATCTGAGACGGAGCGGGAGTTATTTTAGGCTCTACTAATGGTAAGGTAGGCTCAGGTTTTAATTCAGTCTTTGTTGATTGACCTGGCTTACTGTCTGCTTGACTACTGTTTGTAGTATTAGTGCTAGGAGTAGATGCTGTTGAAGCAGAATCAGATGTTTTAGCATCTTCGTTGGAAGAAGATTGATGTGATGAACTTGATGATGATTCATTGCTTGATGATGTCTCTGTCGTACCAATCTCTGTTTTTTCTGTTGAGATACTTCCTTCGGCTGAAGGTGAAGCAGTTTCTGAATCTGTAGGTTGTGTTTTTTCCTGTTTCTCTGCTTCAGAAGAACTTTCTGTTGATGCTGTTGCCATTGTCAGGCTTGTTTCTGGATTAATAGTTTCTGCTAAGGTCACTAAAGGTGATGATAGCGATAAGACTAAAGTGGATAACAACAAAGTTGCCATTACTTTTTGTTTTGACATATACTAATGATTTCCTTCTATAAAAATTGTCACTGATTAGTTTAACATATTTTTAAATTTTTTAAAACAGTTAACTACTGTGTCATTTGTTTTTAATAATATCTCGGAATACGATCGCTTAAAAGACAAAGTACTTCATAATTAATCGTCTGTCTTTTTTGAGCGACGTCCGTAGTTGTAATGTTACAACTACCTTGTTGACCAATCAAGGTTACTTTAGTTCCGATAGTATATTTTTGAGGTAAACGGATAGTCATTTGATCCATCGAGACACGCCCAATAATTTCACAAAGTTCTCCATTTACTATAACTGAAAATCCTTGCATATCTCGTGTCCATCCATCAGCGTAGCCAATCGGTACTGTTCCAACAAATTCGTCTCCAGTAACTTGATAGGTTGCGCCATAGCCAACTTGAGAACCATCGTGTAGTTGTTTAACATGTACTAGCTCAGACTCTAAACTTAAAGCAGGGTTTATAGGGTAAGGTAAGTCTAAATCAGTTCCACTTGGATTTAAGCCGTACATAACAACACCCAATCTAACGGCATTAAAAATTGTCTCACTATGCCAAAGGCTTGTAGCAGAATTACTAGCATGAACAAGGTCCGGACAATTATCTAATCCTGAAATAAAGTCTTTAAAAAAAGTAAGTTGTTGATTGAATTTACAGTTATCGGCTTCATCAGCTGTTGCAAAATGGGTGAAAATCCCCTTGACAGAGGCACCACTTTCCCCCAATTCAGAAATTAGCTTATTTCCTTCATCTAACTGGCGAACACCTATACGTCCCATTCCACTATCAACTTTGATATGTACTTCTAGACCAGATAAATCTACTGCTGATGTCTGACATAAACGTAACCACTCCAAGCTAGCAACTGTTAGAGTAATATTTTCATTTTTGGCTAGTATAACCTGCTCAGGCATAACAACACCTAATACCAATATCATTTTTACAATTCCTGCTTGACGTAGCTCAATAGCCTCATCTAAATTGGATACGCAAAAACCATCTACAATAGACTCAATGTATTTTGAAACTTCAACAGCACCATGCCCATAAGCATTAGCCTTAACTACAGCAAATGTTTTTTTATCACTTGGAATGTGCTCTTGTACAGATTTAACGTTATTTGCAATCGCCTCTAAATCTATCAAGGCTCTGGTTGGTCTATGATAACTTGAAATCATTTTTCTTCCTCCAAAATAACACTAGCTTGTGCATAATTACCACTATGAGATATTGAAACAAAAGATTTTCCATTAAACGGTTCTTTTGTAATCAAAGGCGCTCCTTTATCATCCGATAAAATTTCGATATCATGAAAATTAACTTTCCCAATTCCTGTTCCAAGTGCTTTGCTATAAGCCTCTTTTGCTGCCCATCGCCCTGTTAAAAAAGACATCTGACGCTTGGGATTGGAAATTCCTTTAAAAAGAAGCAATTCTTGTTCGGTCAAAACGCGTTCTGCAAAACGTTGATTACGCTCATATGCTTTAGTAATCGCCTCTATCTCTTGTAAATCAATTCCGTGTCCAACAATCATGTGTAACTCCTATAAGTTCGATACTTACAAACTATTGTAAATATCCCTAATTAGCATTTCTGTTTTATCCCAACCTAGACATGGATCTGTGATAGACTTACCAAAAACATCTGGTTTATCTTGTCTTCCATCTTCTAAATAAGATTCTATCAAAAAACCACGAACATAGTTTCTAATTTTAGTATGCCACTGTCGGTCTGCAAGTACTGATTTCACAATGCGAATTTGTTCTAAAAATTGCTTACCTGAATTGTCATGATTTGTATCAACAACAATAAAGGGATTTTGCAAATCAGTCTCTTCATAATGAGTAATAGTTTCTAAAAGGTTTTCATAATGATAATTAGGGATACTTCGATAGTCGGCATTATGATATCCTCTCAAAATAACATGTGACAGCAAATTACCATCTGTTCTAACTTGCTTATTTTGATAGAATAATTCCTGTTGATTTTGTGCTGCATAGACCGCATTAAGCATGACTCTTAAATTACCAGACGTTGGATTTTTCATACCTACTGGTGCATCTATACCTGAAGATATAAAACGGTGTCCCTGATCTTCCACTGAACGCGCACCAATAGCATAGTAAGAAACTAAATCATCCATCACTGATAACATCTCTGGATAAAGTAATTCATCAGCTGTCAGGAGTCCAGTCTCTCGAATGATGTCATAGTGCATCTTACGTGCTTGAAAAAAAACTCCTAGTTTGTCAGAATGGTGAACTAAGCCTTTATAACCATCACCATTCGTTCTTGGCTTAGCGGTATAAACTCTCATAACCAAAAACATTTTATCTTTAAAGGCAGCTTCCAATTTAGCTAAACGCTTTGCATAAGTTAGCACCGCCTTTGGATTATCCGCAGAACAAGGACCTACTATTACTAGAAACCGCTGATCCTCACCTTTTATGATATTTTTTAACTCTTCTTCTTTGGCTAATTTTTTTTGGCTAACTTCTAGATCTAAGCTAGTTTTCTGCTTCAATATTTCAATATTAATTTTATCACTTAACTGATGAAATCCCATGTTTTTTCCTAATACAACCTAAGTCTATTAATAAGCTCTGCTATACAATATAGTCGTCATACTATTAGACAAGTAATGATAAAACAGTCTTCTCAGACTGTTTTATTTTTATTTTAAAATCATTGTTATTGTAAACATCTCAGACCATGACAATTTTTAAACTTCATGCCAGAGCCACAAGGACATTTATCATTACGTTTAATCCCTTGGTATTCTGGTGATTCATTATTCATAGGTACATGTTGTGCCGAGATATTTTGCTCTGCTGTTGTCGTAGCATGTTGAGAAGCACGTTCACGCTCTTGTTCATGAATTTGAGCTTTCATCAATGTACGTGTCACATCAAACTCAATCGAACCAATCATATCTTGGAACATACGGAAACCTTCTGATTGATACTCAACGATTGGGTTATTTTGAGCATAACCACGAAGTCCAACGGAGTTACGTAATTGATCTAAGGCATCAATATGCTCTGTCCATTGATTATCCACTACCATCAAGATTAAGACTTTTTGGAATTCGATAATAGCTTCTGGATCTTTTAATTTAGCAATTTGTTGCTCATAAACAGCTAAGGCACGTTCATAAAGAAGTTCTTTAATTTCAGCCTCTTTTAGACCACGAAGTTCTGAAACTGTGATAGCTTCTTCATCTAATAACGCCGATCTTGCAAAATTAACAATAGCTTCTGCTGCAGTATTTTTATCGCTTCTGCTATGTGCATCAACTGCTCTTTTAATCGTACGTTTAATCATCCCTTTGAGCTCTGGTCCTAAATCACGCTCAGCAGTAATCACTTCTCTACGGTTAGCATAAATAATCTCACGTTGTTCACGCATAACATCATCGTATTGCAAGACTTGTTTACGTGTGTCATAGTTATTACCTTCAACGCGGCGTTGAGCTGATTCAACTTGTCGTGTCAACATTTTTGATTTAATAACTGTATCATCTTCAGCTAAATTCATTCGCTCAAGAACCACTTTAATACGATCTGTACCAAAGCGACGCATCAAATCATCTTCTAACGAAAGATAGAATTGTGATTCACCTGGATCTCCTTGACGACCCGAACGACCACGAAGCTGGTTATCAATACGACGGCTTTCATGACGCTCTGTACCAATAACACATAAACCACCAAGTTCACGAACCCCTTCACCAAGCTTGATATCAGTACCACGACCAGCCATGTTGGTTGCGATTGTAACAGCACCACGTTGCCCAGCATTCATAATGATTTGAGCTTCTTTAAAGTGATTTTTAGCATTCAAAACTTCATGTGGTACTCCAGCAGCAACTAATTTTCTAGAAATTAAGTCTGACGTTTCAACAGCTACTGTACCAACCAGTACAGGTTGTCCTTGTTCATAACGTTCTTTGACATCTGCTACCACCGCTCTAAATTTAGAGTCAAGAGTTGGATAAAGTAGATCTGAATGATCTATACGTTGAACAGGACGATTTGTTGGGATAGGAATAACGCGCATATTATAAATTTCACGAAACTCTTCTTCCTCAGTCTTACCAGTACCAGTCATTCCTGCTAATTTATGGTACATACGGAACATATTTTGGTAAGTAATTGAAGCGCTCGTTTTTGATTCTTCTTGGATTGGCACTGACTCTTTTGCTTCAATAGCTTGGTGTAAGCCATCTGAGAAACGACGTCCTTCCATCGTACGACCGGTAAATTGGTCCACAATTAAAATCTCTTGTTCTTCACTAACCACATAATCAATATTTAACAACATAATATAGTTAGCTCGAAGAGCGTTATCAATGTAGTGAGTTAAGGCAACATTTTCGAGATCATACAAGTTATTTAGATGGAAATAGTTTTCAGCCTTGTCAATACCTGTATCTGATAAACCAATTGTTTTTGTTGGAACATCAATGATATAATCATCGCTATTAAGCGTTTTTACAAACATGTCCGCACGTGTATACAGTTGGTTCATCTCAGAGCTTACAGGACCTGAAACAATCAATGGCGTCCTAGCTTCATCGATTAATACAGAGTCAACCTCATCAACCAAAGCATAGTTGAGTGGGCGTTGCACCATATCTTCTTGGCGAACAACCATATTGTCTCGAAGGTAGTCAAATCCGACTTCTGCGTTAGTTGAGTATGTGATATCACAATTGTAAGCTTCGCGTTTTTCAAATGGTGACTTAGCTGCTAAGTTAATCCCTACAGATAATCCAAGCCAACTATAAACCTCACCCATTTCGGTCGCATCACGTGTTGATAAGTACTCATTAACAGTAATAACATGAACACCTAATCCTGAGATAGCATTTAGATAAACAGGCATTGTCGCTGTTAAAGTTTTTCCCTCACCAGTACGCATTTCTGGAATATCACCATGGTGAAGAACGATACCACCCATAATTTGGACGTGGTATGGGTATAAACCTAATACACGTTTAGAAGCTTCACGAACTACCGCAAACGCTTCCGGTAACAATTGATCTAAAGTTTCACCATTTTGATAACGTTCTTTAAATTCTGGAGTTTTTGCTTGTAAAGCTTCATCTGATAACGCAGCCATATGATCTGCGTAAGAGTCAACTTTCTTAGCTATTTTATCTAATTTTTTTAATTCACCCTTGTCATTTTCAATAACAGTGCGTAGAATATTTGCCATTCTAATTCCTTTCGATACTCTTATCACCACATTTTACCATAAATAATGTTGTCTTTCAATAAATGGTCGTTTTAATCGAGATTAAAAAGAGTGGTATCCCCACTCTCATTATTTTTTAACATGACTTGCTATAATTTCTAACTGTCCATCAATATCCCATTTGACAACATCATTTGGCAAGATAAAGTGGTCACCTTTTTTAAGTGTATAAACTTTGTTATCTACTGTAATGTGACCCGCTCCGTCTAAGACACTAACCAAAAGGTAGGGTGCAAATTGTTTAAAGTTGGTAACACCAGAAATTTCCCATTTATAAACTGTAAAGAAATCATTTGAAACTAATAAAGTTGAAGATAGATGTTTTAACTTCATATTGGCAGGAACAGTATTGGCAGGTTTACCAATCGTGAGAACATCTATTGATTGTTCAATGTGTAAATCACGTAATTTTCCTGAAGCATCTGGACGATCAAAATCATAAACACGATAAGTAGTATCACTAGATTGCTGTGTTTCTAAAATTAATATCCCTTTACCTATAGCATGCATTGTCCCACTTGGAACGTAGTAAAAATCCCCTGATTTAACAGGAATTCGGGTTAAAAGATGTTCCCAATCTCCAGATTCAATCATTTGGCGAAGTTCTTCTTTAGTTTTAGCATTATGACCATAGATAATTTCAGATCCTTCATCAGCAGAAATAATATACCAACATTCTGTTTTACCAAGTTCACCTTCATGTTTAAGAGCATAAGCATCATCCGGATGAACCTGTACACTAAGCCAGTCATTAGCATCTAAGATTTTAGTTAGTAAAGGAAAGACAGTATCATCAGGGTTGCCAAATAAGCTTTTTTCACCTTGATACAGCTTATCTAAAAAACAACCTTTAAAGCGACCATTCTTAACTCTTGAGACACCGTTAGGATGAGCTGAAATAGCCCAATATTCTCCTGTTGTTTCACTTGGAATATCATAGCCAAATTCATCCCTTAACTTTGTTCCACCCCAGATTTTATCGTGCATGCTTGCTTCTAAAAATAATGGTTCCGACATAAGAATCCCCTATCTTTTGTAAAATTCAAGCCTATTATAGCATTTTATCCATCATATCGCTTACTTTTTTTAATCTTTTATTTGCTAACTAAACTAAGTAGTGGCTTAAGGGTTTTATTAACCTTTTGATATTTTCTTTGCTAAAGCAAAATTTCCTAACGTTGCAGAACCATTTTCTTCTACAGCTGGTGTCACAATATAATCAGACAAATTGGGAACTGGTAAATACCCATTTAATAAAGTTGCAAATGTCTGGCGAACACGTCTTAACATGTGTTTTTGTGCCATGACGCCTCCACCAAATACAATGACTTGTGGACGATATAATACAGTTGCTTGTATTGCAGCCTGAGCAATATAATAGGCTTGAACATCCCAAACCATTGAATTTTCTTCAATCAATTCACCACGAATACCAGTCCTAGCTTCTAGAGTTGGACCAGATGCCAAACCTTCTAAACAGCTATTATGAAATGGACAGATACCTTTAAAATCATTTGCTTGGTCCTGCGGATGCATCGCCATATAAGTATGACCTGCTTCAGTATGACCAGTTCCTCCTATAAATTCACCCTTTTGTATAGCTCCTGCACCAATTCCTGTACCAATGGTGTAATAAACAAGTGAATCAATGTTGTTACGAGCTATAACTTCACCATAGGCAGAGCTATTAACATCTGTTGTGAAATAAAATGGAACATTGAAATCTTTAGAAATTAAGCCGAGTAAATTAACATTAGCCCAATGTAACTTTGGGGTCGTTGTGATATAACCGTATGTCTTTGATTTTTTATCAATATCAATGGGACCAAAAGAACCAATAGCAACTGCCTCTAACTTCTTTTCAAATCTTTTAAAGAAATCAACAGTCTTTTTAATCGTTTCTTGAGGCGTCGTTGTTGGAAATTGTATTTTTTCTACAACTTTTAATTCCTCATCACCAACTGCACAAACAAACTTTGTCCCACCTGCTTCAATACTACCATATAACTTTGTCATCTTTTTTCCTATCTATAATCTCTATCTCAAAGACAAAGGTTGGGATAATTATCCCAACCTTTAATCCTCACTTAACATCAATAATCATGTCACCTGTAGTAACAACACCCTCTTTTACCAATGGTATAACATCAGCAAAATCAGCTGTATTAGTCACAATAATCATAGCTGTATTATCCAGACCTGCTTCTGCAATCTTGGCTGAATCAAAGGTGCCAAGAATATCACCTTTTTTCACTTTTTGGTCTGCCTTTACTTTAGAAGTAAACCCTGTGCCATTCATGGTGACAGTATCAATACCTATATGAATCAAAATTTCTGCACCTTTATCTGATTTGATACCGTAAGCATGACCTGTTTCAAAAACAATTTGGACAAAACCATCAACAGGTGAGTAAATTGTATTACCGCTTGGTTTAATAGCAAGGCCATCTCCCATAATACCTGATGAAAAAACTGGGTCACTTACTGTATCAAGAGCAATAACCTGTCCATCAAGAGGGCTAACAATCGTTTCTGCCCTTAATTGGCTAGTTTGAGTAATTGTTGGATTGTCATCTGTTTCTTCAACCAAAGGACTAACTTCAGCTACTACTTTTTCATCTTTATCTTCATATCCAAACATATAAGTTAATACAAAAGCCAAAGCCGTAGTTCCAATCACCATAATAAGGTACTTAACAATTTGACCATTTAAATAAAGTAATGTTCCTGGGATAATGGTAATACCAAAACCAGTTCCTGCTAATTTCAATATTGAAGCTAACCAGCCACCTGCTGCTCCTGCAATTAATCCCATAATAAATGGCTTACCAAAACGTAAGTTTACTCCAAATATAGCCGGTTCTGTAATACCAAGTCCAGCTGAAAGCGCTGCCGGAAAAGCAAGGGCTTTTAATTTTTTATTTTTTGTTTTAACACCAACTGCCAAAGTGGCACCTGCTTGTGCTGTCATAGCAGCTGTAATAATAGCATTAAATGGATCTTTCCCATCAGCAGCAATTAACTGAGCTTCAAGTAAATTAAAGATATGATGAACACCTGTAACAACGATTATCTGATGAACACCACCTAAAATAAGACCTGATAGGCCAAGAGGTAAATTAAGGACAAATTTTGTCCCTGCTAAAACATAGTTTTCAACTGAATGGAAAATAGGACCAATGACAAAAAGTGCTAAAATTGACATAACTGTAAAAGTTAGGAACGGCACTAATAGTAAATCAAGAACATCTGGGATTTTCTTATGCAACCATTTTTCAAGTTTAGCACCAAGTAAACCTACAAAGAATGCCGGCAATACTGAATTTTGATAACCAACTACTGGAATAAAGCCGAAAAATTTTATGGGATGGGCATCACCTGAGGCCACTGCCCAAGCGTTTGGAAGGGCAGAGTTAACCATCATCAATCCTAATACGAGACCGATAACAGGATTTCCACCAAAAACTCTAAAAGCTGACCAAGAAATCAAGGCAGGAAAAAAAGCAAAGGCCGTGTCAGTCAAAACGACAGTATAGGTATAAAAATTAGAACTTGAAAATGCTTTTGAAGTCGTCCCAAATAAAGCTAAAACTGTATCATTATTAATCGCACCGCGAATCCCCATAAATAAACCAGTAGCAACAATGGCTGGCAACAATGGAACAAAAACATCACCGAAAGTACGAATAGCTCGTTGGAAAGCATTCCCTTGTTTAGCTGCTTCTGCCTTTTGATCAGAGGTTGACGAAGTTGGCAAACCTTGAGCCACTACTTCATCATAAATCTTATTAACAGTACCAGTTCCAAAAATAATTTGATATTGACCTGAATTGAAAAATGCTCCCTGAACTTTTTCGATATTTTCAACAGTATTTTTATCAATGACTGTCTCATCTTTTACCATAACGCGAAGACGAGTGGCACAGTGTGCTACGCTACGCACATTACTAGCACCACCAATCGCATTAATGACTTGTTTAGCAATTTCTGTATTTGAAGCCATCTATAAATCTCCTTTGATATTTTGAAAGCGTTTCATTTTATTTACTCTAATATTCTAGCACGTCTCATAAATATATGTCAAGCGTTTGACATAAAATAATATTTTTTGATATTAAGAGTTGATTTCAAAAGAGAAAACGTTTACTATATAGTTATTAGATATTAAGACAGTCAAGGAGTATCAAATGAATTTACCCACTGAAATCCGCTATCGTCCTTATGATGAATGGACTGAAGAAGATAAGGAAAATATTGTAAAGAATGTCTCAAAATCCCCTTGGAGAGCAACTTATCACTTAGAAGCTAAAACAGGGCTTTTAAATGACCCAAATGGCTTCTCTTACTTTAATGGAAAATTCCATCTTTTTTACCAAAATTGGCCCTTTGGAGCTGCACATGGTTTAAAACAATGGGTACATACAGAATCAGATGATTTAGTTCATTTCAAAGAAACAGGAATCAAGCTTAAACCTGACCATGTCAATGATAGCCATGGTGCATACTCCGGTTCTGCATTAGCCATTGACGATAAGCTTTTTCTTTTTTATACTGGTAATGTCCGTGACATGAAATGGAACCGTGACCCCCGCCAAATTGGAGCATGGATGACAAGTGATGGCAAGATTACAAAATTTGATAAGGTCCTTATTTCACAACCAAATGATGTCACTGAGCATTTTCGTGACCCTCAGATTTTCAATTATGATAATCAATTCTATGCTGTTATTGGGGCGCAAAATAGTAAAAAATGCGGATTCATTAAATTATATAAAGCACTTAATAATGACATCCATCATTGGGAGTTTGTGGGAGATTTAGATTTTGGTGGTACTGGATCTGAGTATATGATTGAATGTCCAAATATTATTTTTGTCAAAGGAAAACCTGTATTACTTTATAGTCCTCAAGGACTAGATAAAAACGAATTGGACTACCAAAACATTTATCCAAATACCTACAAAATCGGACAATATTTCGATGCTAACTCATCTAAGATAGTTGAACCATCCCCTATCTATAATTTAGATTATGGTTTTGAAGCCTATGCTACTCAAGGATTTAACACTTCTGATGGTCGTGCCTTTATCGTGAGTTGGATAGGCTTGCCAGATATTGATTATCCTAGCGATCAATTTGATTATCAAGGAGCTATGAGTTTAGTTAAAGAGTTAAGTATAAAAAATGGGAACCTTTATCAATATCCCGTTCCTGCTATGAAAAATCTTCGTCAACATCAAGCAGAATTTAAAACACAACTTCAAACTAACAACACCTATGAATTAGAATTACTGGTTCCTAGAAATGATCTTTCTTCATTTGTTCTCTTTGCTAATCCGAAAGGACAAGGACTATCCATTACTATTGATACTGCAAAGGGGAAAGTTATCGTTGACCGCTCACAAGCCGGACAGCAGTACGCCACAGAATTTGGTACTAGTCGCCAGTGTAACATTCCAAAAGATGCTACTAGTGTCAATGTTTTTATCGATAAGTCCATCTTTGAAATCTTTATAAATAAAGGAGAAAAAGTATTTACGGGACGAGTCTTTCCAGATGCAGAACAATCAGGGATTCAACTAAAAGAAGGACACGTTCATGGTAAATATTTTGAATTAAAATATTAATATGGTTGCAAAATTAACAGATGTTGCTGCACTTGCCGGTGTTAGCCCAACGACTGTATCACGCGTTATTAACAAAAAAGGCTATTTATCTCAAAAAACAGTCACCAAAGTCAATGAAGCCATGAGAACCCTTGGTTATAAACCTAATAATTTAGCACGTAGCTTACAGGGAAAGTCCGCTAAATTAATTGGACTCATTTTCCCCAACATCCGTAACATTTTTTACGCTGAATTAATTGAACACCTTGAAATTGAGTTGTTTAAGCATGGTTATAAAACTATCTTATGTAATAGTGAAAAGGATCCTATCAAAGAAAAAGAATACCTCGAAATGCTAGGAGCAAATCAAGTAGACGGTATCATTTCAAGTAGTCACAACCTAGGAATTGATGATTACGAGAAAGTTGAGGCTCCCATAGTAGCATTCGATAGAAATTTAGCTCCACACATCCCTATCGTCTCATCTGATAATTTCTTTGGAGGAAAAATGGCTGCTCAAACCCTTAAAAAACATGGCTGTCAAAAGATGATTATGATTACAGGGAATGATAATTCAGATTCTCCTACTGGACTTAGGCGGCTAGGTTTTTCCTATGAATCAAAGGAATCCAAAGTTATCACAGTCACAAATGGGCTATCTAATATGAGACGTGAGATGGAATTAAAATCAATTATCTCGACTCACAAACCAGATGGTATTTTTACATCAGACGACTTAACTGCTTTATTAGTAATCAAACTTATCAGCCAACTAGGGTTGTCCATTCCAGAAGATATCAAAGTGATTGGATATGATGGTACAAGTTTCATTCAAGATTACGTCCCACATCTAACCACTATTAAACAGCCTATTCGAGAAATTGCGCAATTGATGGTTGAAATACTCCTAGCTAAGATTGAGGGGCAAAAGACAAATAAGGATTATATTTTACCAGTCAGTCTCATCCCTGGTAGTAGCGTTTAGGAAATCATATTTATGAAATAATTTTTAGTACCGATAGTTATTTTTCAAAGCAAATTAAAAATGTGGAAGAAGATTCTTCCACATTTTTAATTTTCATTTGTTATAAATTGACTTAATAAACCATTGACAAATTTTGCTGACGTCTCATCTGAATATTTTTTAGCAATCTCGATAATCTCATTTAGAGCTACACGATCAGGCGTTTCATCAAAATATTTAATTTCATAGAGGCCTAAGCGTAAGAGAGATTTATCAACCAATGTTAGACGTTCTAAGCTCCATCCTGATTTTAAGTGACTAGAAATCAAAGTATCTAATTCATCTTTGTGATCTACAACACCATTAACAAGATTAAGTAAAAAGATTGGAACCTCTAAAACTTTGTCTTCAGATACTGTTTTATCATAACCATAAGCAAAGTGAGCCGCATCAATAAACTCTCCACCAGTTTCTAAGCTAAATAGTGTTTGAAAAGCACGTTCACGTAAATCACGTCTTGAATCTTTAAATACACTAGTCATCTAAGAAATCCTCATCAAACAATGACTTCAAGTCTGGTTTTGGTGTTTTCTCTGGAACAATACCTTCAACATGGATATTGACCGAAGAAATTTTTACTTCTGCCATGTCATATACAGCTGTTTTGACAGCTTGTTGAATAGCAATTGAAACTGCTGGTACATTTACACCATACTGCAAGTAAACATAAATATCTGCAGCTACTGTATCATCTTCTTCATTTTTAAGGTAGACACCTCTACCTAGAGATTTCTTACTAAGGCTATCCGTTACCGCTTTGTTACGTAACGAATGAACACCATCAACTTTAGTTGCAGCAATACCTGTAATTACCTCAAGTACACGTGGTGAAATGACAATTTCTCCAAGATTTTCAGTTGTCATAGCTTATCCTTTCTTTTAGTGTTTACTAAGGTTTTTCCTTAATAGAGTAAATTCATCATGAATCTACTTAACACTTTTTTGAGAGTCATTAGGCGCGTGAAACGTAAGTTCCTTCTGCTGTATTGATTACTAACTTTTGTCCAGCTTCAATAAAGTCTGGAACGTTAACAACAAGTCCTGTTTCCATAGTTGCAGGTTTTCCTGAACCAGTTACAGTAGCACCTTTGATTGATGGTTGAGTTTCAGCAACTGTCAATTCAACAGTTGTTGGAATTTGAACACCAATAACTTCTGTTCCATAGAATTGAATTTTTACTTCTGAGTTTTCAAGAATGTAGAGTAATTCATTTTCAATGTTAACAGTTGGAATTTCATATTGATCGTAAGTTTCATTATTCATGAAGTAAGCTGTATCATCCATTTTATAAAGGTATTGAGCAGGTACAGTTTCAATAATAGCTTGCTCAAATTTTTCTTCAGGACGGTAACTTGTATCAAAAGTTGAACCAGTACGAACATCACGCAATTTCATACGCATGATTGTGTTACCTTTACCTGGTTTGTGGTGGCTAGCTTCAAGAACACGGATTAATTTCCCATCAGCCGTTTCAAAAGTCATGCCTGCTTTAAGCTTACTTGCTTCAATCATTTATTAATACCTCTTTGTAAAAATTATTTATCAACTCATTTTATCACAAATAACCTGCTTTCTCAAATAGTTTATTGATTTGGTATGTGTCTAATTTCTTGATAAATAAATAAAATCACCAAGAGGGCGTAAATAAGACTGAAGCACTTGACACTTTCCTCTTACTTCAGTTTTGATAATATTGCCTTTTGACGATACAATATTTTTAAACTGATTAAGCAAGTAGCATTTGCTTCAATCGGTTGGCGAGAGGTGTTTGCACACCTTTCGCCTTTTCTTCGTGTTTCTTTAATAAGATTATGTCACAATAGAATATTATTAAAGAAAAAATCGTAAATTTATTGCCTGACATCACTTATTTTTCAAGGTTTCAGCAAGTTTTATAATAATTAGTCATAAAATGATCTTCTAGATTTGGGAGATTTTTCATTTCTCCGTAGTGAAGGTAAATTATATTCTTTTAATGTATATTTAAAATGATTTCCTAGGTTTCTTAATCCTTCATTTTTGATTGCTTCATATTGTGCTCTCCATTTTCCGAAAAATAAATCTCTTAAATTGCCTTCATGACTTAAAAGGATTGTTTAGCTCATAACTTCCGAACCATTTCTACTCCAATACATTCCTCTATTTTTCAGTAGCTGCCTTCTAAATCTCTGAAAAGAAGACAGTTTACTTTCTGATTCAATTAATGATTCTTCTGTATCTAATACCGTTTTAAGCGATTTTTTACTTCTTTTCTTGATTACTTTAATGGCTAGATTCTTTAACTCTGATGGTAAGTTAGAAAAATTCACTTTGATAACCCGATTAATATGAAACGTATCCCAAAAATGATAGTGTTCATTGGTTTAAACCCACTGACTAATTCTTTAAAATATTGTGATGAATACCCAAGTCCACCCGTCTGAATTAGTAATAAAAGTAGTCTCAGGGGTGTTCTCATAATGATTATACAACTGATCAATAAGTTGTTCTTTTTTTAAATGTATTTAATTGTTTACTAGAGTATAGAGAAAGATATAGGTCTTTTAGTTAATAATTGTTCCTTCATGTCTTGCTGCATTTAACACCTCCTCCTTTAAGTCCACACAATACTAATACTCTTTATAAAAACTATTCCATATACTTTTTATAACTTCATTTTCTCTTAATCTAAAACATATGCAAAATTATTTTTAATATTCATATTCACTTGCCAATTGAGAGCATTCAACTAATTTTCTGTATCTCGTCGAATTTTCCAATAAATAGCTATGAGTTCCAAAATTCTCTACCTTTCCGTTTTCAATAACTATAATCTTATTTGCGTTTTCTATAGACTTCATTCTATGAGAAACGATAATAACTGTTTTATTTTTTATAAGCTTATCTAAACCGGCTTGTATCTTTATTTCATTTTCTATATCTAAACTGGCAGAGATTTCATCAAGCAGTATTATTGGTGCATCTTTAAGAATGGCTCTTGCAATAGAAATTCTTTGTCTTTCGCCTCCTGATAATTTACTCCCGTTTTCACCTATTTTTGTGTCATATTTATCTACGAATTTATCAGCAATCTCATCTACATTTGCAATTTTCGCAGCTTCTAACACTTCTTCGATAGTAGCTTTGGGATTTCCACATTTAATGTTTTCAAAAATAGTATCATCAAATAACTCAACATCTTGGAAGACTGTTGAAATATTTTCAAATAAACTATTTGTTGATATTTCAGAAATATCTTTCCCGCCTATCAATATTTGTCCGGCATTATAGTCGTATAATCTTGATAGTAGTTTTAAAATAGTTGACTTTCCACAACCGGAGGGCCCTACTATCGCAGTAACTTCTCCTTGATTTGCATTGAAAGATAAATTACTTACAACATTTCTTCCTTTCTCATAAGCAAAGCTAACATCCCTAAATTCAACATTGAATGTCTGAATATCTGCATTTACCCCTTCTTGTAAAGGAGTCTTTCTTATTGCCGTAACTTGTTTAAAACTGCTTTGAAAGTTTATTATCATTAAAAGACTGTCTAACATGCCCGTAAAACCACTGGCTACCTTTGTGGCACAAATTATATATCCTATATAGAAGATTAACTGTATTTGACCAGTCAAATACAGTTGAAACCCGAAAATAATAACCAGAGCTATCGAGAACTGTGGCAAAATTGATAATAAGCTTGATGGTATCGTTGTAAACAGCTCTGTTTT
The DNA here is from genome assembly GCF_001811765.1 of Streptococcus sp. HMSC076H09. NCBI lineage: Bacteria > Bacillati > Bacillota > Bacilli > Lactobacillales > Streptococcaceae > Streptococcus > Streptococcus sp. HMSC076H09. Next base: position 52,591 of record NZ_KV806604.1, on the reverse strand, counting down.
TATCTGTATTTTTTCACTGTCTTTCAATTTGTCTTGTACATCTTTTCTCACTGTATGTTGCATGTTATAAGATTTTATATCTTGTTGCATCTCAAAAGAATCTTGAAATGCCTGAGAATTCTCTCTCAGTTTTTTATAATACTTTCTATTTATTCTATATTGAATATTTTTCGACAGATACAATATCAGCAATGCAGTTATTACAGGTACAATAATACATAGTCCTAATTGTAAAGATCCAATTAAAAGGCTCAAACTTAGAAAAACAAAATAACCAATCCATCCATAATACGCACATATAGCATGAGATAAGGCTTGTTCGATTTTTGACACATCAGCCATTACTGTTTGCGATAAATCTGTCAAATCATGTGTTGAAAAATATGATAACGGTAGTCTTTTTATTATTTCTACAAGTTCTATTCTTAAATTTTTACTTCCCTTAAATGTTGTAGAATACGATTTTATATATTGTCTATTTGTAAAATAGTACATTACAACAAAGACAATTAATATGCTTACAAAATAAAACCACTCTTGTAGATATTTCGAGTTGCTTATATTCATGAGAAAAAATAATATAAGCGTTATAGGGAACATGTATACTACATTTTTCCAGAACGACGCTATCGAAGCTTTAATTAGATCTATTGAGCTGTCTTCTGTTATTCCGTATTTATCCATTAATTTAGACTTCATTAGACATTATCCAATCATTTGCTCGAATATACATATTCATAAAATAGCTGTATTTAGAGCTTTTATCCTCTAATAAAAGTTTGCTACTTCCTCTTTCTATAATCTGTCCATTTTCTACAACTATGATTTCGTCCATGTTTTTAATTGCTGACAGCCTGTGAGCAATCATTATTACTGTTTTATTTTTTATCAATTGCGTAAATGCCATCTGGAGTTCATATTCATTTTCCGGATCAGCAGCTGCACTTGCCTCATCAAGTATTATAATGGGTGAATTTTTTAGAATTGCTCTTGCAATTACTATTCTTTGAGTTTCTCCTCCTGAGAGATAAACGCCTTCTGCTCCGATCATTGTATTTTCCCTCAGCTCAAACTTATCCAAAATTTCATTGCACCTAGCCTTTTCAAGAGCTTGCATAATCTCTTCATAAGTAGCATCAGGATTTCCAATTCTCACGTTGTCATAAATACTCATTTTAAATAATTTCGCATTCTGGAAAACAAAAGCGATACTACTTGCTATCGTTTCCCTTGAATACTCTTTAATATCTCGTCCACCAATTTTTATTACTCCGGAATCAACATCATAAAACCCGGAAATTAACTTAGCAATTGTGGATTTTCCACTGCCAGATGAACCAATAAGTGCATAACTTTTTCCCGAATCCAACTTAAACGATAAGTCTTTTAAAACATATGGTGTATTTCCTTCGTATTTAAACGATACTTTTTCAAATTCAATATCAAAATTTTGTATTTCATCTGAAAGCCCACTATCTAATTTTTTTACCTGCATTTTGTTAAAAATTTCTTCCAGCTTATCTATAGAGTTTTTGGCTTTAGCCTTATTTTGTCCCAAAAACATCACTTTATTAAAAGCGTTGTATAACAATTCAATAAATGCTGTGAAAATACGGTGTAGGAAATAATTTCTCCTAGATGCGTATTAATGTTTAGCAAATATACACCATAAGGTATCGTAACCATGCATAGCCCCATGAAAAATGAATCGTAAAAAACCTTCCATTTTCTACACGAGATAGCGTACGCATAACCTAGTTCTGAAGAGGTGATGATTGTTTTATGCAAAGAACGAAATTTTTCTATTCCTATATTGAATATTTTGATAACCTTGACACCTCTTATATATTCAACTATTTCGGAACTCATATCTTCATTGGAAGCCATATATTTTTGGAGAAAATTTTGATTCCCAAACATTTTCGTGATTAAAAATACGCCTAAAACTAATGATACAACCATTACTATCCCAAAACTTATACTTACCAAAAAACTTACAACCAGCAAAATTACAGGATAAACCATAGCATTGACCATGTCCGGTTGCATGTGAGCAAGTATGGAATGTGTTTCCGACGCATTATCGTCTATTATTTGCCTAGTTTTTCCTGATGGATTTGTATCAAAAAAAGAAAAAGATGCCTCTAAAAGGTTGTTTAAGCCTTCTATTTTTAAATTTCTTTCGACTCTAAAAGCAAACATGTGGCTACAATATAAACTCAAAAAATACACTAATGTTTGTAAAACCAAAAACATAAAAATCCATAACGCATATTTATTTGCACTTTCAAGGTTTTTAAGTACTAAAAGTTCATTCAAAAACTTCCATAAATAAAAATATGGGACTACTGAGAATATAGTAGCTATTGCAGATAAAACTAGCGACGCATAGGAGTACACCTTTTTTTCAGGTGCGAACTTATATAATCTTCTTAAAACGTCCACATTAAAGTCCTCCTTTCCATCTATTTTTCTAAGTCCAATACCCGATTACAAATCAAATTAGCAAATTCGGTATCATGCGTAGCAATAAAAATAATTTTGTCTTTGGAATAACGTTTTAACAATTCTACAGTCTTTACCATATTCGTATAGTCAAGTCCACTAGTTGGTTCATCTAACACAAAAATTTCTTTTTTGCATATTAGTCCTACGGCTATTGCCAATCTTTGTTTTTGTCCTCCGGATAAGGTGTTTGGATGATTATTTTTATAGTCGCTCAAATCAAATTCATTTAGTATTTCTTCTATAAGATCATCGCTCACATTTTCTATTCCTAATTTACATTCAGCAAAGACACTCTCGGCAAATAATTGATAATTCACATCTTGCATAACCATATAGTTTTTTTGTCTTCTTTTTTTTGCATCTGTTTTTTTAGAATTCAACAACACATCACCTTTATAGTTGTCATGCAGACCACAAAGAGTTCTTAAAAATGTTGTTTTACCAACACCATTCGAACCTATAACCGCAACAATATCGCCTTTGTTCGCAGAAAAGTTCATGTTATTTATAATGCAATTATCTTTCCTGTATATAGAAAAATCATTCACTTGTAAATATGGATGTTTTTCATTATTAGACATTTCTATATTCAGTTTTGTTTTTTTTCTGCATCTTAAAGCCATAGCTTTAATTTCATCTTCAGACAAATTCAAAAAATCTTCTTTTGAATAACTTTTTTGAATTTGTCCATTTTTCATATATATAACTTTGTCAACCAAATCCATCAAATAGTAGATTCGATGTTCAGATATAATAACCGTTTTGCCACTGTTTTTTAAAACAGACAAATGTCTTTTTAGCACCTCTATCGTTGGTATATCCAAATTAGATGAGGGTTCATCCAGTAAATAAATATCGGGATTCATTGCATACACCGACGCAAAAGCAATCTTCTGCTTTTCCCCTCCTGACAGATGAAAGATATTCCTATTCTGCAATTTGTTTATATCCAACGTCTCACAAGTCTCTTTTAATCTTTTTTTTAAAATGTCTCTAGAAACCCCTTGATTTTCTAAACCAAAAACTATTTCACTATTTGTGTCCACATTGAAAAATTGTGTTCTAGGATTCTGAAAAACACTACCTACTATTTCTGAAAGCTCAAACATTTGGTAGCTAGATACTAAATCGTTGTTTATTTTTACTGTGCCTTCTAATTCACCTTCGTAATAATAAGGAATCAGCTTATTTATAACTCTCGTTATAGATGTTTTTCCAGAACCTGAAGCACCGGAAATTAAGACGAATTCTCCCTTTTTTATTTCCAAATCTATATTGTCTAAGCAGCTGTTTTTGGTGTTTTTATATTTGAAATTAACCCCTTTTAATTCAATCACAGAAAAACCTCCTATATATCACAAATACAGTAATTACCACTCCAATCAGTAAAGCTAAAACGTCTTGAATATCAAAACGAATTTCAATAATTGAACTTCGTTTTTTAGGAGATTCAATTCCTCTTGTAATAGAAGCGATAGTTAATTCGTCTGCTGCTTTAGAAGCCATAATAATTATAGGTGAATAAATACACTCTATTGTTAGATCCGGATTTTTTATAAAACCGAAAAAAGAAGGCGAGATACTTCTTAAATACATTGAATCCTTTATATATATCCAGTCTTCACGCACGGTTGGAATATATCTAAGCATTACAGCTAAAGGAATTGTGATTTTTTTAGAAACACCTGCAAATTCCATAGCAGATAAAAATTCACCTACTTTTGTAGTACTTAGTATTAGCACAGAAAACATGCACACCGGGTAAAGCTTATGTACTAAACCTAGAAAAGGCATTAATAAGCTTCTTAAGGTATTGCTACCGTACTGCACAGTCAAAATGCTAACAAAATATACACCTAGGTAAATCAGAAACCCATTAAGAGCAAATTTAATCTTTTTGTTTATAATGCAAAATAACGCAATTATAAATACAAAAATTAGCTCCAATTCTATTGAAGATAATAAACTTGAAATGATTATGCACAAAAATAGTAAAACTATTTTTGTGCAAGGGTTAAATTGAACATTTGATACTTTTCTCATTATACAATGCCGGCCTTTTCAAATTGTTTTTTCAAAAGCTTCATTCCAATCCAAGCACTTAATAAAGCAACCAAGAAAGTTCCAATAACAATTACATAAATCATCCAATCAGCAGCTGCAGCATTCATAGACTCAATGTAGGTGATATCTGTCCCTTTTTTTATCATCGCATCTGACCAAGACTTAGGATTCATAAAATACACTAAAAATGTTCCGATATCTCCAAGTGCAAAAACTCCAAAAGACAACATGTTCATTTTCTTGTTTTTATAACTCTTACTTCCTGCAATAAGCTCAGCTACTATTCCTGTTATTAAAGTTCCTACCGCCATAGCCCAATGCATTCCTGTTGCCAGCCTTAAAATACACATGATGATTGCTAAAATAGAAATTGTTCCTTTTTTAGGTGCTTTTGCGATCAAAAACATAAATATTATTCCTGATAAAAATGCACTTCCCATCGGTTGATAAAATGTTAGCACCGGATTCATAGCAAAAGGTATTCCTCCTACCATATTAAACAAGAAGTATAATGCGGAAAATACACCAATCATTATTAAATCTTTCACCTGTAATTTGTTTTCTTTGTTATTCATAATTTCCTCCTTATATTAAATCTTCCATTTTAATTGCAGTTTTTTTGTAAGGTTGAATGGTATTACTTTGACCCAACTCCCTAGATAATGCTCTCCATGCCTCTATTGCTGAAATCAAATATTGCTGTTCTCTTAAGTCAACTTTTTCTGCCTCGATATTGTTGGTGAAGTCAATCACGGATTTAGATATGGCCTCTACCCAACTTAATTTCATCATATCGTTATATGTTTCTTCAACCTCCTCCGTTATTTCAAATATTTTTAATTCCGAAAACTCATTTTTTTCTAAATTAAATCTGTTATTTTCATCTGTTGGTTTATCTAAACACGGCTCCCATATTATAGGACCGTTTGTCCCGGATAATGTTAAACTTCCTGAATTTGTTGTAAGGGAAATTTTGTGCATTAAGAACATATAATTGTCCGGGTTTTTAGAAGTCATTTGATTTTGAACACTTATGCATATCGGAATATTGTTTGCATAATTTTAATAGAGCTTAATCCTTTTTCTATTAAATTTTCATCTTCAGAAATTACTTCTTCAGCAAATATATCTTTAAGCCAATCTTTTACTAATATTTTGGCATTTTCTTTTACACCGTTAAGTTCCATTTCAAGTTCTCCTCTAAAAATTTTCTTTTAATTTGTTTCTATCTATTTTGCCTAACGCTGTTAACGGCCAACTATCTATATACTTAACCGCATCAGGTAGTTTGAAGTCTGCTACGTTATTTGATATTAAAAATTTCCTTACTTCTTCAAGTGTAAGCCTCTTGCTTTCGCTTTTTAAAATGAATACGGCAATTGCTTCGCCATGTAATTTATCAGGCACTCCTAAAACTTGAACGGAATTTATGCAATCATGTGTTAATAAGATTTCTTCCAATTCGAGTGGTGTAATCTTTTCGCCCGCTCTGTTGATTATCTCTTTAATTCTTCCGGCAATTTGATAATTGCCATCTTTTAATTTTCTCGCTTTATCCACAATGAGTATTTCATCAGGTTCGCTAATTGGCTTACCCTGTGTTTGCCATACGGTTTTTTCGTCATCATCTATGCTCGTTGTCAAAATAAGACCTTCAGCTATACCGAATATTTGTTGTAACTTTACATTAAATGTTTCTTCAATCTTTTCCGCTAACCAAGGCTCTAAAACAGACCCACCGATTTACAATATCTTTAATGATGAAAGATCATAATCTTCATACTGTAAATAATCCATGCAAATATTTGCGATGGCTGGCACAAAACCCGTTATTGTAACCTTTTCTTCCTCTATCAGAGGTAGTATTTCATCAGGACTGGTTACCTCACATACAACAACTTTCCCACCTACAGCAAAAGTTCCGAGAATGCCGGGGCAACACAAAGGAAAATTATGTGCCATCGGCAAGGCTGCTAAGTATATACTGCCTCTATCCATACCGCTTATAATAGATGTTTTCTTTGCTACATACAGATAATCACAGTGCCTTCTCGGAATCAGCTTTGGTATTCTGGTTGTTCCTCCGGATAAAAGAAGTAGTCCTATGTTTTTATAATCAACCTCGGTTTTTTGATAGATATAATTATTATCATTCAATTCAGAAAATTTTTTAAATTCATCTCCTTCACCAAGTATATAAACTTTAAATTCTCTGTCTGACTCTATCTTTATATCTCGTATCATATCAACATAAGAAAAGCCTAGGTACTTATCTTTTGCTATGTATGCCACAGCTTCCGATTTTTCTATTATCCCTTTTAGTTCGTTTTTTCTATGAGCAGGCAAACTCATAATCGGGATAATGCCTACTTTAAACATGGCGAAAGCAATTATTATAAACTCGTGATAATTCGGTAATTGTAAAACTATTTTATCTCCACATTTGAAGCCAGCTTTTAAAAGTCCATTGGCAAAAGAGTTTGACTGCCTATCAATATCCTTGTAAGACAACTCTATGTCTCCGTTTACAACAGCTATGCTATCACCATTTTTTATCATAGTTAACAATATATGTTTCCATCAAATTTCCTCTTTGAATTTTCTAGTTAGGTGCATCTAACCTAAAGGGCAAAAAAATATCCGGTTAGTTCTATCTAACTATATTGTACATATCTGAGAACAAATATCAATACTTTTCTTTGTTTGTTTTTAAATTATCCACAGATAAGGTAGTTTAGATGTACTTTCTAACCTGATATTTCAACTTTACTTTTCTTAAATAATTTTTTTGTCTTGGACAAATTTTTTTATTTTTTTAAAGCTGTCTTCTTTTAAAATGTGTTCTAGAAGACAAGCTATTTCATCTGCTTCTGTTTCGTCAATTCCCATCTTACATAGTAATTTTTTTAAATATAGATGTTTTTCATAAACAAATTCCGCTATTTTTTCTCCCTCAGCGGTCATCCTTATAATCTTATCATCTTCAAAGGTTATATATTGCTGAGTGAGTAATTTATTTACTGCTGAGTTCACCGAAGATTTAGCAACAGACAAGTATTCGGCTACATCAATACTTCTAACACTTTCATTTCTTTGTTGTAAGATATAAATCGCTTCCAAGTAATTTTCTTCTAAAAAAGATCTATGCATTAAGTCACTTCCTCTTAATAAATTTTATATATGCTCTATCTTCCTCTTTACTCTTCCATCCCTAGTGTTACCTCTGGAACATCATGTTGAACATAAGCAACTCCTTTTGCTTCCATAAGTTCAATAGCAAATGGGTGTGGGCGATAATTAGCTTTATAAGTAATTTTCTTAACCCCGGCTTGCAAGAGCGCCTTGGTGCAATTGATACAAGGAAAATGCGTCACATAAATTTCTGTATTATTAGTAGAAATACCTTCTTTAGCACACTGAATAAGGGCATTCATCTCAGCATGAACAGTCCTAATACAGTGACCATCTTCCATATAATGTCCCACTTCGTTACAGTTATCTGTCTCAGAGACTCCTCCGTTATAACCTGTAGCAATGATGCGATTATTTTTGACTAAAACAGCTCCAACAAAAGCACGGTCACAGGTAGAACGTTTAGAAATCAACTCTGCATTTGCCATAAAATAATCTTCCCAAGAAAGTCTATTCATTCTATTTTCCTTTAAAGTACAATTAATTCTTTAGGTGCAGATGTCAATACTTCGCAACCTGTTTCCGTTATTAATAAATCATCTTCAATACGAACACCGTATTTATTATCGAGATATATTCCTGGCTCGTCAGTCACTACCATCCCAGATGCAATCACTCCCTCTGACTTACCAAAATAAGGAATTTCATGAACATCAAGCCCCATACCATGCCCTATACCGTGGGTAAAATGATTACCGTATCCAGAATTTTCAATGACTTGTCGCGCCAAGTAATCATAATCACAACGCTTCATTCCTGATTTTACATTATCAATAATAGCTTGATTACTTTTCAAAACGATATCGTAAATCTCGCGTTCCTGATCAGTGACATGACCGATATGAATCGTACGTGTCATATCACTAACATAGTGCTGATAGTAACAACCAAAATCTAAAGTCAGAGCTTCTCCCGATTGAATAGTCTTCTGACTCGCAACCCCATGTGGCATCGCTGATCGATATCCAGATGCTACAATAAAATCAAATGAAGGACCAGTTGCTCCTAATTCTCTCATGCGAAAGTCTAAAAAATTAGCAACTTGCAATTCAGTTGTTCGATCAGGCTTTATAAAATCCAACACATCTAAAAAAGCTTGGTCCGAAATACGACAGGCTTGACGGATGATCGCAAGTTCTGTTGCATCTTTAATCATACGTAACTTTTCAACAACAGATGGAGCTTCTATCAAGCGATAATCTTCAAAAACTTCCACCATATGTTTGTACATATGATAAGAGATATCAGTTTCAAAACCAATCGCCATCAAGGCGTCATCTCGAATAATTTTCAAAATAGCCGCAAGTGGTTCTCTGCTAATGATAATATCAAACTCTCTTACAGTATTCTTTGCTATCAAGGCATATCGTGAATCTGTAACAAAAATCCGGTGTTTTGGACTAATGAGTACCGTTGCATTAGTTCCTGAAAAACCAGTCAAATAAAAAATATTTGTTAAATTCGTTATTAAGAGTGCGTCACATGATAATTGTGAAATTGCTGTTTGACATCTAGTTAGACGTTGTTCAAAACCCATAAGAAACCTCGCTATTCTAACCTTAATTAGATTAATTTTATCATCTTTTAAGACATTTAGCTATAAGAAAAGCAACTCATTTCAGTTGCTTTTACTTTACTATTCTTTTATATTAAGAGCTTCTTTTAATGCTTTAACTTGCATCTCAGCATAAGCTTCTGGATTTGTCTTAGCTAATGTCTTTATCTCCATAGCTTTCACTGGGTTTACTTTTGCTTGCAAAGTCATCTGTTCTTTTAGTTTAGCCGCAGCTGATTCTAAGTGTTCGGACTGCTCTTTAGTCAAAACTAGCCAAGTTTTTCGTGGTATTTTAGCAACTGATTTCTGAGAAATCAATTCTCCATTTTCACCTGCAAAGCCATAAAGTAGTTTCGAAAGACTATCTTTCCACACATAACGTTTAGTCTTTGTTGTTACTGTGGCTTTTTTCACATCAGCTAATTGGTAGCTAGCAGATTTTTTCACAGCACTTGTCACTTCTTTTGTATTTGGAACAAAGTGAGCTTTTGCTTCTTTTTGATTTAAATCTGTTCGATAAACTAAAACATTATTACTCGAATGAGTACCAATCTCTTTATAAATCATGAGACCAAATGGAGCGTTACTATCACCCGCACTATAAATCTCACGTGTCTTTGTCTTAGTTTCAATAGTCATACCTGTATGATTAACAAAGTGATCCGTTAACATCCAAACTGAGGCAAATAACAAAGCTAATGAGAGAAGACCTAGAATATACCGTAGAGCTTTTGGACGAATCAACATCCATGTGACAAATGTCAAAATAGTTGCCAGTGCAATAATCAAAATAATCATGCTATACCTCCTTTTCCGTCTCAATAATTTTCCCTTTTCTCAGGAAAAGAGATACCAGTAAACCAAGAACCGCAAATACAAAACCAATGGCAAAAGAAACATGGAAGCCATCAAGACTAGCATTCAACATCTGATTTGCATATTTTAAAGGATTCATTGTTAGCAAATCTTTTGATGGTTTATTGTTGGTGATAATATTTTGAGCAACACTTGAAAGCAATGCAACTACAACTGCTGAAGCAATTTGACGAGCAGTATTATTAGCTGCTGTTCCATGTGCTGCCTCATGTGGTGGAAGTGCGCTCATCGCACTTGCTGTCAATGGCATCATAACCATAGCAATACCAAACATACGTACTGCATATAAGAGGGTAATAAAATGATCTGGTGTTGTAGTCGTTAAGAAAACAAAAGGTAACGTCGCTACACCTAGTATGGTAAAACCAATCATAGCCATACGTCTTGCACCAACTTTATCATATACAGCTCCAGAAATTGGACTAACTATCCCCATCATCAAGGCACCTGGTAATAAAGCTAAACCAGAATCAAGTGCAGAGAGACCATGAACATTTTGCAAGTAAAGCGGTAGCATCATTTCAACACCCATCATCGCCATCATTGAAAGTGCAATAGCTGCTGTTGTTACTGAGAATTGTTTATTTTTGAAAACACGGATATCTAAGAACGGTGTTTCTAGTTTTAATTGACGATGAATGAATAAGGCGATAAAAATAATACCAACCATAATAGGAGAAATAACATATCCAATATCTCCCCATCCATAAGTTGCCACATTTGTGAAGCCCCACAAAAAACTACCAAAACCAATTATTGAAAGAATAAGGGAAGGCACTTCCAATTTAACTGACTTATTATCAACCACATCTTTTAGAACAAAGGGGGATAAAATTGTAGTGACCGTTAAAATTAGTAAAGGAAGAAGGAAAATTGCACGCCATGTCAAATCATGCCCTGCAAAATGAAATTCTTGTTTTAAAATCCACCCTGCTAATGTAGGCCCAATAGCTGGGGCAAGACCAACCACCAAACCATTAAGTCCCATAGCGGCACCACGCTGCTCTGGAGGAAAAACATTCACCATAACAACCTGCATCAAAGGCATAGAAATCCCTACAGAAATCGCTTGAATAATACGTCCTACTAAAAAAAGGTTCCAGTTAGATGTAGGTGCTAACGTCGTCATTAACAGTCCAATAAGTAAAACAACGTAGGATGTCACATACAACCATTTTGTTGAAAAACGTGTCGCTAAATAAGCTGAAACAGGAATCATAATCCCATTCGCTAATAAAAACCATGTTGTTGCTTGTTGAGCCGTTGACAACGAAATGTTAAAGCTATTCATCAAAGTTGGGATAGCCGTTCCCAAACTTGTCTGATTTAACACCCCTGCAAATGTAGCAATCAACAATAAGGTGATCATGGCTGTACGATTATATGGTTTGCCATGAATATCATGTTTTGCTTTTGTAGTCATTTTATCTCCAATCTCTATTTCTGATTTTAACTAATATCTTTTAAGAATAACAAATAGGTCTTATAAGGTTATTTTTTGATTTTTTAATCAATAAATAATATTATTTTCTGAAAAAATCATTATTTTAGTTATCGTGAGAACTATTTTATAATAGCTAAATTTTATTGTCAAGAAAAAGATTCTCATAGAAACTATTTTTTTCAAAACATCATTATTTCCTTTTTCTAAAATATCTCCCCACTATTTTTCCTAATAAAGCGTTCTCCATTTAATGACTTCTACGCAATGTTAGCTTACAAAAAGGAACTGAGTAATATTACTCAGCTCCCAATAAACTATCTTGCTAACTTCTCTTTTAAATAATATCCTGTATAGGATTTAGGATTTTCAGCAACTTCTTCTGGTGTTCCGATAGCTACAATTTGTCCGCCACCAATACCTCCTTCAGGGCCGAGATCAATAATGTGGTCAGCAGTTTTAATAACATCAAGGTTATGCTCAATAACAAGCACTGTATTACCATCATCTACAAAACGATCCAAAACCTTAAGTAAGCGAGCAATATCATCTGCATGAAGCCCCGTTGTTGGTTCGTCTAATATGTAAAGACTCTTACCTGTCGAACGCTTATGTAATTCACTTGCCAACTTCATTCGCTGAGCTTCTCCTCCTGATAAGGTTGTAGCTGGTTGCCCCAAAGTGACATATCCCAAACCAACATCCTTAATAGTCTGTAACTTACGAGCAATTTTAGGAATAGCTGCAAAAAATGTAACTGCATCATTCACTGTCATATCAAGAATTTGTGCAATATTTTTTTCTTTGTAATGTACTTCCAGAGTCTCACTATTATAGCGCGTGCCGTGGCATACTTCACAAGGAACGTAAACATCTGGTAAAAAATGCATCTCAATTTTGATGATACCATCACCAGAACAAGACTCACAACGTCCACCTTTGACGTTAAATGAGAAGCGTCCTTTTTTATAACCTCGAATTTTTGCCTCATTAGTTTGAGCAAAAAGATCACGAATATCATCAAAAACACCTGTATAGGTTGCGGGATTAGAACGTGGGGTCCGACCAATTGGACTTTGGTCAATATCAATCAATCGATCAACATATTCAATGCCTTCTAAAGAAACATATTTACCTGGTTTATCTGAGTTACGGTTAAGCTTCTGCGCAACAGCTTTTTTCAAAATACTATTAATTAAGGTTGATTTTCCAGAACCTGAGACACCAGTTACGGCAATAAATTTACCGAGAGGGAACTTGACATCTAAATTTTGTAGGTTGTTTTCTGCCGCACCTTTGATTTCTAAAAAGCGACCATTGCCTACTCTTCGTTCAGATGGCACAGGAATCACTTTCTTACCTGACAAATATTGTCCTGTAATAGATTTAGTATTTTTAGCTACTTGCTTCGGTGTGCCAGAGGCCACAATCTCACCACCAAACGCACCAGCGCCAGGTCCCACATCGATTAACCAATCAGCTGCCATCATTGTATCTTCATCATGTTCAACAACAATAAGCGTATTACCCAAATCACGCATTTTCTTAAGACTATCAATCAAACGGTCATTGTCTCGCTGATGAAGTCCAATGGACGGTTCATCAAGTACATAAAGGACACCTGATAAATTAGACCCAATTTGAGTAGCCAAACGAATACGTTGACTCTCGCCCCCGGAAAGCGTTCCTGCAGAACGTGACAGATTTAAATAATTAAGCCCAACATTATTTAAGAAACTTAGGCGGTCATGAATTTCTTTGATAATTGGTCGAGCAATTAATTGTTCATTTGAAGATAAACGCAACGTTTCTAAAAGTTCTAAATGGTCTGCTATCGATAAATCTGAGACTTGCCCAATATTAAGACCTTCTTCTCCCCCAACTCTTACGCAAAGTGCTTGATCATTGAGACGATAGCCATGACAAGTGTTACATTTTAGCTCGTTCATATATTCTCGCATAACATTGCGTGTGTAATCGCTATTAGTTTCATGGTAACGACGATTAATATTATTGACAACCCCTTCAAAAGGCAAATCAATATTTCTCTCGCCTCCAAAATCGTTAATATAATGGAAATGGAACTCTCGTTCGCCTGAACCATATAGGGCTAGGTCCTGCTCCGCCTTGCTTAATTTTTCAAATGGCGTATCCATATCAACACCAAATTGAGTCATAGCTTGCTCTAGCATCGTTGGATAATAATTTGATGAAATTGGATTCCAAGGAACTAAGGCCCCTTCTCTAAGGGTCTTGCTTTTATCTGGAATAACCAAATCTATATCCACTTCTAACTTAATTCCTAAGCCATCACAGGTCGTACAAGAACCAAAGGGAGCATTAAAAGAAAAAAGGCGTGGCTCTAATTCAGGAACAGTAAAACCACATTCAGGACAAGAATAATGCTCTGAAAACAATAACTCATTGCCATCCATTGTATCAATAACGACATAACCATCCGACAAACGTAGAGCCGCTTCAACGGAATCAAATAAGCGGGAACGAATGCCCTCTTTATTAATTAATCGATCTACTACAATATCAATATTGTGCATCTTACTTTTTGATAATTCAGGCACCTCAGTAACATCGTGAATATCACCATCAATACGAACACGAACGTAACCATCTTTTTGTATTTTCTCAAATGTTGATTTGTGTTGTCCTTTTTTTCGACGTATAATTGGGGCTAAAATTTGCATCTTTGTTCGCTCTGGAAGCGCTAGTACCTTATCCACAATTTGCTCTACAGAAGATGCTGTGATGGCTCCGTGACCATTGATACAATATGGGGTTCCAACACGAGCATAAAGCAAACGTAAATAATCGTTAATTTCTGTTACAGTCCCAACAGTAGAGCGAGGATTCTTACTTGTTGTTTTCTGATCAATAGAAATAGCTGGACTAAGGCCATCAATAGAATCTACATCAGGCTTTTCCATATTTCCCAAAAATTGGCGCGCGTAAGCAGAAAGACTTTCAACGTAACGACGTTGTCCTTCTGCATAGATAGTGTCAAAGGCCAAACTAGACTTACCTGATCCTGATAGTCCCGTAACGACAACTAACTTGTCTCGTGGGATGTCGACACTTATATTTTTTAAATTGTGAGCTCTTGCTCCTCTTATCATTAATTTATCTTGCATAATGTTGTGCCTCAGCACTCCTTTTTGAATAGTGTTGACTTATTATATCAAATTTTAATAAAGTCAGTATTTTTTTAGTTTTAAATTTCATAGAAAAAAGAGATGAACTAATACGTTCATACTCTTTGTTATTATCTTCTTTGTTGTGGTGCCACTGGTGCCATTGAGCTTTGAATATTATATTTACGTTGTAAATAAAAGCGCAAACCAAACGATGCTAAAGCAATAATAAACAAAACAACCTCAGGAAGTTTAGGATTAATAGTTGCAGGTAGAAGAGGTACTACTGCAAATAAGGCAAACCAAACTAACATAACTAGTGCCAGTACTGCGAAAGATTTAAGCCAGCCTGGTCTTTCAGATTTTGGTTTACCCATATGGCGATAAATATAGTAATAAGTAACGTACATGGCCGCACCACCACCAAAACCAAGAGTTAAAATTGAAATAAGCCCTGTATTGACATTAGATTGACCAAATAGCAACATTAAACCATTCAAAGCAGTTACTAAGCCAAGAAATAGTAAGGAAGTATCTAACCACATCAACCAAGGATTGGTATTTTTTTGTACAGATACTCTAGCTTTATCCTCAGGTCGCTCAGTGAATGAGGCTGCCCAAGTAGTTGGTGCTCCTAAGAGTGAGCGTGCGGTAATTCCTTTTTTCTGATTATCTATAATCTCTGGGAGATGTTCTTCTAAAATAGCTTTGATTTCTGCATCTGATTTTCCATCAGCTAAAAGTTGATTAGTTGCAATATGAACAAACTCTTGATTCTTTTTAGTTAAGTCTTGTAAAGTCATGTGAACTCCTTGATTAATATACTATTAAAACCATTTTTTACGAATAAAATAAAATACAACAAATGAACTCATCAAAAAGGCCAAAAGGACAACATAGATAAAGCCATGTGCGAGACCATTCAAAGGCATCCAATTATTTTGAAAGTTCATCCCATACGCCGAAAAAATAACCGTTGGAATATCCAATGTCATGGTTACTAGGGCTAAGGTTTTCATAATGGTATTTTGATTATTACCGATGATTGAAGCAGTCGTTTCTGTCATGGCATTTAAGACATTTTCATAGATATTTGCCATTTCAATAGCCTGCTGAGTTTCGATCAATGTATCTTCAAGCAGATCTTCATCTTCAATGTATTTTTTTAAACTACTGGTACTACTGGTCAATTTTTTGACGATTCGCTCATTAAATTTTAAAGAGGCCTTTAGATAGACAATAGATTTTTCCAATTCCATCATGTCGATCAATTGCTCATTTCGAGTTGCACTCTCTAGTTGTGCTTCAATTTTATCGCTCTGCCTATCAATAGTACGCAAAGCCTGTAAGTATAATTCGGCATTGCGATAAAGCAATTGGAAAACAAAACGTGTCTTCATAAAGGTATAAAAATTTTTGACACGTCGTCTATAAAAGTGATCAAACAGCGTCAAATGTTCTAGGCAAGTAGTAATAACAGCGTTGTCAGTAACGATAATGCCCATAGGAATAGTCATATAATAACTTTTGTTATTGCGTTCTTCATAGGTAGGAACGTCAACAATAACTAAAGTATAATCATCTTCAACCGAGATACGGGAAGTTTCTTCCACATCGAGGGGAGCACGTAAATCATCAATATCAATACCAAATTGATCAGCTACTTGTTCGGATTCTTCCTGGGAGGGATTAACCAGATTTATCCAAGCACCTGGCTCGAATGTTTCAATTTCTTTAAATTCAATTGCCGTTGAAAGAAACATTTGCTTCATGGCGATTCCTCCTTTGTTATAAAAAATCCATACCTTAGTATTATACAGGAAAACCATTTGTTTTGCACGGTTAATACGGTGGTATCCTAAATTTTTCTATTATTTGACTCGTAAATACCAATAATAATGGTAAAAAGAATAAAAAAATAGCCGCTAGGGCTATTTTATATTAATCTTCATTTACGTAAGGCATAAGAGCCATAACACGAGCACGTTTGATTGCTGTTGTTACTTTACGTTGGTTTTTAGCTGAAGTTCCTGTTACACGACGTGGTAAAATTTTTCCACGTTCTGAAACGAAACGGCTAAGAAGCTCTGTATCTTTGTAATCAACATATTCAATCTTGTTAGCTGCGATATAATCAACTTTTTTACGGCGTTTGAATCCGCCACGACGTTGTTGAGCCATGTTTATTTCTCCTTTATAGTTTTAAATTCTGTCCATCTATTATATTAGAATGGTAGATCATCATCTGAAATATCCATTGGATTTGAGTTACCAAACGGACTCTCATCACGACTAAAATTAGGTGTTTGTTGAGAAGAAGCTGAATAACTATTATTTGACGGAGCATTGTTATAGCCACCATTATTATAAGAGTTAGGTGAACCACCTTCTCGTGTAGCACGACTTTCCAATAATTGGAAACTTTCCGCAACAACTTCTGTTACATAGACACGTTGACCTTGTTGGTTTTCATAATTACGTGTTTGGATACGACCTGTAATTCCAACCAAAGCACCTTTTTTTGCCCAGTTAGCCAAGTTTTCAGCTTGTTGGCGCCAAATAACACAGTTAATAAAATCAGCCTCACGTTCGCCAGATTGATTTTTAAAATTACGATTAACTGCAAGTGAAAAAGTGGCTACCGCTTGATTACTTGGTGTATAACGAAGTTCTGCATCACGGGTCATGCGACCTACAAGTACTACATTATTAATCATAAACTACCTTCTTAGTCTACTTTAACGATCATGTGACGAAGAATGTCACCGTTGATTTTTGAAAGACGGTCAAACTCATTAAGAGCTACTGCATCTTCAGCTTCAACGTTAACGATATGGTAAAGTCCTTCAGTGAAATCTTGGATTTCGTATGCAAGACGACGTTTTTCCCAATCTTTTGATTCAACAACAGTTGCACCGTTGTCAGATAAGATAGAATCAAAACGTGCTACCAAAGCGTTTTTAGCTTCTTCCTCAATGTTTGGACGAATAATATAAAGAATTTCGTATTTAGCCATTGATATGTTCCTCCTTTTGGTCTAATGACTCATGAATTTTTCATGAGTAAGTGAGGTTATGCTCACAAGATATTATTATAGTAGAAATAAGTTAATAATGCAAGGTTTTTATGTTTTTATTTCCCTGATATCATTTAAAAACATTTTTATTTTTCTTTATTGAAATGTGCCTTATATCAAACCTATGTAGCCATTTTCTTTTACTGACTTATGTTCAATCCCCATTCTATAATTCAATTAAAAAATAAAAAGGCGAGGTTTACACCTCACCTTCAACATATTATTTAAAGAATTCTTTATTGGTTTAAGTTTTCGTTGGAGAAAAATTCAGTGTCTCCGATTTTATATTTTTAAATATTAAAATACTATTTAGGGAGTCCCTCTTTATTTTTTATTACCTTTGGTAACACCAAAACATACACGAACTTTTATTCATATGTGTTACCATTTTACATCTTTCATATTGAGATATTTGATTAGCAATACCTCCTTGACTAACAAAAATTACTAACACATCTAGGGGTATACCCTAGTTTATATTTGTTCATGATTACCTCAAGCGAGCATGCGCTAATGGTAATGAACTATTACCACATTGTCTGTCTTCCTTAAATTATATAAGGACTTATGTGTCACCGTTACTGTAGCGACCTACATCTAAACCCAACATAAGTGCCCCTCCAACTATTTCTAGGAAATGAAGAAAACTTCAAATCCTTGTGACTGTTTGCAACATCAATGCATTGATAACAATTTTAGTGTATCGCCATTCTTATAGCGACCCATATTAAAAATTAACATAAGCGCTACCTCCATTAACTAAAGTTAGCTTGCCTACCAATCTTTCTTTTGGAGACTAGTCTCCATTCTTATACCTAGAGATATTGTAATAGATCATGGATAACCTCCTTGATTTAAACTTTATCTTTATAATTTAATTATAGTGTAAACGCTTCCTTAAGTCAAGAAAAAAATATTGATGCAACATTTTTCTTCATCATTAATTACGATCTAGTCAACATACCTCTTTGTTAAATCCTCTTTCTTTGATACAATTAATCTATGATAGATTTAAAAGACTATGGAATTGAGATGTGGCCTGAAGATAGAATCGCTTCTTTTCGTCGCACACTTTTAGGGTGGTATGACCAAGAAAAACGTGATCTCCCTTGGCGAAGAACTACTAATCCATACTATATTTGGGTTTCTGAAATCATGTTGCAACAAACACAAGTTAATACAGTAATCCCTTATTATAAACGTTTTCTAGAGTGGTTTCCTCAAATAAAAGATTTGGCAGACGCTCCTGAAGAACAATTACTAAAGGCATGGGAGGGACTAGGTTATTATTCTCGGGTGCGTAATATGCAAAAGGCTGCACAGCAAGTGATGGTTGATTTTGGTGGCATATTTCCTCACACTTATGATGATATTGCTTCATTAAAAGGGATTGGTCCTTATACTGCAGGTGCTATCGCCAGCATCTCATTCAACTTACCAGAGCCTGCCGTTGATGGCAATGTGATGCGTGTCATGGCTCGTTTGTTTGAAGTTAATTATGACATCGGTGACCCTAAAAATCGTAAAATTTTTCAAGCTATTATGGAAATACTAATTGACCCTGACAGACCCGGTGATTTTAACCAAGCACTTATGGATCTGGGTACAGACATCGAATCCGCTAAGACACCTAGACCTGATGAAAGCCCTATTCGTTTCTTTAATGCTGCTTATTTGAATGGTACTTATAGTAAATATCCCATAAAAAATCCTAAGAAAAAGCCTAAACCAATGCGAATTCAGGCTTTTGTCATTCGTAACCAAAATGGCCAATATCTACTGGAGAAAAATACTAAAGGGAGACTTCTAGGGGGTTTTTGGTCATTTCCTATTATCGAAACGTCACCTCTTTCTCAACAATTAGATTTATTTGATGACAATCAATCCAACCCCATAATCTGGCAAACCCAAAATGAAACTTTCCAAAGAGAATATCAATTAAAGCCCCAATGGACTGATAATCACTTTCCCAATATTAAGCACACTTTTAGTCACCAGAAGTGGACAATAGAACTCATAGAGGGGGTGGTCAAAGCAACAGATTTACCTAATGCTCCTCACCTAAAGTGGGCAGCAATTGAGGACTTTTCTCTGTATCCCTTTGCAACGCCACAAAAGAAAATGCTGGAGACCTACTTAAAACAGAAAAATGCTTAATCGCAAGTGAACTATGACGGTTCACTTTTTGTTTACAATTCCTTTACGCCGCTGTAAAGTTTTCCTCAGATTATCTTTTAATACCCTATAAATAGTGGTCTATCCCTAATGTCAAATACATTTGATAGACCCGTTAGCTTATCATTCTTATACTAATATTATGAAAGGAGATATTTATGGAAATTGGTCAGCAAATTATTCGCTACCGTAAACAACAAGCGCTCTCTCAAGAAGAATTAGCCGAGAAAGTCTATGTAAGCCGTCAGAGCATATCTAACTGGGAAAATGACAAAACCTACCCAGACATCTATAGCCTCTTACTCCTAAGTCAAATTTTTCAAGTGAGCTTAGACCAACTAATTAAAGGAGACATTGAGAAAATGAAATATACCATCACTCAGGTTGATAAAAAGAATTTTGAACGAGATACCAAAGTAATGGTAACATTGATGATACTATTAATGATTTCAAGTTATCCATTAGTCTATTTCTTAGAGTGGCTAGGACTTGGCATTTTTGTTTTATTATCGATAATTACTATGACTTATGCTAATCGTGTGGAACGTTTTAAGAAAAAATATGATGTGCAAACTTATAAGGAAATCCTAGCTGTTTCAAGTGGAAAATTATTAGACGAAATCGAAAAACGGGAAGAAAGAGCAAAACTTCCTTATCAGAAACCCCTTATTGTCACTGTATTTTTCCTCATTACTGTTGCCACCTTTTTTGCAAGTCGTTTTATTTTTACATGGTTGTTCCATTTAAGTTAGTAGATAATAAAATAAAGCTCAGCGTGACGCTGGGCTTTATTTTATTTAACTCAATTCAGCAATAATAGCTTTCAGTTGGTCTTTAGTATGAACACCTGCAACTTGTTTAACCACTTCTCCGTCTTTTTTAAACATCAATGTTGGAATTGACATAATACCAAACTGACGGGCAGTTTCCGGATTTTCATCAACATCCATTTTCAAAATTTTGAGTTCATCTTCATCGATTTCTTGAGATAACTGTTCTAAGATTGGTGCTTGCATACGACATGGACCACACCAAGTTGCCCAAAAATCAATGAGTACTAAACCTTCTTTAGTTTCTTCTACAAACGTAGCATCTGTTACTTCTAATGCCATCTTTTTTCTCCATTTCATCTTAATGATAAGCCTATTGTACAAGAATTTAGTTGTTTTTGAAACTATTTGCTACGAACTCGCTAAATAAATAAACAAAGCCCTAAAATCAAGCCAATAAGGTAACCTACAATAACATCCTTAGGATAGTGAATACCTGCTATCACACGGCAAATTGCCAATAGAACCGATAATATTAAACAAACTATTCCAAAGTAAACATAATATCGTAACAAACACATACTAATCATCGTAGCTGAAAAAACATGTCTGCTAGGCATTGACCTTCCCTCAGTATCCTTATAAATTAAAGGTTTAATATTCCATTTTTCATATGGTCGTGGAAAATCAAGGCGTTTCCTAATGTAAGACAAAGCTATAAAGCCAACAGCAGGGATAATTAATAGCCTTAACCATAATTGAAATGTCATCCCTTGCCAAAGAGTAAATATCAGAAAAGATGGATAGAGTATGTACATCATTCCTGTGACTATTTTTAGTAAAAAATTTAAAAGAATTATTAACTGTGGGGATTTTCTAAAAGGTTGAGATAGTTTGGCATAAAATTGTTCATATGATTCCATAATTTACCCTAACGTTACAATTGTGGCGCCAGATCCCCCTGCATTTTGTGGGGCATAAGCAAAATGCTTAACGTGCTTATTACGACGAAGATATTTTGTCACTCCCTCACGGATAACGCCTGTACCAATACCATGAATGATATCAACTTGTCCCATGTTGTTAAGCAATGCTTGATCAATAAAATTATCTAACTCTTGCATAGCTTCTTCGTATCTTTTACCTCTAAGATCAAGTCGAGCTCTTGGTCCAGAACTATCAGCTTTTTTAACCACATTAATCTGTTTACTTTTGACTTTCTGTTCTTCTTGGACTCTAACAAGGGTAAATTCATCTTGTGTTAATGTCATTTTGATAATTCCCACTTGTGCTTCCCAACGTCCATCTTTTAATTGACTAGTTAAGGTACCTCGCTGTCCATAGCTAGTCACTATAATATCATCACCAATTCTAGGAGCACGAGCTGCTTTGATTTTTTTAGCCTTATTTAAGACTTTATTTTTTGATAAATCAACTTGAGGTGCTAATTTTTTTATTTGTGCCTTAGCATCTATAATTTCGTGAGGTTTTAATTGGCTCTTATCATTGAGTTTTTTTAAGATAGTATCACTCTCATTCAAAGCCATATCTACAATTTCTTGAGCTTCTTGATAGATTTTTTCTAACTCTTTATCGCGCTCATGCGAAAATTCATTATAGAGTTTCTTAACCGCACGATTGAATTTGAGGTTTTCTTGTTCAATTTCTTTAATATGATCCAGTCTTCTACGTGTCTCAAGTGTCTGTGCCTCTAACTGTTCAATAATACGGTTAACATCTGAGTCAGAATCTGTCATCTGCTTAGCTTGTTTAACAATAAATGGAGCTAAACCAAGGCGAGAAGCAATTTCAAATGCATTTGATCGTCCAGGAACTCCTTGCATAAAGCGATACGTAGGGCTAAGCGTTTCGGCATCAAATTCCATGCTCGCATTCTCTACAAAATTTGTCTCAATCCCATAAGCTTTTAATTCTGGATAGTGCGTGGTCGCCATCGTTTTGATATTACTTAACCTAAGGTGTTCTAAAATAGCCATAGCCAAACTAGCACCTTCTTGAGGATCCGTTCCTGCTCCCAGTTCATCAAAGAGAACTAAACTATTGTGGTCAGCCTCGTTTAAAATACTAACTATGTGCGTCATATGACTAGAAAAGGTTGATAGACTTTGTTCAATAGATTGCTCATCGCCAATATCTGCAAAGATATTGTTAAATACTGCAATTTTACTACCTTTATCCGCTAATACTGGCAAACCAGACTGTCCCATTAATTGTGCTAAACCGAGTGTTTTTAGCATAATCGTCTTACCACCAGTATTGGGACCAGTGATGACAATTGCAGTTAAATCTTGATCAAAATGTAAGTCATTAGCCACAGGGTTACTTAACAGAGGATGACGAACATTGATTAATGCTAACGTGCTGTCATTAGAAATCTCAGGTATCGTCGCCTTATTATCAGACATAAAAAGATATTTAGCCCTTACAAAATCAAGATGCCCAAGAATCCATGCATTATTTCTAATAGTGGCGACATGGGGTCTTAACAAGTCTGAAAATGCGTGTAAAATACGACTTTCTTCATGACGTTCGTCAGCTCTAAGCTGCGTTATCTCTTCGTTTAGTGTAACTACAGCACGAGGCTCAATATAAACAGTACTTCCTGAAGAAGAGATGTCATGAACCACACCAGAAATACGATTCCGATAAGTATTTTTTACTGGTAGGACACTTCGTCCACTACGACTAGCGATTAGATTCTCTGATAAAAGCTCTGCTTTTTCCTTAAGCATATCCTGTAAAATCTGACGAACCCGTCGTTCACTGTTTGTTAATTGACGACGGATACGCTCTAATTCTGGACTCGCAAAATGTTCTAAAAAACCACCATCATTGATAGCTTGAAAAGACCCTTGCAGATTAGGGAATTGTTCCAAATTTTCAAACAAACGATCCAAAGATTGGAAAGAAACATTATCCAAATCAGAATAAAAGTGAATCATATCCGAAGAACTCTGTAAAACTTTTTTGATAACCAAAAGTTCTTGAATATTAAGATCAGCTGAAAGCTCTAAGCGTTTTAAACTCTCAGAGATTGAACTTAGGCTGACTATGCCAAATGAGTGATGTTCAACAAAAATCTGTTCCATGTCAGAAATTTCATTAAAACTTTTTTCTATTTTAGGAGCCTCCGTCATCGGCTCCAGCTCTGATAATTCTTCTTGTGATTGTTCTGTCTTGAGATAAGGTAATATCAATTCCTTAACTTTGTTAAATTCTAACTGTTCTAAAATCTTGTTATTCATACTCTTCATTATACCTAAATTTATCACAAAATGACAACGTTAAAAAGGTTGGAACTCTTACTCCAACCTTACTAAACATTCTATTCAAAGACCTACCGCCCAAGTCCTTACCAAAAACTGAGAGAAGAATGGTAAGTCGTTAATTAAAAATCTAACAAACAGACTATTCCATAACTTTTCTTGAACAAATGACATAGGGACTGTTGCCAGAATAGTCAAACACATACTCATAAATAAGAGACAAACCAGAACGGCTAAAAAACCACTAATAATATTATTTTGTAAGCTATCAAAATGTTCAACTGGTGCTAAATGTAGTAAAACACCTAGCAAGCGACCTACTAAGTAAGATAAACTGTAGATAAAAACAAAGGCAACACCTGCATAATAAACATGACTCAATTGAAATTTGCTAATATCTTTAAAAAAGTAAACTTCTACTCCTTGTACAGGATTAGAATACGGTACCCATAACGTAATCTGACTAGCTAATTCTTGGTAAAATTGACTAGCAATCATCAAAGATACCATTGACATTAACACGTAAAAGACTTGTAAAAAAATACCTCTACTGTAGCCAATATAAAAATGCCAAATAACAATAATCAGCAAAAGCAATGATAGCATGATTAATCCTCACTCACTTTTTCTTTAATGTCCGAAATCGTTTTGGAGCGTAACTTATTGAGCTCATCTTCCATTTTTTCAATGTCAATTTCTCGACTTAGTTGCACTGATAAAGCATTAATTGCCATGAGAATAGCAATCGTTTCATTATCAGCATTAGGTAATTTTTCTTTAATAGCTTCATACTTTTCTGTAGCTACACGCTCAATCTCTTCCATAAAAAGGTTGTCTTTATCTGTCGTCAATGTGAGAGGCTTATCTCCAAAGACAAATTTATAACGATTTTTCTGACTATTATTTATTTTTGTTTCCATACTATACCTCTGCTAGCATTATACCGTAAAATAGGGCTTTCGTAAAATTCTACCCCTTATCATTACTTGTCTATTCCCTTATTCCTCTTTTTTATGATAGAATATTGTCTATGAACACAATCGTCATGCAAGCAGATAAAAAATTGCAAGAAAAGATAAGAACCGATTTAGCTCAACATCATATAAGTAATAATAATCCTTATGTGGTATTTTCAGCTAAAATATCAGGAACTACTGTTCTTTTATATACTTCTGGAAAACTTGTCTTCCAGGGTTCTAACGCTTCACATATCGCCCAAAAGTATGGTTATATTGAGCAAAAAGAAAGTTGTTCCTCTGAGACTCAAGATATTCCCATAATTGGTACTGATGAAGTGGGAAATGGCTCTTACTTTGGTGGACTGGCAGTGGTAGCTAGTTTTGTAACTCCTAAGGACCATGCTTACCTCAAAAAATTAGGTGTTGGTGATTCAAAAACACTTACTGATCAAAAAATTAAGCAAATCGCACCTCTTTTGGAAAAAGCAATTCCACACAAAGCATTATTGTTATCGCCTCAAAAATATAATCAAGTGGTTGGTCCAAATAACAAACATAATGCTGTCTCCGTAAAAGTTGCTTTGCACAACCAAGCTATCTTCCTTCTTCTTCAAGATGGTTTTGAACCAGAAAAAATCGTTATTGATGCTTTTACTAGCTCCAAAAACTATCAAAACTATTTGAAAAATGAAAAGAATCAATTTAAACAAACGATTACTCTGGAAGAAAAAGCTGAAAATAAATATCTAGCTGTAGCGGTCAGTTCTATTATTGCACGTAATCTATTCTTAGAAAATCTTAACAAATTAAGCGACGACGTAGGATATAAACTTCCAAGTGGAGCTGGTCACCAATCTGATAAGGTCGCTAGCCAATTACTCAAAGCTTATGGTATCTCTTCGCTTGAACACTGCGCAAAACTTCATTTTGCCAACACCAAAAAAGCACAAGCATTATTAAAATAAATAGCAGGGAAAATTATGAAAGAATTTATTAAAGAATGGGGTGTCTTTATCCTCATCCTCTCACTTTTTTTACTATCGCGTATCTTTTTATGGCAATTCGTTAAAGTTGACGGACACTCCATGGATCCAACTTTAGCTGACAAGGAACAGCTAGTAGTTCTCAAACAAACAAAAATCAATCGATTCGATATTGTAGTGGCTAACGAAGAAGAAGGCGGCCAAAAGAAAAAAATTGTTAAACGTGTCATTGGTATGCCAGGTGATGTCATCAAATATAAAAATGACACCTTAACTATTAACAATAAAAAAACAGAAGAACCTTACCTCAAGGAATATACTAAATTATTTAAAAAGGATAAATTACAGGAAAAATATTCGTATAACCCACTTTTCCAAGACCTAGCACAAAGCTCTACCGCTTTCACTACTGACAGCAATGGCAGCAGCGAATTTACTACTGTCGTGCCTAAAGGCCACTATTATCTTGTTGGTGATGACCGAATTGTCTCTAAAGATAGTCGTGCCGTCGGTCCCTTCAAAAAATCAACAATTGTGGGAGAGGTTAAATTCCGCTTCTGGCCAATTCGTCGTTTTGGAACTATCAACTAAAGGAAATTAAAAATCCACCTGACAAAAGTTGAAATAACATATTATATTTAAAATAGGGAGTGACAAATCCATTTAAAATAGGGATTTACAATCACTCCCTTTAACTGTTTATTAAAAAGGAAGGTACAATGGAAGTATTTTTTACAGGAACCATTGAACGCATTATATTTGAAAATGCCAGCAATTTTTTTAAAATATTACTTCTGGAAATCGAAGATACGGATAGCGATTTTGATGATGTAGAAGTAATTATTACTGGTACTATGGCCGACGTTATAGAGGGAGAAGAATATACTTTTTGGGGAACACTAACCCAACATCCAAAATACGGCGAGCAACTACAAAGTGTACGCTATGAAAGAGCCAAGCCTACTTCAGGTGGCCTTGTGAAATACTTTTCTAGCGAACAATTTAAAGGAATTGGTAAAAAGACTGCCCAACGCATCGTAGAACTCTATGGAGATAATACCATTGATAAAATCCTTGAATCCCCTGAACAGTTAAGTACAATCTCAGGACTATCAAAAATTAATAGAGAAGCATTCATCGCTAAACTGAAACTCAATTATGGAACAGAGCAAGTTTTAGCTAAACTCGCTGAATATGGGTTAAGCAATCGTGCTGCTATTCAAATATTTGATCACTATAAAGAAGAATCACTTGAAGTGATAAACGAAAATCCTTATCAACTTGTTGAGGATATCCAAGGTATCGGTTTTAAAATAGCTGACCAACTTGCTGAACAAGTCGGTATTGAAAGTGATTCTCCTAAACGCTTTCGTGCTGCTATTATTCATACTTTAGTTGAGTCTTCTATGGAGCAAGGAGATACCTATATTGAGGCTCGTACTCTCTTGGAAAAAACCATTACTCTCCTTGAAGAAGTTCGTCAAATCGAACTAGATCCTTCAATTGTTGCTAAGGAATTGACAAATTTAATTGCAGAAGATAAAGTGCAACATATTGGAACTAAAATTTTTAGTAATACTCTATTTTTTGCCGAAGAAGGCATCAAAAAAAACTTACAACGAATACTAAATCAGCCTCTTGATAAACAACTAAGTCACAAAGATATTGACCGTGAAATCAGAGATATTCAAAAATCTTTAAATATCCACTACGATAATATCCAAGAAAAAGCTATTAGAGAAGCTTTACTAAGTAAGGTATTTATCTTGACTGGTGGCCCAGGAACAGGTAAAACAACAGTTATAAATGGTATTATTGAAGCCTATTCCGAGTTACATCATATTGATTTAAACAAAAATGATATTCCTATTGTACTTGCTGCTCCTACAGGTCGTGCTGCTAGACGCATGAATGAACTTACCGGTTTACCGAGTGCTACTATTCATAGGCATTTGGGATTAAACGGAGATAGTGACTATCAAAGTCTAGATGACTATCTAGATTGTTCCTTAATTATCATTGATGAATTTTCAATGGTTGACACTTGGCTTGCTAATCAATTATTTGACGCTTTGGACTCGCACACACAAGTTATTATTGTCGGAGATAGTGATCAATTACCGTCTGTAGGTCCAGGACAAGTTCTAGCAGATCTTTTAAATATAAATGCACTTCCACACATTAAACTTGAAAAGATTTTTAGACAATCAGAAGAATCAACTATTGTGACTTTAGCTAATCAAATGAGACAGGGCTTTTTGCCAGAGGACTTTACAGCTAAAAAAGCCGATCGCTCATACTTTGAAGCATCTGCTAATATCATCCCAAATATGATTTCTAAAATTGTTCAATCTGCACTTAAGAGCGGTATTGAAGCTCATGAAATTCAAATTTTAGCTCCTATGTATCGCGGCCAAGCAGGTATTAATAATCTTAACCTTATCATGCAAAATCTCCTCAATCCATTAAAAGATAATAACCAATTTACTTTTAATGATATAAATTTCCGAATAGGAGATAAAGTGTTACATTTAGTCAACGATACAGAGCTTAATGTTTTTAATGGGGATATTGGTTACATAACGGACCTTATACCAGCTAAATATACTGAGAGCAAGCAAGATGAGATTTATATGACTTTTGATGGTCAAGAAGTTATCTACCAACGCAAAGAATGGCTTAAAATAACACTAGCCTATGCTATGAGTATTCATAAATCACAGGGTTCTGAATTTCAAGTTGTTATTCTGCCAATAACGAGACAGAGTGGTCGAATGTTACAGCGAAAC
Organism: Streptococcus sp. HMSC076H09; assembly: GCF_001811765.1. Classification (NCBI taxonomy): domain Bacteria; kingdom Bacillati; phylum Bacillota; class Bacilli; order Lactobacillales; family Streptococcaceae; genus Streptococcus; species Streptococcus sp. HMSC076H09. Next base: position 23,770 of record NZ_KV806604.1, on the reverse strand, counting down.
CTTATTTATACAGCTATTACGAGATCTAAAAGTAAACTAATACTTTTAGGAGAAATTGGTGCATTTGATTTCGCTGTTAAAAACGAGGGGGCAAAGCGCAATACTTATCTGATAGAAAGATTTGAAAACAAGCAAGAAATAGCTAATTCTCAAAAAATTGAAGATAGCTCAATAGATCAAAAGATTGACAACACAATAATTAATACGTCCATTCCAAAAACAGCAACACCAATTGAGCAGACTAATCTTTCAAAAATAACTTATCGCCTAACTGAAGAAAATTATTTAACAATCGATCCAATGATTGGTATTAATCAACAAGATATAAGTGCAATTTTTGATAGTAAATAAATTTTTTCATAAAATCTTGAAAACTCTTCCAAATATGTTATAATATCATTGTATTAAGAACGTAGTTCAAATTTAATACTTTTATTAAGGTTTATTTAGAAAAAGGAGATATTATGGTTTCATATGAAAAAGTCCGCCGCTCTCTGCGCACAGCTACAATCACTATCATTGTATTAAATAGTTTGTCTTTAGTATTCAGATTGTTTACAGGAATTTCAGTGCAGCTAGCCAAAACTGAAATTAATAAAGGGAACACAGGTAATCTTCCTAAAGAACATATCGAAGCAGTCTTGAGCGCCACAACACCATTTATGCTATTTGTCACTGCTTTAATAGTATTAGTCAACATTGCCATTGTTATTTTCTGTATTAAAAATTTAAGAGCAATTAAAAGAAATCAAATGGTTAATTACCTTCCTTATTATCTTGGCTTCGCCATTACTGTAGGACTTGTTATTTTGGGTTTTCTAACTACTAAAGCACCATGGGCAATAGCTATAAATATCGTCTTCCAAGCTATTTTCGGTCTTCTTTATTTCCATGCTTATCAAAAAGCACAAAAACTCAACGAACGTGATCTTGAAGAGACTAACTAAAAGTAAAAGCACTAGAATCTAGTGCTTTTTTCTTTTCAAAGAGAGTTAAATATAGTCATCGTCCCAACTTTTAAAAATCTAAATAGATAGCTTCATGTTCATTTTCCAGGGTCGTTACTGTAACACCTAAGAGTCGTATGCCAAAAACTGACTCTTCTAAGGTATCAAATATCGCTTTAGCAACTTGATCAATGATTTGAAAATCTTGAGTATACTCTTCTAATGTCATACGTTTCGTCAATGTTTCAAAATCCGCATATCTAACTTTTAAAACGATTGTCTTACCAACTTTCTTATTTTTCTCCAGAGAAGCAACAACTCTCTGAACGTTCTTTGAAATCTCAGCTTTGATATCTGCTTCGTTATATAGTAATTTCCCATAGGTTTTCTCACTTCCTATTGATTTACGAACTCTATCAGGTTTTACCGGGGAAGCATTAATCCCTCTTGCCTTACGATAAAGGTCATACCCGAAACGACCAAACATATCAATTAAAGAAATTTCAGATAAGGAAAGGAGGTCCTCACCAGTATAAACCCCTAAAGCATGTAATTTTTCGACGGAGCGTTTACCAACACCATGAAATTTCTCTATTGGTAAGGGCTTCAAGAAATCTTGAGCTTGATCTGGTAGGATGAGGGTAAGTCCTTTTGGTTTCTCAAAGTCAGAAGCCAATTTTGCCAAAAATTTATTGTAGGAAATACCCGCTGAACAGGTCAAATGGACATCATTCCAAATATCGTATTGTATCATTTTAGCAAGTTTAACAGCAGATTTTATTCCCATTTTATTTTCAGTTACATCTAAATAAGCTTCGTCTATACTCATCGGTTCAACCAAATCCGTATACTTTTTAAATATATCTCGTACTTCCATTCCTACTTGGCGATATTTTTGGTAATTTCCCGAAATAAAGATAGCTTGAGGGCATCGTTCATACGCTTCTTTTGAAGACATAGCTGAATGAACTCCAAACTTTCGAGCCTCATAATTACAAGTAGAAACAACCCCTCTGCCGCCGGTTTTTCTGGGATCAGAACCAATAATAACAGGCTTTCCTTTAAGAGAGGGATTGTCACGCTCTTCCACAGATGCAAAAAAAGCATCCATATCAATGTGGATAATTTTACGCGACGTATCATTTATTAAAGGAAAAATTAACATTGTTCTCTCCCCCATTCTCTCTACTCCATTATAACAGATTACAACTTAATGATACAGATTAAAAAAACTGTATTATAAAAGAATCATAATTTTGTCAAGAAATATGCTTGCGAAAACGTTTACTTTTTCCTAAAATGGATATGTAAACAAAATTAAATCTGTCACAATGTTTAAGGAGAAAACTATGGCAACAGTTAAAACAAACACAGATATCTTTGAACAAGCTTGGGAAGGCTTTAAAGGTGTTGATTGGAAAGAAAAAGCAAGTATTGCTCGCTTCGTTCAAGCAAACTATGCACCTTACGATGGAGATGAAAGCTTCTTAGCTGGAGCAACTGAACGTTCACTTCACATCAAAAAAGTGATTGAAGAAACAAAAGCTCACTATGAAGAAACTCGCTTCCCAATGGATACTCGTGTTGCTTCAATTTCTGAATTACCAGCTGGTTTTATCGACAAAGATAGCGAACTCATCTTTGGTATTCAAAACGACGAGCTTTTCAAATTGAACTTCATGCCTAAAGGTGGTATCCGTATGGCGGAAACTACACTTAAAGAAAATGGTTATGAACCTGATCCAGCTGTTCACGAAATCTTCACTAAGTACGCTACAACAGTAAATGATGGTATCTTCCGCGCTTATACTTCTAACATTCGTCGTGCTCGCCATGCACACACTGTTACTGGTCTTCCAGACGCTTATTCACGCGGACGTATCATTGGTGTATATGCTCGTCTAGCTGTTTACGGTGCTGACTACTTGATGCAAGAAAAAGTTAATGACTGGAATGCATTGAATGATATTGATGAAGAGTCAATTCGTCTTCGTGAAGAAATCAACCTTCAATACCAAGCTCTTGGTGAAGTTGTAAAACTTGGTGACCTTTACGGCGTAGATGTTCGTAAACCAGCCATGAACACTAAAGAAGCCATTCAATGGGTGAACATTGCTTTCATGGCTGTATGTCGTGTTATCAATGGTGCTGCAACATCACTTGGACGTGTTCCTATTGTCCTTGATATCTTTGCAGAACGTGACCTCGCTCGCGGTACATTCACAGAATCAGAAATCCAAGAATTTGTTGATGATTTTGTCCTTAAACTCCGTACTGTAAAATTTGCTCGTACTAAAGCTTATGATGCCCTTTACTCAGGTGACCCAACCTTTATCACAACTTCAATGGCAGGTATGGGAGCTGATGGACGTCATCGTGTTACCAAAATGGACTATCGTTTCTTAAATACACTTGACAATATCGGTAACTCACCAGAACCAAACTTAACTGTTCTTTGGTCAGACCAATTACCATATGCTTTCCGTCGCTACTGTATGTCAATGAGTCATAAACACTCTTCAATCCAATATGAAGGTGTATCAACAATGGCTAAAGAAGGCTACGGTGAAATGTCATGTATTTCATGTTGTGTATCTCCACTTGATCCAGAAAACGAAGACAAACGTCACAACCTTCAATATTTTGGTGCTCGTGTTAACGTTATGAAAGCACTTCTTACTGGTCTTAACGGTGGTTATGATGATGTTCATAAAGATTACAAAGTATTTGACATCGACCCAATTCGTGACGAAGTACTCAACTTTGACACTGTAAAAGCTAACTTTGAAAAATCTCTTGACTGGTTGACTGATACTTATGTTGATGCGATGAATATCATCCACTACATGACTGATAAATACAACTATGAAGCTGTACAAATGGCATTCTTACCTTCACATGTACGTGCTAATATGGGATTTGGTATCTGTGGTTTTGCAAATACTGTCGATTCATTATCTGCGATTAAATACGCTACTGTTAAACCAATCCGTGACGAAGATGGTTACATCTACGACTACGAAACAGTTGGTGACTTCCCACGTTATGGTGAAGATGATGATCGTGTTGACTCAATCGCTGAATGGTTACTTGAAGCCTTCCATGGACGCCTTGCTAAACACAAACTTTATAAAGATGCTGAAGCAACTGTTTCTCTTCTTACAATCACATCAAACGTTGCTTACTCTAAACAAACTGGTAACTCACCGGTACATAAAGGAGTATATCTCAATGAAGATGGTAGTGTAAACCTTTCTAAAGTAGAATTCTTCTCACCAGGCGCTAACCCTTCTAACAAAGCTAAAGGTGGCTGGTTACAAAACTTGAATTCACTTTCTAAACTTGATTTCGCTCATGCAAATGATGGTATTTCATTGACAACTCAAGTTTCTCCACGCGCTCTTGGTAAAACATTTGATGAACAAGTTGATAACTTGGTAACAGTCCTTGATGGTTACTTTGAAAACGGTGGTCAACACGTTAACTTGAATGTCATGGACCTTAAAGATGTCTATGACAAGATTATGAATGGTGAAGATGTTATCGTTCGTATCTCAGGTTACTGTGTCAATACTAAATATCTAACTCCTGAGCAAAAAACTGAGTTAACACAACGTGTCTTCCATGAAGTACTTTCAATGGACGATGCATTAACTAACTAGTTTGTATTCGATGAAGTAGGTTTGATTATATCAAACCTACTTTTATCTATATTATCAATAGTACTAATTACTTCTTTATATAACCTCAAGGAGGGGACTAATGTTAAATCACAAATTTCTTCAAGTTCTAAAGTATGAGGGTGTCGTTTCGATAACAAGCTGGACTGAATTAGCTCCTCACGTTACAAACACTTGGAATAGTTACCTGACTATTACAGATGACCAGCGTATCTTAGCTCCTGCAGCAGGAATGACTCATCTTGAAAATGATCTCAATAATAATTCTAAAATTATTATGACTCTGGGCAGCCGTGAAGTCGAGGGTCGTGATGGTTATCAAGGTACAGGCTTTAGAATTGAAGGAACTGCTAAGCTATTAGAAGCAGGAAGCGATTTTGAAATTGTTAAAAAAAAATACCCTTTTCTGCGTAAAGTATTGGAAGTAACTCCCATAAATGTTATCCAACTTTTATAAAAAACTTCTCCTAGAATTTTCTAGGAGAAGTTTTTTATTCAAAGTACGATGTTATCGCCTCTTGTACATGTCGTCGTTTCTTAATCCAAAGTGGACGGTCATCATAGGAAAAGGTTCTGTTTGTCAAAAAAATAGCTGCTGCCTGCTTTTGATAATTTAGTGCAATAAAAGGACCAGTATAACCAGTATGGTTTATCCAATCCTTATCTATATCCCAAGCTAATGATCTTGATTTACTCAAACTATAATTATTCCACAAAGGTTTCGCAAAATCATCTTTTAAATAATGAATAGAAAATCTTTGTAAATCATCAATAGTTGAAAATAAACCTGCAGAACCAGTATGCTTTCCTAATACCTTAGCTTTAGGATCATGTACAATACCATCGTTAATACCAGCTACAGTTGGAACAGCTTCTACTCTAGGACCAAAAGAGGTTTCTTTCATCTGAAAAGGAGTAAAAATATAACGTTTGAAAAGTTTATCCAAACTATCCCCTAATACCTCTTCTAACATAAAACCAAGTAAAAGAAAATTAATATCAGTGTATTTAAACGATTTATCTTCCAAAACCTTGATATGATTAATGGCATCTTTCAGCTGAGTAGCATTCAACTGATCACGATTTGGAATAAAAGGATCAATCCCACTGCTATGTGTAGCTAGTTGCCTTACAGTTAACGTCTGATGATGAAACGTAGGGTAATAATACCTTAATGGCTTATCAATATCAATAGTCCCTTGATAAACTAACTTTGCTAGTAAAGTTCCCACGCCGACAACTTTTGATACACTGGCTAGATCATAGACCAATCCCGCTTTAACTTTCTCATTGCCATCAATTGTCCCCAAGTAATGTTCGTGCCACTCTCCATTTTCATAAATAGCTAAGCTTGCACCATGATAAAGATTATCTTTGATTTGCTCTTTAATGAGTTCTAAAACGGTATTAGTTTTAATCATTCTTTTGAAATCCAAATCTCAATATTACTAGTGTCAGAGATGACTAAAATCTTTTCTTTAGAATCAAGGTAAACATCAAGTCCCAATGATTCAAAAGTTGATTTCAAGTCGTTTAAATTAGTATCTTCATTAACACAGCATTCTAATATCTCAATATCCCAAGTTTCATTTGGAGCAATTTGCAAATCTTGTCCTTGTGCTTCTTTGAAAGATAAATTAATTGGGAACTTCCCAGCAAATACTTTATCGTAAAAAGCTTCAGCTTTCACGGCATCAGGTACATTCAAACTAATAGATTGGAAAACAAAGTTTGATAGACCTGTAGTGTCATCATTTTTTTCTAACTCTGGACGCTCAATTGCTACTAATTGTGACAAATCATCTTCAGCATGAAGTAAGAAAAGGTCTCCCTCGGGCGAAACTGTTTCATAGGCATAACCATTTTGACCTTGATATACTTGAGTGGTTTGCGCACCATTTGCCAAAAGCTTTTCAATATCTTTTGCATCTTGAGACTTAACAATAATCTTTGCTAACTTCTTAGTACCATTCACCGCACGAGTACGATAAGTTGGGGATTCCTCAATAATAAAGCTAGCCTCTTTGTTCTGCCATGCTGAGAAAACTGCGATTGCATTTTCTTCACTTATCAATTTAAATCCAAGAGACTCCTGATAAAATGCAATATTCAAGTCTCTATTATTAACACGTAATACTGGGTGTTTAAATGTCAATGAATGAAATAACGTCATAAATTCCTCCTTGTTCAGTCTAGTCTATTTTAGATAATTTTAGATAATTTAGCAAGAATCTTTGTGCTCTCAATACCATAAAGTCAAATTGACAGTTTCACTATTTTTTTGTAGACTGGATATTATGAATGAAACACTACTATTACATGGGATTCAGCTTATTCTGATTATCGCCATGATTATCACTTTTTATCAGATTGTTAGACATATTAGGTCTCAAAAAATAAATCCTTTCAAACGATTTTTCACTGGTTTGTGGATCGGTTTTGTAACTGATGCTCTCGATACTCTTGGTATCGGCTCTTTTGCAACAACGACCACATTTTTTAAACTAACTAAGCTTGTTGAAGACGATCGTAAGATACCCGCAACAATGACAGCTGCACACGTACTTCCAGTTTTGTTGCAGTCACTCTGTTTTATTTTTGTTGTAAAAGTAGAGGCTTTAACACTAATAACAATGGCTGGTGCAGCTTTTATTGGGGCTTTTGTTGGAGCTAAAATGACTAAAAATTGGCACGCTCCTACTGTTCAACGTATTCTAGGAACACTGCTCATCACAGCTGCTATTATTATGCTCTATCGTATGATCACTAACCCTGGCGCTGGTATTTCAGATTCAGTGCATGGTCTACACGGCATTTGGTTATTTGTTGGTATCGTCTTCAATTTTATTATTGGTGTATTAATGACTATGGGACTAGGTAATTATGCTCCTGAACTTATCTTCTTCTCCCTAATGGGACTGAGTCCTGCAGTTGCTATGCCTGTCATGATGCTAGATGCAGCTATGATAATGACAGCTTCTAGTACACAATTTATCAAGAGTGGTCGTGTTAATTGGAACGGCTTTGCCGGTCTGGTTACTGGGGGAATATTAGGCGTTATTGTCGCTGTTCTCTTCTTAACTAACCTTGACCTTAACAGCTTGAAAACACTGGTTGTAGGTATTGTTTTATTTACTGGAGCAATGTTAATACGTTCTTCCTTTAAAAAAACTATGCCCAAAAGTCATCATTAAACAAAATCAGCTAGCAAGACTGGCTGATTTTTATATTTAAAACAAAAAAAGACCGGTAAACCGATCTTTCCTTAACTATTAAAGATATAATAGTTTGAACAAGGCTACAGCGAGTATACTTGCTACGATTGGTGCTAAAACTGGCACCCATGCATACCACCATTTTGAATCTTCTTTAGCTTGTCCAAGAATTTGTTTTGGTAATAAGCGGTGAACAATACGTGGACCAAGGTCACGCGCAGGGTTCAATGCAGGTCCAGTCGGTCCACCTAAAGAAGCAACTAGAGTCATTACCAAGAAACCAATACCTAAGTGAGCTACAGCAAGTGAACCAGTTACGTATGGTGAAATCCTTGTCGCTGCTGTCGTTTGGTCATAACCAGCTTGAACAAGTTTACCAACAAGTTCTACACCGAAATAGTTCTTCGTTAAAGCCAAAGCTCCAAAGAAAAGAACAAAAGAACCAACGAATTCATTTAAGAAACCATTAATGTAAGCCGCTTTACGACTTGATTTCTGTCCATCATCTAATGCAGAAATAGTTGAAAATGATCCAAGAACATGATTTGGATTTTCTGTCTTAACAAAGTAAGGTTGATAAACCATAACGACAACTAACTGTCCAAACATTGCTCCCAAAATTTGTGCAAGAATGTATTGTCCAACGTGTGCCCAAGGGAAAAGACCTGAAAATGCCAATCCAAGTGTGAAAGCTGGGTTAATATGGTTTCCAGAGACATTACCAAACATAAGCGCTGGCATCATAACACCTAAACCATAACCAATTGCAATAATAATCCAACCTGAATTATTTCCTTTTGTGCCTTTTAAGTCAACGTTAGCTACAGCCCCATTTCCTAAGATGATAAGAAAAGCGGTTGCGATAAATTCTGTGATATACTTCACAGTCCAAGTGATTTCGATCAATCCTTGTTTCCTCCCAAAAAAATATTTACAACATTAACCATTCTACCAAGTAAGCTTAATATTGTAAAGCTTATCACAAAATAAAATTAATAAAATTTTTAACCAAATATATTTGATAAAAAAATAGAGTACTAGGTTCGGACTACCTAGTACTCTATTTTATTTAGTTTATAAGGTTTTCTTACTATCACGAACGACTAGCATATCAACTTTCGAATGACGTAAAATGTATTCTGAAGTTGAGCCGATCAATAGTCTTTCAAAAGTGTTTAATCCTGTTGCGCCTACCATAATTAAATCTGCTTTTTCCCTTATGGGGATATCCTTTGCCAAAAGAGTCTTAGGATTTCCGATTTCAGTAATTTTTTTGATCTTTGTAAGGCCTTTTGAGTGTGCCAATTTCTCAAAATAGGCTAGCACATCTGCTGACTCTTGTTCTTGCCTATCAAAAACATAGTCACTAAAGACTCCCTCACTTTGGTAAGCGTGAGCATCTATAACATGCGTTAGCAGTAATTCAGCATCATTACGAAGAGCAACATTTATCCCTTTTTCTACCGCCAATTCTGACTCGTAAGACCCATCGATAGCAATAAGAATACGCTCATATTTTTGTGTCATAGCTTAATTCCTCCCTTTTATATAGTTTTAGTTTCAACTTGTCGAGATGATTTTAAGAAATATAGAATACCACAAACAACAGGAATAATCGCTGCTATCCAGAATAATTCCCTAAAGGATTGCACACCAGCTCCAAGAAAACCATCTTTAACAAGTCCCAAAATGTAAGGTCCAGCACCTAACCCTAAATCAAGACCTATCATGTAAGTTGACATGGCTGTATTGAAACGATGTTCCTCAACACCTTTGATTGATGCTGCTTGGCCACAAGACATAAAGGTGCCATAACCAAAACCAATCAAAGCACCTGATAGAAGGTAGGTAACACTTCCCATAGCACTCCCTAATAAAGCAAGTCCCAAAGTTAAGAACAGATAACTTGGATAAAGCACCCACTTATCTCCCTTAGCGTCCATTAATCTTCCCATAGATGGTCTGGTTAAAGTGATGACAAGTGCATAAACAATAAAGAAATAAGCTCCTACTGTCATCAAATTAATTTCTGTTGTATATAATTTTTGGAAACCTAACACGGAAGCATAGGAGATACCCATCAAAAATGCAATAATTGTGATAAAGATTGCTTTTTTCTCAATGAAACTATCAATAGTCCATGATTTTGATTTAGCTAACTGTTCTGGATTTAAAGTAATATTTTTGACTGGGAAAACAAATGCTCCCAACACTACAATCGCAATTAAAATACTACATAATACAATAACCATTTTAAAGTTAATATGAAGGTTGTCTAGCATAAATGTTCCTACAAAAGGACCAATAGCTGCGGCTAAACTTGTTGATAGACCGTAAAAATTAATCCCTTCACCTCTTTTATCAGCTGGTATATAGGCTGTTACAATAGTATTAGTTGCTGTTGACACGACACCATAACCAAAACCATTTAGGAAACGAACTAAATACATTACTCCGATACTTGGCATATAAAAATAAGCTAAAGTTGTTAGTAAGTAAAAAATAGCCCCTCCACGTAAAACTAACTTACGTCCTAGAACTTCTAATTGCTTACCAAATATAAGACGAGCAATCAAAGTCCCTACAATATAAATCCCCGTTGCTAATCCCGCTTGACTAGTGCTAACACCTAACTCTTTAGTCGCAATAAAAGCTATGATAACGGTAAACAAATAATAGACCATATAAACAATAAAGTTTAAAATAGTAATGCCTATAAAATGTTTGTTGAATAATTTGTCTTCCAATGCAAATGGCTCCTTTTTTCAATTTCATTTTCATAAACATTTTACAAAAATATTAGAAGATACGATATTTCAATGGTATAATATAAGTGCTAGTATCAGACTGCATTAACAAATGTTAAGGTGGTCTATCAAACCTAAAACATTTGGAGGAAGTCATGAATCATCAAATTTTACAAAATTACATTAATAGTCATAATCTTCCAATTATCGAAAAAGACTACCATAAATACCTTACATTTGAAAGTTTAGAAGAAGACTATACTTATATCCTAAAAGATGGTATTGTTAAACAAAGTGTTCTCTCTAAATATGGTACTGAGTTCAATCTGCGTTATGTGACAGGCTTAGAAATCACTTCTATCCTAAATACAGACTACTCCCAACACATGGGAGAACCTTACAACGTTCGAATCGAATCCGAAACTGCCCACTTTTACAAAGTACGTCGCTCTACCTTCCTAAAAGATATCAATAATGATATTGAACTGCAAGGATATGTGAAAGATTTCTATCATAACCGCCTTGAAAAATCTATGAAAAAAATGCAATGTATGCTCACTAATGGTCGAATTGGTGCTATCTCCACACAATTATATGACCTCAGTAAGATGTTTGGTGAAGAACGAGATAACGGTGATATCTATATTAATTTTGTTATCACGAACGAAGAACTTGGTAAATTTTGCGGTATATCCACAGGAAGTAGCGTGAGCCGCATTTTGAAACAACTAAAAGACGATCATATTATTCGTATTGAAAAACAACATATCATTATTACAAATGTTGAGAAATTAAAAGATCATATTGTATTTTAATATAACAATAGAAAGGATATATTATGCGTTATAATCAATTCAGCTACATTCCAACTAAACCTAACGAAGCTTTTGAAGAGCTCAAAGGACTAGGTTTTCCATTAAACAAAAAGAATTCTGATAAAGCTAATTTGGAAGCTTTTCTCAGACATTCTTTTTTAAATCAAACTGATACTGATTACGCTCTTAGTCTCCTTATCGTTGATGCAAAAACCGATGCTCTAACCTTTTTTAAATCAAATAGTGACTTAACACTAGAAAATTTACAATGGATTTATTTACAGTTATTAGGCTTTGTCCCCTTTGTAGACTTTAAAGACCCTAAAGCTTTCTTACAAGATATTAACTTCCCAGTCTCATATGACAATATTTTTCAAAGTCTACATCACTTACTCGCCTGTCGTGGAAAATCTGGCAATACATTAATCGACCAATTAGTTGCTGATGGTTTACTTCATGCAGATAATCACTACCATTTTTTCAATGGGAAGTCTCTGGCCACTTTCAATACTAACCAATTGATTCGCGAAGTTGTCTATGTTGAAATATCCTTAGATACTATGTCTAGTGGTGAACATGATTTAGTAAAAGTTAACATTATCAGACCCACTACCGAGCATACTATCCCCACGATGATGACAGCTAGCCCCTATCATCAAGGTATCAATGATCCTGCCGCAGACCAAAAAACATACCAAATGGAGGGTGCGCTAGCAGTTAAACAGCCTAAACACATACAAGTTGACACAAAACCATTTAAAGAAGAAGTAAAACATCCTTCAAAATTACCCATCAGCCCTGCAACTGAAAGCTTCACACACATTGACAGTTATAGTCTCAATGACTATTTTCTTTCTCGTGGTTTTGCTAATATATACGTTTCAGGTGTGGGTACTGCTGGCTCTACGGGTTTCATGACCAGTGGGGATTACCAACAAATACAAAGCTTTAAAGCAGTCATTGATTGGTTAAATGGTAAGGTTACTGCATTCACAAGTCATAAACGAGATAAACAAGTCAAGGCTGATTGGTCAAACGGCCTTGTAGCAACCACAGGTAAATCTTATCTCGGTACCATGTCAACTGGTTTAGCAACAACTGGCGTTGAGGGGCTGAAAGTCATTATCGCTGAAGCCGCAATCTCCACATGGTATGATTATTATCGAGAAAATGGGCTTGTGTGTAGTCCAGGCGGCTACCCCGGTGAAGATTTAGACGTTTTAACAGAATTAACATACTCACGAAACCTCTTAGCTGGTGATTACATCAAAAACAACGATTGCTATCAAGCATTGTTAAATGAACAATCAAAAGCAATTGACCGTCAAAGTGGGGATTACAACCAATACTGGCATGACCGTAATTACCTAACTCACGTCAATAATGTCAAAAGTCGAGTAGTTTACACTCATGGACTACAGGATTGGAATGTTAAGCCAAGACATGTCTACAAAGTTTTCAATGCATTGCCTCAAACCATCAAAAAACACCTTTTTTTACATCAAGGTCAACATGTGTATATGCATAATTGGCAGTCGATTGATTTTCGTGAAAGCATGAATGCCTTACTAAGCCAAGAACTACTTGGCATTGACAATCATTTCCAATTAGAAGAGGTCATTTGGCAAGATAATACTACTGAGCAAACTTGGCAAGTTTTAGATGCTTTCGGAGGAAACCATCAAGAGCAAATTGGTTTAGGTGATAGTAAAAAACTTATTGATAACCATTATGACAAAGAAGCCTTTGATACTTATTGTAAAGACTTCAATGTGTTCAAAAATGATCTTTTCAAGGGAAATAATAAAACCAATCAAATCACTATTAATCTTCCTCTAAAGAAAAATTATCTCCTGAATGGACAGTGCAAACTCCATCTACGTGTTAAAACTAGTGACAAAAAGGCCATTTTATCAGCCCAAATCTTAGACTATGGTCCTAAAAAACGATTCAAAGATACACCAACCATCAAATTCTTAAACAGCCTTGATAATGGTAAAAATTTTGCCAGAGAAGCTTTACGTGAACTCCCGTTTACTAAAGATCATTATCGTGTCATCAGTAAAGGTGTCTTGAACCTTCAAAATCGTACAGACTTACTTACAATTGAGGCTATCGAGCCAGAACAATGGTTTGATATCGAGTTTAGCCTCCAACCAAGTATATATCAATTGAGTAAAGGTGATAATCTAAGGATTATCCTTTATACAACTGATTTTGAACATACCATTCGAGATAATGCTAGTTACTCTATAACAGTAGATTTGAGTCAATCTTATTTAACTATCCCAACTAATCAAGGAAATTAACTTATGAAACTTCTTACTAAAGAACGGTTTGATGATTCTCAACACTTTTGGTACCAGATCAATTTATTACAAGAGAGTAACTTCGGAGCAGTTTTTGACCATGATAATAAAAACATTCCACAGGTTGTTGCAACTATTGTTGATGATTTACAAGGTTCCGGAAGTTCGAATCATTTCTGGTATTTTGGCAATACTACTGATACTTCCATCCTTATGATTGCTCATTTAAATCGAAAATTCTATATTCAGGTTAATTTAAAGGACTTTGACTTTGCACTCAATTTAATAGCTATAAATAATTGGAAGAGTCTCCTCCAAACTCAACTTGAAGCTCTAAACGATACCCTAGCAATATTTCAATAAATAAGGTAGAATGGAGTGACAAAGCAACGCGAGGGAGACTGATTAATGTCATCTTATTGGAATAACTATCCTGAACTTAAAAAAAATATTGATGAAACCAATCAACTAATTCAAGAAAGAATACAGGTCAGAAATAAAGATATTGAAGCGGCGCTAAGCCAACTCACAGCTGCGGGAGGAAAACAGCTCAGACCAGCATTCTTTTACCTTTTTTCTCAACTTGGTAATAAGGAGAATCAAGATACTCAGCAACTAAAGAAAATCGCTGCTTCTTTAGAAATCCTTCACGTTGCTACATTAATCCATGATGATGTCATTGATGACTCACCACTAAGACGTGGAAATATGACCATTCAAAGCAAGTTTGGCAAAGACATCGCAGTTTATACTGGGGATTTACTTTTCACAGTCTTTTTCGATCTTATTTTAGAATCTATGGCTGATACACCATTTATGAGGATTAATGCAAAATCTATGCGTAAAATTCTCATGGGAGAATTGGACCAGATGCACCTTCGTTACAATCAACAACAAGGTATCCATCACTATTTACGTGCGATTTCAGGTAAGACAGCCGAACTCTTTAAATTAGCTAGCAAAGAAGGAGCTTACTTTGGTGGTGCAGAGAAGGAGGTTGTTCGTCTAGCAGGCCATATCGGCTTTAACATTGGTATGACATTCCAAATTTTGGATGATATCCTGGATTATACTGCAGATAAAAAAACATTTAATAAGCCTGTCTTAGAGGATTTAACACAAGGCGTTTACAGCCTTCCTCTACTTCTTGCCATTGAAGAAAATCCTGATATTTTCAAACCTATTTTAGATAAAAAAACAGATATGGCTACTGAAGACATGGAAAAAATTGCTTATCTCGTCGTTTCCCATAGAGGTGTTGACAAAGCTCGCCATCTAGCTCGTAAATTTACTGAGAAAGCTATTAGTGACATAAATAAGCTACCCCAGAACTCTGCAAAAAAACAGTTGCTACAATTAACTAATTACCTTTTAAAACGCAAAATTTAAATAATAAAAAAACATTCCACAATGCTAGAAAAGCAGTTAGGGAATGTTTTTTTATTATCATTTATTTATCGCACCTATCAATCATCATAGATCACCATCATCAGCGGCTTTCAGCTGACGGTAACGTTGACTACTTTGAGACAATTCTTGAGGAGAACCTTCCAACTCTAATTGCCCATTTTCTATAAATAAGATACGATCAGCATGTTCAATACCTTTTAAGTGATGTGTAATCCAAACTAAGGTCTTACCTTCCAATTCTTTCATAAATACCCTTAGTAAGGCTTGTTCAGTAATAGGATCAAGTCCAACAGTTGGCTCATCTAAGATAACAATTGGGACATCTTTTAGTAAGATTCTAGCCAAAGCAATTCTATGCCTTTCGCCACCTGAAAACCTAAGTCCAGCTTCATCAACCATTGTATAGAGACCATCTGATAAATCAGTGACCATCTCTTTCAATCCAACTCGTTCAAGAACTTTCCATACATCTTCTTCACTAGCATCTTGGTTTCCAATGCGAATGTTATTTAGCAGGGTTGTATTAAAAAGGTAGGGCGCTTGTTGTATCACTCCAATATAGTTAGAAATGCAATCACCAACTATTGAAACATCAGCACCGCCTAGGGTAATCTTCCCTTGACTTGCTTTCAAGTCGCCACGAAGTAGACTAGCTAAGGTACTCTTGCCAGAACCACTCCGCCCTAAAATAGCAATTTTTTCTCCTTCTTTAATATCCAAATCTAAATGATGCAAAACCCATTTCTCTTGTGGCTTATACTGGAAACTTAAATTCTTGACGGAAAAATCATATGGCTTATTAGGCAATTGATTTTGAGTTGTTTCAAAATACGTTTCTGATAATTCATTAAGACGATGAATTGAATCAGAATATTTATTTGTTTCTTGAGCAGCAGCAGACAAACCAGCAAATGCCTCTG
Organism: Streptococcus sp. HMSC076H09; assembly: GCF_001811765.1. Classification (NCBI taxonomy): domain Bacteria; kingdom Bacillati; phylum Bacillota; class Bacilli; order Lactobacillales; family Streptococcaceae; genus Streptococcus; species Streptococcus sp. HMSC076H09. Next base: position 7,727 of record NZ_KV806604.1, on the reverse strand, counting down.
ACAAGGGAAATACTGTTAGAACAAATGCTGCAATCCAGTTAGCTTCGCCACCTCTGTGACCAATAAACTGATTACTAGCCCAAATAATAACCAAAATAGCTAGAAAGCCAAAAACTAATTCCACAATAAGAGCTCTACGATTATTAAAGGAACGAATTTTTTTCTGAACAGCCATTAGTTCACTTTCCGAACGTTCATGCAAGGCGACGTACTCTTGACCACGTTGACTAAAAATCCAGTCTGAAATACCTAAGACATTATCCGTCAAATCAGTATAAAGATGATTTTTTAATTCTTTTTCACGAGTCTGACGAGCACCATTAGCTAAAATCGACCAAAGTGGAAAAAGAAAAATCATAATAGCTAAATAAAGCAACATCATTAAAGCAAACCATAGAGAAAAGAAGCCTGTTGCAATAATAATAAAGCTATATAATAACCACGCTATAATCGTTGGAAATATTGTCCTAAGATACAAATTTTGCAAATAATTAATATCCTCCGCTAAAAGCCCCATAACATCTCCTAAACGAAAATCACGCTTCATAAAGATAGCATTGCTTTCTAAGGAATGGTAAAGCTTCAAGCGCAGTTGTGAAGTCATTCGTAATACCCAATTGTGACTCGTTAGGCGTTCTATATAACGAAAAACAGGACGTCCAATACCAAAAGCACGTGTTAGTACAATTGGAACATATACTAGAAGAATATTACTCGGTAGTGAAGCTGACTTACTAATCAGATAGCCCGAATTAAACATAAGAGCACTGGCAGAAAAGAAAGTCATAAAACCAAGGAAAAGAGCAATTACTAAGGAAACTTTATATTGTTTGAAAAATGGTTTTACCCATTGATCTGTCTTTAATTCTTTAAACAAAGGGATTTTAAACATTATTTCCTCCCATAGCATGCTTCAGTTGATAGAGATATCCTTTTTTAGCTAATAATTCCTGATAAGAGCCTACTTCTACAACTCTCCCCTTCTCCATAACGACTATAACGTCCATTTGGTTCAACCAGTGAAGACGATGAGTTGCAAAGATAACTAAACGATCTGACATCAGTGGCAACATTTTCTCTTTTAATTCTAACTCTGTTTCAATATCTAAATGAGCAGTTGGTTCATCAAAAACCATAATACGACGATTTTGATCAAGAAAAGCACGAGCCAGAGCTATACGCTGGGCTTGTCCTCCACTAAGTGGACGCGCTCCATTACCAATACGCGTTTCTAAACCATCGGGTAACTCGCTTAGTAAGCTATCTAAACCTACCATATGAATCGCTCTTATCACCTCTTCGTCACTAGCATTGGGAGTATAGAAGGTAATATTATCACGTAATGACATTTCAAAAACATAAGGAGTTTGAGGAATATAGATCATCTGTTTATGCCAATCTTCTTGATCAAGGTTAACCACTTCTCTACCATCCACTTTTAAAGAACCTTTATCAGGCCCTAAAAAACCACTCAGAAGGTTAATTAAGCTAGACTTACCTGAACCACTAACTCCTACTAAAGCAACCTTTTGATGTCCTCTAAATCGTAAGGTTACATCCTCAACAACACGTTTTTGGTCGTACGCAATAGCAATGTTTTCTAAATCCAAATGACTCTCTTTAGACCAATCATCTATGACTAATTGCTCACCTTTAATACCAGTTTTGTTTAGAACCTTTTGAATCGCTTGAAATGCATTTTTCCCGTCTAACGTTGCATGATAATCACTAGAAAAATCTCTTACGGGTAAAAAGTATTCAGGGGATAAAATCAAAATTGTTAAAGCCGGTAAAAGGTAAATCTGCTCATTTAATAATCGTAAACCCAGAAAAACAGCAACGATAGCAATGGATAAAGTTGTAAAAAAGTCTAAAGCAAACGTTGATAAAATACCAATTTTCAAAGTACTCATTGTTGCTTTACGAAAAGATTCACTTGTTTGATAAATGCTTTTACCATAACGTTTACTAAGACCAAAATATTTGAGAGTATCAATGCCTCGTAATGAATCTAAAAAATGATTAGAAAGCACTTGATAGGATTCATATTGTTTATCTGCTTTAGCTTGAGCCGCATAGCCTAAAATAATCATAAAGATGATAATTAAAGGAAAAACGATAAGTAAAATTGCACCTGATTCAATATCTAAATAGAAAATATAAGCTAGAATAATCCATGGGATAATAGACATGTTAATCATCTTATTCAAGACTAAACGTAAATAATTTTCAACTAAAGAAACACCATCTAGTGCCATTGTAACAACATTACCAGTTCCTTGTTCTTGAACGACTTTAGGACCTAGATCAAATAACTTATCTAATAATTGACGTCTCAAAAGACTAGATTGTGCTGTTGAAAAGTCATCAAGCTTTCTATTTTTGATGTAATCAATAACATGACGGCCTAAATATGAGACCATAAATAACAAAATATAAACCGTTTGAGAAGAAAGTTTTTGCCCTTCCCACAAACCAGTTATAGAAAGACTCAAATAATAAGCTTGTCCGATAATAAAGATTGCTTGAAGAACATCAAGTCCCGCAAGCAATCCTAACAACTTATGAATACCTGACAAGCGCATAACCGCTTTATCTAGCATTATTTTTCTCCTGTCACAATCACTGGCAAGGTAATACGTTTTCTAAAGATATAATATGCCCATGCTGTATAAGCTAGAACAAAGGGAACTAGAGTAATTGCGACAATCGACATTACTTTTAAAGTATATGGCGTTGAGGATGCATTTTGAATCAGCAAATCATATTTAGGGCTAATTGATGAAATCATAACTCGTGGGAATAGACCTTGGAACAACAGAACAACCACTGAAACAAGACTGAGACCACTCGCTAAAAATGCTGTCATCTCTGCTCCTTTAAAAGTTGAAGCATGCGCTAATACAGCTAATACAACAATAACCAAAACCATAATTGTCGTAACTATCGGATGATTGCTAAAGAAATCTGTCTTGAAATACAAGAGAACTGCAAACAAGGCTAAACCAAGATAGAGTACCCAGTAAAGCAACTGAGCATAATTACGGGCACGCTCTCTAATCGGCCCTTCTGTCTTCAATGCAATGTAGTTTAAACCATGAAGATAGGCTAGCAATACCATTGCAACTCCACCCACCAACGAGAATATATTAAAGTAATCACTGAATTGAGCTGATAAGTTACCACTGGCATCAAGTGGCATACCTTGAATCAAACTTATAAACATAATCCCAAAGAAGAATGGAACAATAGCGGAACCAATTGTTAAGGTCCAGTTCCAAAACTGCTTTTTCTCTGCAGGAACTTTATGTCTAAATTCGAAGGAAACACCACGAATAATTAATCCAAAGAGAATCGTAAGGAGAATCAAATAGTAACCACTAAATAGTGAAGCATACCAGTATGGAAAAGAAGCAAACATTGCTCCACCACCGGTAAGAAGCCAAACTTCATTACCATCCCAAACTGGACCAATGGTTTCTACTACTTGATCTTTTTCATGCTCATTATGTGTTAAAGTTTGAACAGCCATCCCAACCCCAAAGTCGAATCCTTCAAGGAAGAAGAATCCTGAAAATAGGAGGCCGATTAGGAAAAACCAAAAGAATTGTAAAGCACTCATTTAGTATGCTCCTTTCTCAAAGGGATCAATTGAAGTATATGCACCATGATGTCCATGTTCATCTTCATACTCTGGCCCTTTCTTCAATTCTCTTATTGTTAGGCTTATCATCATCACCGCTAAACCACCAAACAATAAGAAGTACACAGTATTGGAAACAAATAATGATGCAACTGAAACGTTTGGAGAGACAGAGTCCTTAATCTTGAAAAGACCATAGACAGTCCAAGGGTATCGTCCTTGTTCTGTCACAATCCAACCAAATGTATTAGCTAAGAATGGTGCAAAGGTTGTTAAAGCAACAATCCATAGCATCCATTTGTGTTTATAAAGAATTGGTTTTTTCTTACGAGTTAAAAAGAGTCCTAAAACAGAAACACCCATAATAGCTGTTCCCATCGCCGCCATTGTACGGAAACCATAGAAAAGTAGGTTAACCATTGGATAGTAGTTATCTTTACCATACTTAGCAACCAATTCTTTATTAGCTGTATCCATACCTTTCACAGAACCAGATGGTTTCCCGTAAGATAAAATACTCAACATATAAGGAATCTTGATCCCAAAAACTTGTTTGTGTTCTGCTTCATTTGCCCAAGCAACTACACTCCAAGCTGCAGGATCACCCGAATCTTCATAATCACCTTCCATAGCAGCAAATTTCATTGGTTGATCGTGAATCAAGGCTTTCATTTGTAAATCCCCAACTCCCATAACTGAAATTGAACCAAGAAGTGCTACTACTAAACCAATACGAACTGATTTCTTATAAAGTTCAACCGTTGTATCTTTCAGCTGTTCTGATTTTAAGAGGCGGAAGGCTGACATACCAGCAACCACTGTACCACCCATCGTAATGGCACCAAAAATAACATGGGTAAATTCATAGAAGAACTGTGGATTTTTTACAAGTGCAAGAAAATCAGTCATTTGCGCTCTACCGTTTACAACTTCATAACCAACAGGATGTTGCATGAAGCTATTAGCAGTAAGAATCCACATCGCTGACATTAATGAGCCAAAAACCACTAGCCAAATGAATGTCACATGTAATTTTTTACTAATTTTTTTGTTATCCCATGTAAACATCCATAAACCAAGGAAAGTAGATTCCATAAAGAAAGCTAATAAAGCTTCAATAGCCAATGGAGCTCCAAAAATATCACCTACGAAACGTGAATAGTCTGACCAGTTCATTCCAAATTGGAACTCTTGAATGATACCTGTCACAACACCAACTGCAAAACTAAGGAGCATGATATTACCCCAAAATTTTGTCAATTTTTTATACTCTTCATTTTTTGTGATAACATACATTGTCTCCATAATAGCAACCACTAGGCATGTACCAATTGTAAATGGTACAAAGAAAAAGTGGAAAACTGTAGTCATCGCAAATTGAAAACGAGCTAAAGTTTCAATTGTCATACAAAACCTCTTATTTTGTTTTAATCATTTCTTTTATAGAAATATCTGCAAGAGCTAGTTTCCTAGCTTCGTAACAATTGGTAAATAACTTACTTTAATATCTTAATGATATAAATCAAAACGTCCCTTAGCTAGAAGTTCTTTAAGTCCACCCATATCAACAAGTGATTTGTTCATGATAATCTTCTTCATAACCGACGCAGGGTATTTTTTAATTTTAGTTTTTCCAACAACACCAAGTCCATGCGTATTTCCTACTGAAGCAACTGTGCCTTGCGGACTATACGAAAAGTCTTCTGTAGCCTCACCTTTGATTTGATGTAAAAGGTTTTTAGCAACATGAGCTCCCATACGAGTTGCAATTTGAGCTGTTGTTGGGAATGGGCGACCAGACTCAGTGTCCATAAATGCAGACACATCACCGATAACATAAACATTATCATATTTTGGATCACGCAAATCACTGTTGACCATTACACGTCCACGACGTTGATCAAATCCTGATTCTCCCATAACCGGACTTCCACTAACACCTGTTGTCCAAATGATAGTACCTGCGGTAATAGATTTGAGTTCTTCATCCTCTTTACTAGTACCATAAACAACTTCACCCGGTTTGATCTCCTTAATCATACTTCCAAGCATCAAATTAATACCTAAATCCTTAATTAAGTTGACACCATATTGCGCTAATTCATCATCAAACATTGGTAGGATGCGAGTTGCTGCCTCTACACAAATAATTTCAATTTGTTCAGGTTTTACACCCGCTAAAGCAGCATATTTTGGTCGCTCATCAACCATAGCTCCGGCTAACTCAATACCTGTAAAACCAGCACCACATACTAAGAGTTTGAGAAGATTTTCATCTTTTGTCTCACGATACAACTTCATTGTATTAACAATGTGATTATGGATGTTTTCTGCTTGCGAAATATTGGTCATCTGCAAAGCATTCTCCATAGCACCCTTGATGCCAAAAGTTTCAGATACAAAGCCTAAGGCAACTACGACATAATCATAATGGAGTTCACCGTTATTTTTAACTGTTACTGTTTTATTTTCAGCATCGACTTTAAGCACCTCATCTTGCATGAAGTTAACCTTATTAGTGTTGATAACATCCTTAATTGGGAATGTAATTTTTTCTTTTGGCTGAGAGCCTGCAGCTACTTCATGTAATTCTGTAGCTTCGTAGTGATAATCATTCATGTCAACAAGGGTAATATGAAAATCACCTGATTGTTTTTGTAAATTACGAACTGCTTTCAAACCGGCATAACCAGCACCTAAAACTAGGATTTCTTTCATGATAAAACTCCTCTAAAAAATGATTCCAATTAGATACGTTAAGACTTGGGTTGCAGATCCCAGTGCTAGAATACGTACCGCACAAACAAATGTTTCTCTCTTAACCTGTTTTTGCCACAATAGTTTTGTCTGCTTATAAATAAATGGTATTAATAACAAACTCAAGAGTACTGTAACAGGCGCAAGTCCAAAAAGAAATTCAAAAACAATTGCCAATAAAGCTATACTATTAGAAATAGCAAACAGCAAGAGTCCACCTCTTATCCCTGTATAATGTACAAGAGTATAGCGATGATTTTTTTCATCTTCTTCTTTGTCGCACAGATTATTCGCCAACATTAGGTTGGCAATCCATAAGGTGTTCGGCAAGGAAATCAAGAAAATTTTGCTTAAGTTGAGGATATCCCACGAAAAGTTTTGATAAGTGTTTAGATATACACAAATTAAACTAATCATAAATCCCATTGTCAAGCCAGAAAATACTTCTCCTAAGGGCAGACTAGATAAAGATCTTGGACCAAAGGAATATAAAACACCAATTCCAAAACAAAAAAGTCCCATCCATAAAAGAGGCAGACCGACTTGGGAAACTAAAACTAAACCAATCACACTAGAAGTAATGACTAAACTTGCCATAATAACTTCTATTTGGCGTAGGGATAGGTTCTCACGACCAATAATGTTAGTGTCATTCTTATAATCCAAATCCACAGCATTCCGATAATCATTGTAATTATTCCAAATGTCAACGAACATATTGAATAAAAACATAGCAACGAAGAATAAACCGACATATACAGGGTTTATTGAATTGTAGTAATAAGCACTAAAACACAAACCAATCAAAAATGGTAAAACACTAGCTGTTTTGGCTTTCATTTCTACCAACTCTAGAAAGATTGGTAATGTCATTATTAAAGTCCTCTCTATACATAATCTTCAACAATACTATTATAATGCAATTTCTACCATTTTTAAAACAATAGGGCTTGATTTTTGATTAAAAATACAAAAAATTTTTCTTAAAATGAGTTAATCACACTTAGAACACTAAATACTATTTTGAGGAGTCCTATTCATCACACTATGCCATGTAATATTCGGAAAAATAGTATTGCAACCTTCAATTACTCCTTATGTTGGCACCAGCCTTTGAAAGTCCTCTGATTGCACTGCTTAGTTAGTATTTTCATCAGCTGTATGGTCTCTAAGAGCCATCAGCATACTAAAAAACTAGTGTTACACTTTGAAAAGTGTAACACTAGCTCCAATTTGTTTTAAATAGCTTAACTATTTAATCATTAATCTACTTTATATATTTAAGCATTCAAAGTTGAATGTTGGTTAAGGATACCTGAGAGAGAAC